>DATKLO010000035.1:0-69342 GCA_035542375.1 Steroidobacteraceae bacterium | reverse complement strand
GTGCCACGCCGGCGGCACGAGCAGGCGCATGGCATGCAGCGCATCCAGGCCACCCATCAGCAGCACCTCGAGCATGTTGTCGAGGCTTTGCGAATCGGACCCGGTGAGGCAGACGAGCGGCTGCACCTCGGTGAGCTCCGGCAACAGCGGTGAGCGGAACAGCGGGCCGCGGGCCAGGGCCCAGTTGCGGTTGCCCTGCACCGTGTTGATTTCGCCGTTGTGGGCCAGGTAGCGGTACGGATGCGCCAGCCGCCACTGCGGCAGGGTGTTGGTCGAGAAGCGCTGGTGGAAGACGGCCACCGAGGTCTCGAGCCGCGGATCGCTCAGGTCCGGGTAGAACTGCGTGAGGTATTCCGGCATGACCATGCCCTTGAAGACGATGGTCGTCGCGGACAGGCTCGGGATGTAGAACACCGGATCGCTCGCCTGCAGGCGCTTCTCCGCGTGGCGGCGCGCCAGGTACAACTTGCGATTGAACGAGCCCTCGTCCAGGTCCGGCAGATGACAGTTGACGTAGATCTGTTCGATGTGGGGCAGCGTCTTGAGCGCCTGCGGGCCGCAGGCGCTCGCATCCACCGGCACCTGGCGCCAGCCGGCGGGCTCGAGACCCTGGCGCACCAATTCGGCGCACAGCACCTCGCGTGCACCATGAGCGAGCGCCGGGTCGCGGTTGAGAAACACCAGGCCGGTGGCGAACTGCGCGGTCAGCTCCAGGCCCGCCTCGAGCGCCACCGCGCGCAGGAAGCTCTCCGGTTTCTTCAGCAGCAGGCCGCAGCCGTCGCCGGTCTTGCCGTCGGTCGCGATGGCTCCGCGATGGGTGAGACGGTTGAGCGAGGTGATCGCCGTCTGCACCAGCCAATGGCTCGGCTGGTCATCGAGATGGGCGATCAGCCCGAACCCGCAGCTGTCGCGTTCGTAGGTCTCCCGGAAGAGACCGGTGTCGGAAGAACTCATCGTCAATGGCCTCGGAAAGTGCGGCGAGCGTGCGAAGCCCACCGTGGCAGGTCACGTCCCTGCAGCGGTTGCGGTCGAGAAAACTCTGGTCAGGAGGCCTGCGTCGGGCTTTGCGCCCTTCGGGCCAGCAGTCGCGATCGCTCGGGTCCGAGGCCGGTCACCCGTGCGGCAGTCGCCTGTCCACACCTACACTATGCTTCGATCATACCGGCCTGTCGGCTGCTTTCAAGCGGCCAGAGGCATTGCACCGACTTCTTCGCCGAAGCCCGCTTTCAGGTCGGGGACATGACGACTTCCTCTACGCCCGCTTCGGCCAGTACCTCTGCGAGCATGCCGGCCGGTCAGCGCGGCGTAATCTGCACCTCGAGGCTCTGAGTCCGCCGCAGGATCCGCAGCGCCAGCGCACTGCCGGGTGGGCAGCGGCTGAGCTGCAGGTGCAGGGCGTCGATTCCGTCCACGGGCGCCTCGTTGACCGCGACGATCAGATCGCCCGATTGCAGGTCGGCCTGCGCAGCCGGACCCTCCGCTTCGAGACTCGTGATCTCCACGGCCCGCCTCACTGACAGGCCCAGCGCCCGGACCAGACGCAGGTCCAGCGGCCGATCCCGTACGGTGATGCCCAGGTATGCGCGTCTGACCCGACCTTGAGTCAGGATCTCCGTCAGCACCCATTGCGCGGTGGTGGCGGGAACAGCGAAGCCGATGCCCTGGGCCATTGCGATGATGGCGGTGTTGACCCCCACCACGCGGCCACGGGAGTCGACCAACGGGCCACCTGAGTTGCCCGGGTTGAGTGCGGCTGTGTGCTGGACCACGCCCTCGATGAGCCGCCCTTGCCGGCTGCGCAGTGAACGACCCAGAGCACTCACCACGCCGGCGGAGACCGTCGACTCGAATCCGAACGGATTTCCGACCGCCACGACGAGTTGCCCCACTCGCAGCGGCTGCGTCCCCGAAAGGCTCGCATACGGCAACGCTCCTGCCTGCGCACGCAGCACAGCGAGATCCGTGGACGGATCACGGCCTACGACGCTGGCCGGCGCGCTACGTCCATCCACGAACGCCACGCGAGCTTCCTGAACTCCCTGCACCACATGTTCGTTGGTCAGGATGTAGCCATCCGGAGTGACGACGACACCCGATCCGGCACCGCCGCGGGCACGAGCGGCTTCGCCCGCACCTCCGACATACACACTGACCACCGCGGTGCCGACGTGCTCGACCGCACCCACGACCGCCTGCGAATACGCATCGAGGGCGTCATCCGGCAGGCCGCTACTCCCGGCTGCCGACTCGTTCTCGTTCAACATGGTCGGCAGGCATGGGGTCGCTGTCCGGGGATCTCAAGCACCGGATCCGCCCGGTTTCCTGCCAGAATGAGCGCATGAACCGGTGGACCCGATGATCTCCCTGGCCCAGACCGCCATCCTGCTGGGCGCGGCGGTACTGGCGGTATCCCTCTTCCGGCTGCTGCGGCTCAGTTCCATCCTGGGTTACGTGGCGGCGGGCATGATCATCGGCCCCTACGGCCTGCGCCTGGTCAGCGACATCCCCAGCATGCTGAGCTTGGCGGAGTTCGGCATCGTGCTGCTGCTGTTCATCATCGGCCTGGAGCTGCAACCCACGCGTCTGTGGGTCATGCGCCGCGTGGTGTTCGGAATGGGCTCGGCACAGGTGCTGTTGTGCGCGGTGCTGCTGGGTACGGTGGCGTGGGCAACTGGCCTGCCGCCGGCGTCGGCACTGATCGTCGGATTCGGGCTGTCGCTGTCCTCAACGCCCCTCGTATTGCAGCTGCTCGCCGAGCGCAACCAGCTCAAGAGCCCGCACGGCCGCGCTGCCTTCGGCATCCTGTTGTTCCAGGACCTGGCGGTGTTGCCGGTACTTGCGGCTCTGCCTCTGCTGGCCGGTCAAAGCACCGAAAGCGTGGGGGGCGGTGGATGGCTCACGCTGGTCAAGCTGCTCGCGGTCATGGCGGCGATCGTCGGCGGCGGTCGGCTGTTGCTGCGCCCCGCCCTGCGTATCGTCGCGCGCCTGAAAGTCAGCGAAGTATTCACCGCGGCAGCGCTGCTGACCGTCATCGCCACGGCGCTGCTGGCACGTGAGGCGGGGCTATCGATGTCGCTGGGGGCATTCCTGGCCGGCGTTCTGCTGGCCGACAGCGAGTTCCGTCATGAACTCGAGGCGGACCTCGAGCCGTTCAAGGGATTGCTGCTGGGACTGTTCTTCATCGCCGTGGGGATGGATGCGAATCTCGGCCTGTTGCTGTCCGGACCCCTGCAGGTGCTGGCGGTGACCGGCGGCTTCCTCGTCATCAAACTTCTGGCCGTGACCGTACTGGGCCGGACTGCCGGCCAGTCGGTCCGCTCGGCCTGGAAGCTGGGATTCACGTTGCCGGCGGGCGGCGAATTCGCTTTCGTGCTGTTCACCCTGGCGGCGCGGGAACGGCTGATCGCCGCGGCCACCGCCGACCTGCTGATTCTGGCCGTGACGCTTTCGATGATGATCGGACCGCTGCTGCTGATCCTGCACGATGCGCTGCTGGCGCGCTGGGGCGCGGAGCCGCAGCGCCCTTTCGATGGCATCGAAGAGAGCAGCAATCGCGTGCTCATCGCAGGCTTCGGCCGGTTCGGGCAGATCGTGGCCCGCGTACTCACCGCGCGCGGCATCACTTTCACCGCGCTCGACTCGAACCAGACGCATGTGGATTTCGTGCGCAGGTTCGGCAACAAGGTGTACTACGGCGATGCTTCGCGGCTTGACCTGTTGCGCGCCGCCGGCGCCGAAACGGCCTCGGTGTTCGTACTCGCCATCGATGATGTCGAGGCTTCGCTGCGCACCGCAGAGCTGGTGCGCGAACAGTTCCCGCGCCTGAAACTCCTGGCGCGCGCCCGCAACCGCCAGCACACGTTCGCGCTCAAGGACCTCGGGGTGCGTTACATCATTCGCGAGACGCTCGGCTCGAGTCTGGAGATGGCGGCGACCGTGCTGGAAACGCTTGGCGAAAATGCCACGAGCGCTCGCGCGGCGGTGCGCAGGTTCCGGCAGCACGACGAGGCCACACTGGAGGCCCAGTATGCGGTCAAGGAGGACGAGTCGAAGTTTCTGGCCGCCTCGCGCGAGGCGGCACAGCAGCTCGAGAAGCTGTTCGAGGCCGACGAGGCCAAGTCAGAGGCGGAGTGAGTCATGGACGAGGCGCTGCGCGTGCGGGAATTCTGGTTCGGCAGGGCGTGGACCGGCGCTCTGCCGCCACCAACCGACCGGCAAGGGCTGCCACGCTTGAAGAGTCTGGCTCAGCGGGCAAGTGTGTGGTTCGAGACGGACCCGCGGCTGCTCGAGCAGCTCGATGAGAGCATCCGTTCGCAGTTCAGCGATGCGGTCGAGCGGGCGGCGCGCGGCGAGTTGTCCGGCTGGGCCGACAGCCCGCGCCGGCGCCTGAGCCTCATCATCCTGCTGGACCAGTTTCCGCGGCATATCCACCGCGGCACAGCCCAGGCGTTCGCGTGGGACGAAGCAGCTCTGTCGCTGGCGTTGTCGGGCATGCAATCCGCGGCGGACGCCGCGCTCAATGTCGTCGAACGGATTTTCTTCTACATGCCGCTGCAGCACGCAGAGTCACAGGAAGTGCAGGACGAGTCGGTGGCAGCCTACCGGCGGCTCCTGGCAGAGGCCCCGGCCGATCTCGCCACGATCTTCGAGGAGGCGCTCGAGTCGGCGCAGAGTCATCGCGAGATCGTCAACCAGTTCGGGCGCTTCCCGCATCGCAACCGGATACTCGGTCGCGCCGGCACGGCGGCCGAGGACACCTGGCTGCGTGCCAATACCGAGCGCTTCGGGCAGTAAGCCTCCGTCGGCGGACGCCACCGAGCGATGCGCTCTCCCGGGCACGGCCGTGCCCGAGCGGGGTGCCCCGGGCGAAGCTGGTGCCCCGGGCGAGGCTGGTGCCGCGGGCGAGGCTGGTGCCGCGGTCGAGGCTGGTGCCCCAGGCGAGGCGGCGCCGCACCGTCAGTTGAGGTCGGCGCGCGGGTCGAACGCGAGCTTCCGCTTCATCTCCTCGAACACGACGCGCGCTTCGGGCGTGTTGGCCGGAGGGACCACGACCTTGAGCTGGATGTACTGGTCGCCAGGCGGTTGGCCGGGCAGCCCGCGGCCCCGCAAGCGCAGTTTCTGACCGCTCTGCGAGTTGGCCGGGATGTGCATCTCCACGGGCCCGCCCAGTGTCGGGACGGTCACCGAGGCGCCCAGTGCGCTCTCCCACGGCGCAACGGGCAACGTCAACGTGACATCGCGTCCGTCGAGCTGGAAGTGTTTGTGCGGCCGCATATGCACTTCGAGATACAGGTCGCCCGGTTTTCCGCCACTGGCTCCCTGCTCTCCCTGCCCGGCGAGTCGGATCAGCTGACCGTCCGTGACCCCGGCCGGAATCGTCACGCGCACGGTATGCGCCTTCATTTCGAGAGTGCCGTCGGACTTGAGGTCCGGCCGCTTCAACTCGAGCGTGCGCGTCGTTCCCGCGTAGGCTTCCTCGAGGTCGATATCGACACGAGCATGATGGTCCCGCGCCGCGCGCCGGCTGCCACCCGTGGAAAACCCGCCCGCGGAGAAGCCGCCGCCAAAACCGCGGCCCCCGAACAGGGAGGAGAAGAAGTCGCTGAAGCCCTCGGCTTCCTCGAAGTCGGCCTCCTGCTGGGCCGAGCCGGGCCGGCCGGCGCCGCGCCGCGGGCCGCCGCGGAACTCGAAGCCGCTACCCCAGTCCGGCGGCGGCCGGAACTGCTGGCCGGACTTCCACTCGCTGCCGAGCTGGTCGTAGGCCGCGCGCTTCTCCGGGTCCTTCAGGACCTCGTACGCCTCCTGCAGTTCCTTGAACTTCTGTTCGGCGTTGCTCTCCTTGCTGACGTCGGGGTGGAACTTGCGCGCGAGGCGGCGGTAGGACTTCTTGATCTCCTCCGCGCTCGCGGTCCGGGCAACCCCCAGCGTCTGGTAATAGTCACGGTATTCCATGAGTCGCTTCAGCCCTCAACGGTGGCGGTACAGATGGGGTCGCCCGGGCGAATCCGCAAGTGGCCCTCCCGGGGGGGCATGGCTTGAATCCACCCGCCGCACCCCCATGCTGGCAAGCCTACGCAGCGAATCCCCTGGCAGCATGAACACCTCAACCGCTTCGGCTCCGGATTCTATTCTCGTCGCCTGCCCCGATTGCCATTCCGTCGTGCGCACGCCCGCGGACCGGCTGGACGAGCAGCCCAAATGCCCGCGCTGCAAGGCGCAGCTGCTCCCGGGCAAGGTGATCGCCCTGGACGCCGACTCCTTCGCCACCCACATCGGCCGTGGCTCGCTGCCCGTGCTGGTGGACTTCTGGGCGCCCTGGTGCGGGCCCTGCCGGGCCATGGCACCGGTGCTGGAGCGCACGGCCGCCGCTCGTGCCAGCAGCGTGCAGGTCGCCAAGATCAACACCGATGAGCAGCAGGAGCTGGCGGGGCGATTCAACATCCGCAGCATCCCGACGCTGATCCTGTTCCAGGGCGGCCGGGAAGTGGCCCGCCAGTCCGGAGCGGTGGATTCCGCGACGCTCGGCCGCTGGCTCGATCTGGCGCTGCAGCGCTGAGCAGCGGGGGCGATCGGAGAGCACCGCGGGCGCGTCCCGGCGGCTGCTCAATCGTCGGGATTCTCGCCGCCCGAGCGGCGCGGCGCATGCTTGCGCCGAGTCGGTGCAGCACGGCGCGATAACCGTGCAACTCTCGGCCGCGCCACCCTTGTATGACACGCAACCGCCGGCCACCCCGGGCCACGCACTCTGCCTCGAAGGGGGCATGGATCTTGCAAATGCGGGTGCGCATGCTGGATACCTCGACATTTAATTCGCCGATGTTGCGCCTGTCCCGTCCACCTCCACTGCGAAACCTGCGCGCGTTCTGCGTCGCTGCGCGTCACCGCAGCTTCAAAATCGCAGCCGACGAGCTGTTTCTGACGCCCTCCGCGGTGAGCCACCAGATGAAGGAGCTGGAGGAGTCCCTGGGCGTGCGCCTGTTCGAGCGCAAGACGCGCGCGCTGGAGCTCACGACCGCCGGACATACTCTGCTCGATGAGGTCGAGCCGCTGCTCGAGGCGCTCGACCGGAGCCTTGCGCAGATCGCGCGCCGCAACGGCAGACACACTCTGCGCGTGCTGCTGCCGCCGTTCTTCGCCAGTGAGCTGTTCATTCCGCGGCTCACGAGCTTCTGCGCGGCGTATCCCGAGATCGACATGCAGATCGACACGAGCGATCCGCGTCCCTCGATCCATCCGCCGACCGCCGATGTTTCCATCCTGTTGTCCGATACCGAGCCTTCCGGCGTGACGGCATCCCGACTGTTTTCTCTGAACCTGACAGCGGTGTGCGCAAAGGAGCACGCTGCCACTGTCTCCCGTCTGGGAAGCGGTGTGTTCCGGGAAATGGCGCTCATCGTGCACAAGGCGCGGCCGTTCGCGTGGACCACATGGGCCGAGGAGATCGGACTGGAGACGCCCGAGCCGAAGAACGTGATCGAGCTCGACACCATGTTCGCGGTCGCGCGCGCGGCGGAGCGCGGCATCGGCGTTGCGCTCGTGCCCTCGGTGTTGTGCGACTCGTGGTTCCGCTCCGGCGCGCTGGTCAGGATCTTCTCGGTCGAGCTGCCTACCAATGACACCTACTTCCTGGTCAACCGTCCGAAGGACTCGGGACGGCCGGAAGTGAAGGCCATCACGAACTGGGCCCTGTCGCAATTCCGCGCCACGCACGTGAGCGCGACTCACCTGTAATCCCGATTCTTTTCGTTTGTCGCTCTCCCGCCGCGACCCTATCGTGGCGCCGTCCGTTCCAACACGGGACGGGTTGGATGTTGCAACAGGAGACTGTCATGAATCGTTCACGCAAGATCGGACTCACCGCCACCGCACTGCTGGCCTGCACGGCGGTCCAGGCGGGCGTTGGCCCGGACAAGCTGGTACTGACCGCCTACAGCAACGTACAGGGCGGTCCGCAGCTGCTGAGCGGTGCGTACATGGCGGCACTGGAAGATCTCGGCCCGCGCGGGAATCCCGTATCGCGCGATCCCACCTCGATCAGCAACAATCTGTGTGTTGCCTACACCGTGACCCACCAGTGGGAAACCGCGCGCGCGGCGTGTGACAAGGCCGTGAAGACAGCGGTGCAGGAGCGCCTCAATGCGCCCAGTTACATGGTGTGGAGTCGCAAGTCACAGGACGAGTACATCGCCGTGGCTCTGTCCAACCGCGCGATTCTGCACTGGCTGTCAGCGGAACCTGCGGCCGCGCACGGTGACATGCAGCGTGCCGCCGCGCTCTCGCCGCGCGCGGAGTTCGTCACACGCAACCTCACGGCGTTGAAATTGACGGAGCACGCGGTGGCGCAGGTGGAGATCCGGCGCCAGCCGTGAGTGTGGCGGTCGGGGCTGTCAGCGGTCGGGGCTGTCAGCGGTCGCGATCGCCGCTCAGGTCGCAGCGGCAGCGCCGAAATCGGTGCTGGTCAGCGGGATGACGGTCGCGGGGCCCAGTGAGCGGAGTGGATCGCGCAGCGCCTGCGCGTCACCGATCAGGACGATCGCCAGTTCAGCGGGGTCCGGATATGCGGCCTCCATCACGGCGCGCATCTGCTCGAGGGTGACTTCGCGCAGCTGCGCGCCGTAGTTCTCGATGTAACCCCGGTCCAGCCGGTACAACTCCAGCTCACCGAGCGCAACGGCCCAGTCCGCGGTGGTCTCGAATTCCAGCGGGTACTGGCCGAGCACGTAGGCGCGTGCCGAGTTCAACATCTCGGGTGTGACGGCCAGGCGCCGCAGGTGCTCCAGCGTGCCCAGGGCGAGTTCCACGGCCCTGCCGGCCTGCTCGGTCTGGGCGAAGGAGCGGATGGCGAATTCGCCCGCCACGCTGCCGCGGACGAAACCGGCGCGCGCGCCGTAGGAGAGTCCGGACTTCACGCGCAGTTCGGTGTTGAGAATCGACGTGAAGCGCCCGCCGTACAGGGTGTTCACGAGGTCGAGCGCCGCGCGCTGCGGGTAATGCCGGTCGACACCGACGTTGCCGATCCAGAAGTGGGTCTGCACCGACCCGGGCGAATCCACGACGAGCACCCGGCGCTCGCCCAGCCGCCTGGTCGGTGCCAATGCCCGCAGCGGGCCCGCGGGTCGCCACTCTGCGAAGTACTCGCGCACGGCATTCTTGAGCCAGACGGTGTCCACATCGCCGGCGATCACCAGCGTGAGCCGGTCGGAACCGAAATGTTTGCGGTAGTAATCGAGAATGTCAGCGCGCGTGATGCTCGCGAGCGAGCGCTCGCTGCCCATCACCGGGCGTCCGTAAGGATGTGCGCCGAACAGGAAGGCGCGTCCGTAGGTACCAATCAACTCGGAAGGATCGGAGTCCTTCGCGGCCTTGATGAGTTCCACGTGGCGCGTGCGCAGGATCTCCAGTTCCTCCGCCTCGAACCGCGGCCGCAGCAACGCATCGGCAAGCAGCTCGAGCATGAGCCGCTGGTCGCGCGCCAGGAACTGGCCACGGATGGCAATGGATTCGGGGCCGGCACCGGCATGGAAGGTGCCGCCGGCGTTCTCGACGGCGTCCACGAATTCGAAGGCGTCACGTGCGCCGGCGCCCTTCTCGAGCAGCCCGGCCACCAGTGATGCTACCCCCGGCTTACCGGGGGCTCCGGCGCATTCTCCGCCGCGTAGAACAGCGTTGAACGCCACCAGAGGAACGTCATGACGTGGTACGACAATCAGCGTCAGTCCGTTTTCCAGGACGAGTCGCTCGTGCGCTGGCACCTTCACGTTGCCGCAATGCGCATCGAACGGAGTGGGTGCAACAGAGGCAGGCGTTCCCGGCGGTGACAACGCCGCTGCGTGGGCCGGCGCGACCGCAGCCGGTGCCGCCGAAGCCGGTGCCGCCGCAGCCGGCGATGACCCGGTGTTGACGGAGGCGCTCATTCGGCCTCCGCCCCGGACTCGAGCACACCCACCGTACGGCGGCGGCTATCGAGAATCTCGCGTGCCACCGCATGTATCTCAGGCAGCGTCACCGCTTCGAAGCGGGCGGGAGCGTCGAAGAGCTTCAGCCAGTCGCCATGGAAGATCTCGTACTCGCCGAGCAGCTGGGCCTTGCCGTCGAGGGTGGCCAGCTTCCTCCAGAAGCCCGCCGCAGTGAGATTCTGGGCGCGCCGCAGTTCGGTGGCCGTGACGCCCCCGGTCGCAACGCGCGCCAGTTCAGCATCCACCACGCGTCCGGTCTCGGCCACATCGGCGCCCTCCGGCAACGTGAAATACAGCCAGAGCAGTCCCGGGTCGAAACCTTCGTGCCAGTGGCCGCCCACTTCAATGGCGAGCTGGGTCTCCTCGACCAGCAAGCGGTGCAGGCGCGAGGAGTCGCCATCCACCAGGATGGAAAGCAACAGGCTGACTGCGGGGGCGCGCGGATCAGCGGCTGCAGGCGCCTTGTAGGCATACTGGAGCAGCGGTGTCTGTGCCTTGCGCCGAACGGTGACACGCCGCTCGCCGAGCTGCTCCGGTTCGCGCACGCGGATTTCATCCGGCGGCGCTTGTCGCGGAATCGGCTCGAAGTAGCGTCGCGCCAGGACAAACACATCCTCCGGCACCACATCGCCCGCCAGCACCAGTGTCAGGTTGTTGGGGGCATAACAGGTGCGGAAGAACTTCTGCAGGTCCTCGATGCGCCAGGACTGGATGTCGGCCGGCCACCCGATGGTGGGAAAGCGGTAGGGATGCGCGACGAACGCGCTGGCCTGTACCTGCTCGCTCAGCAGACCCTGATTGTTATCATCGACGCGCAGCCTGCGCTCGGAGGTGACGACGCCGCGCTCGCTTTCCACCACCTGGGGGGTGAAGGCGAGATTCGCGATCCGATCCGACTCGAGATCCAGTACGAGCTCGAGCGCGTTGCGCGGGAACCAGTCCTGATAGACGGTGACGTCATCGCTGGTGAAGGCGTTATTGGCGCCGCCACGGGCCTCCATCAGCCGGTCGAACTCGCCCTGCTGTCGGCGCGAGGTGCCGTTGAACATCATGTGTTCGAAGAAATGCGCCAGCCCGGTGACTCCGGGCGATTCGTTGCGGCTGCCGGCGCGCACCCAGTTGTTGAGCGCGACGTTGGGAATGTCATGCACGGGCCACACGATCACCTTCATGCCGTTGGCCAATGTCGTGGCACGCACCAGCTCGCGCCCCGGAACCGGGGCGGCACTTGCAATGGCTGCCGACACGCCGAAGGGCTGCGGCGTAGCGGTCAACACAGGCGAGCCCAGGGATTGCTTCATGGATTCCATTGCGGCCAGGGAGTGGGGAGGGCGCGGGGGCCCGGATCCGGGCGTGTGCCCGGCGGCCTCGCTCCGGGACGACTCCCGGCCGACGGCCCTGGGCACAGAATGGGTACGGGAGGCCGGGGCTGCAAGAGATAAAAAAGCGCCGCGAGCGGGGGAAGACGCATCGCGGCGCGGAGGGAAGCGAACACCGGGGAAGTTGTTCGCATTTCAAGCCTTACACGGCCAAGAGAGGAGCAAGCCCTGTGCCAGCCCCCCTCTATGCAACAAAAACAACGAGTTAGCTGTTTTTCGGGGCACCCGGACGGGTGACGAGAATTGTCACCTTTGGACGGTAGGCCGCCGTCATGGTCAATGCGGCAACACGGGAACGCACGGTTGGGACCGCGCCTTGAGCGCATCGCAGAGAGCGCGGGCGTGGGCTTCGTCAGATACGGACGCCTGGAGCCGGTAGACGCGCCCGGAGGGCGTGTCCGCGCCAACCAGCTGGGGTGAGAGGCCCTTGAGTTCGGCTGCGAAGCGCCCTTGGAGGGCCTGCCAGGCGGCGTTGGCCCCGGAGTCACTGCTGAAGGCGCCCAGCTGCACGCCGTAGCCCTTGGCTGGCGGCGATGTCGCTGCGGGCATTGGCTGGGCGGGCGCGGCGCTGGTCATTGCCGGGGGAACCGCTGGCGCTGCCGCGGCAGGGGCTGCTGCCGCAGCCGCTGCGGGAGGCACCGGCACGACCGCTGTGCCCGTGGAGCCGTCGGAGGGCTGCGTGCCCAGCGCGAAATTCTCGATGCGGATGCGCGCTTCCTGCGCCCATTTGCCGTTGGGATGCTGCGCCAGGAACTGCCTGTATGCCTGCGAAGTGTCCGTGCTGCCCGCCTCTTGCCAGTCGCGGTCCTCGCCGAGCTGCACGACGCGGGCGCGCGCCTGGGTCACCAGCTCGCTGTCAGGATGTCGCTGAATGAAGTCACCGTAGGCCTCGACGGAATCGGCTGCCTCGGCAGAGCGCCAGTCCTGCTGCTCGCGGCTGCAGGCGCCCAGCAGCAGCAGCCCGACTGCCAGCACGCCTTTTCCTGCCCGGATTGTGATCATTGTCAGCCTCTTCACCTGGCCGGTGCCGGATATTCTACCGGCGCGGCCCCCAACGCGGCGGCGCACTCCACGGGAGCCGACATGAGTGACGTTCCGAAGCGCAGACTGATCGACCAGCTCGGAAGTTCGCCGACCTTCGTGGCCGCCGGATCGCGGCTCACGGGGGATCTGGAAACGGCCGGGCCCCTGGTGGTCTGCGGCGCCATCCGCGGTGATGGCCGTGTCGGCGGTGCGCTCAGCATGGCGGCGCGCTCCGAGTGGGATGGCGAGATCCACGCCAAGGCCGCCGTCATCGCTGGCCGCATTTCCGGCAAGCTGGTCATCGAGGAGAAGCTCGAGATCGGCGCCTCGGCGGTCATTCGAGCCGACATCGTGGCGCGCACCATCGCGATCGCCAAGGGCGCGGTCGTCGACGGCGAAGTGACGGTGACCGGCAGCGAGCCCATACTGCGTTTCGAGGAGAAACGCAGCGGCACCTGAGGTCAGGGACGGCCATGAGGCTGTTACATCTCGTCGGACACCGGGGCAACTCCGCGGAGTTCCCCGAGAATACCCTGCCCGCTTTGCGCTCGGCCCTCGCGCTGGGTGTGCGTTTCATTCACCTCGACGTGCACCTCTGCAGCGACGGCGTGCCGGTAGTCTGTAACGAGCAGTCGCTGGCGCGCGCCGGTGGGAACACGGAGATGTCCGCGGCACAACTTGCGGCACTGGACGTGGGCCGGTCCGATCTGTTCGGCGAGCGCTTCCG
This sequence comes from Steroidobacteraceae bacterium, assembly GCA_035542375.1. Taxonomy (GTDB): domain Bacteria; phylum Pseudomonadota; class Gammaproteobacteria; order Steroidobacterales; family Steroidobacteraceae; genus 13-2-20CM-66-19. The sequence continues at coordinate 56,257 of DATKLO010000035.1, read as the reverse complement.
TGACACGCGGATTCCGTTGCTGGGCGCGACGCTCGAGCTGCTGGATGGTCACCCCGAGATCACGCTGTTTGTCGAACTCGGGCGCGCCGCGGTGGCACGATTCGGTCACGAGAAGCTGATCGTGGAGGTGGCCCGCGCGTTGCATCGCTTCCGATCGCGCTGCGTGTTGGTTTCCAGGGACCTGGCGACGATCCACACGGCGCGCACTCGTGTCAATTACCCGATCGGCTGGATGCTGTCCGCGTACGACACCCACTCGCGCCTGAAATTCGAGGCCTTCCAGCCGGAATATCTGTTCTGCGGACGCACGACTCTGTCCGCCACCGGGGCTCTGTGGCGAGGTCCCTGGCGATGGGCCGTCACGGGAGTCTCCGAGCTGGATACCGCGCTCGACCTGGCCAGTCGGGGCGCGGACTTCGTGGTGACAGCGCAGGTGCGCACGCTCGGCGAAGCGATGCGAGCGCACGCCGTTCGGTCCACTGGCTAACCCGGCAGCGCGAACTCTTCGACGATCCGCTTCTCCACCCAACTCGGCCCCGAGAGTCGCTCGAGGAAGCCGCAGTGGCCGCCGTGGTGCGTCAGCGTGAAACGCAGCGCCGGGGAGCGCGCCAGTCTCTCAAGGCTGCGCGACGGAATGATCGGGTCATCCAGCGAGGCGATGATTCGCGTCGGGACCTCGAGGCGCTCGAGCCGTCCACCGGTGATGGAGTAGCCATTCAGGTAGGCCTCGATGCTGGGAAACTCTGTGAAGTGCCGCACCAGCTCGGCCGTCATGCGGCGCAGGCTGGCCATCCTGCCGATCTCGGCGAAGTCGTACACGGCTGGCCAGTGGGCCTGCTTCTTCAGCAGCGAGCGCATCCACTTGCGCACGAAATACAGCTGATAGCCGGGAAATGAATGTTCCAGGGCCAGGAGCGTCTCGCTGGGCTCGAGTACCGGCGAGATCGCCACGACGCGCGCCAGATTGAGGTTTGCATTGGCGGCCTCCGCGGCGGCGCGCACGAGGAAATTACCGCCGAGTGAGAAACCGGCCAGCGAGAGCGGTTTACCGGGGAATAACTCCTGCAAGGCGCGCAGCGCGCCGAGTACATCGGACAGGCGGCACGAATGGAACAAGTCGCGATTGAGATGATGCGTCTCGCCGTGATCACGCAGGTTGAGCCGCACGACGTCGAAGCCGCGCTCGAACAGCTGCTGCGCCAGCGACAGGATGTACTGCGACTCCGCGCTTCCTTCCCAGCCGTGGAGCACGATCGCGGGCCGGCCGTTGCACTCCGGGGGCGTCGACCTGAAACATTGCAGCCGCACGCCGTCGCCGCAATCCAGCAGGATCTCGCGTTGAGCGGCAGTCACCCCGATGGCGCGCCGCTCGATGGAGGTGAGGCGACCCTTGCTCGCCAGCATCGACTGGATGTGCCGATTGCGCAGCCAGCGGGGCGGACGGAAACCCTCGTCGATAGTGGGCAGCACGGGCAAACTCGGGTCGGAGCGACTCAGTGCAGCCGGATTTCGATCCGGTTGTTGGTGGCGGCCGCCTTGTTCCATTCGGCTGCGCCCAGCTCAGGCGTCACCTGCGGATAGGGGACCGCGGTGACCGTGGCGTCACCCACCGACGTCTGCACATCCACAGTGCCGCGCGAGGCATTGCGGATACCACCCACGAGATTGGCGAACGACAGCGGAATGCGCTGTGCGGTTGACAGTGCGTCGTCGGGCGGATTGCCGACGACATCGCACTTGGAAAACGGCGTTTCATCCGGTGCCAACGAGAAGCCGTCGCTGGCGTTGCCGACCAGACAGAAGCGGCCGGCGAAGGATTTGATGTCGAGAACCCCACTGCGGCTCTCCTTGACGAGTCGGTCCAGCAGCTGACGGATGATTTCCAGGCGAGGGCCGCTCAGTGCTTCACCGCCGTACGGCACGGGGATGACCAGAGGCCGCGCATCCGTTGGCAGGGCGCGCGCGGAAGCTTCCGCCGGAGGTGTCGTCACACCATCCTGGCCCTTTCCAGTCGCGGTCCCGTCGGAGACCCCAGCGACACTGGCCGCCTTCGCGGCGAGTCGATCCGTTATGTCATGGCGGAGCTGCGCCACCTCAGCACCCAGCGCGTGCAGCTGGTTGAGTTGCTGCCACCACAGGGCCGTGGTCGCCAGCGCGATCGTGAGCGCCACAGCCGCAACGATCCAACTCCACTGCGGGGCCGGACGCGACGGCGGGGCCGGTGACAGGCCTTCGGGGGGAGGGGGAGGCAGCGCCTCGAGCAACAACGCCCTGATCTCGGAGGTGATGCGCTCGGTCTGCGTATCGATGCCGGCCACCAGGGCACGGCGCAGTTCCGCGAACTGCTCGCGCAGATTGGTCTCGGTGAGGAGCTTGGGCTGCAGGCCGGACTCGTTGGCGGCCGCGTGCTCCTCGCCGGAACCGCCGGTCAGGTTCAAGGGCCGGAAACTGGTCTGATGCGGGCTGCGGCGGTCCACCAACAGGTGCAGCTGGTACAGCACCTTCGAGACATCCGTGGGCTTGATCTGCTTCGGCAGCACGCCCACCGCACCAAGCGCCCGGGCCTGTCCCAGATACAGCTCTCCCTCCTGGGAGGTGTACATCATGATGGGGATGGTCGCGGTCAACGGGTTGTTCTTGATGGCCTGCACGGCCTGGAAACCGTCCATGCCCGGCATCAGATGATCCATGAAGATCACGTCGGGGCGGTGCCCGGCCAGGTACTCGATGGCGGCCTCGGCGGTCTCGGCGTTGTCGACGTCGATCTCGTATTTCTCCAGGATTCGCGCCAGAAACAGGCGCGCCGACTTGGAGTCGTCGACGATCAGCGCGCGCTTGGCCCCCATGCCTGCTCCAACATCCTGGAACATCAGTGGAGGAAAGTGTAACGCAGAACGTTCGGGGGTCCAGCGCTGTCGCGCTGGTGCGACGATCTTACGTCGCGAACAGCCTCAGGCGACGGCGCGCGCGGCTCCGGGGGCGAGTTTCAGTGACCCGTACAGGTCGGCAAGCCTGCGGGCCATCGCCGCTGACGACCAGGTACGTGCATAGACGCGCCCTCGTCCGGACAGCTCCTGACGCAGACTGGTGTCCTGGAGTACGCGTACGGTCGCTGCTGCGAAAGCGTTCAATTCCTCGGGCACCACCAGTGCGCCCGCGCCTGCCTTGAGGATTGAGCGGGTACCGAGTTCGGCCGTCGACACGATGGGCGCCCCCTGCGCCATGGCCTCGAGCAGCACGAGACCCTGGGTCTCGGTCCGCGAGGCGAACACGAACACATCCGCGGCCGCGTAGCAGTCGAGCAGAGCCGTGTTGCGGTCCAGATAACCGGCGAAGTGGACGTCGTTCTCCAACCCGAGCCGTGCTACCAGGTGCCGCAGTGACTCGCGAGCCGGCCCCTCGCCCGCGATGACCAGCATGGCGTTGGGGACGGCCTTGCGCACTTCGACAAAGACTTTGACGAGGAAATCGATATTTTTCTCGTGCGCAACGCGCCCGATGTAAGTCACCAGCGGCCGATCGGCCGGCAGTCCCGACTGTGTGCGGAACCGTGCCGCATCGCCGGCACCGAACCGGTCCGACGGCAGTCCGGTCGGCAGCACGTGGATGGGTGTGGATACGCCGTACTGAAGCAGTACTTCACGCATGGGGTCCGATGGAGCGATCAGCGCCTTTACATCATCACACTGCGAGCGCGTGAAACTACGCGCGAGGAAACGACCGATGCGTCTCGGCATCACCGGCACGTAGTGGTGCAGATATTCCTCGAAGAAGGTGTGGTAGGTCGCGACGCTGGGAATACCCGAGTTGCGCGCGAACCGGGCTCCCGCGTAATGCGCTATGAACGGTGTGTGGATATGCACGACATCCACGTGTCCGGCAGGAATCGCGGCCAGCGCTCGATTCAGCGCGCCCCAGCGCATGCGGCGATCCTCGGGATCGCGGGGAATACCGCTGGAAGCTACGCGGATGACGCCGGGATCATCGTCCGCGGACGAGCCGTAAGCAGGCGCCACCAGCTGTGTCTCGACACCGCAATTGGCCAGATCCTGACGGAAGGTCCGGATCGAAGTGGAGACGCCGTTGACCCGCGGGAAATAGACGTCTGAGACGAAGAGAACTCGCACTAGGGCTTTATGCCAGTGACAGCCCCAGTTCCGCCAGCGATCCGCCGATCACCGCGCCGACGAGAACGTCGGTCGGGTAGTGAAGGCCCAGCACGACGCGCGAGCCGGCGATCAGCGCCGTGAGCGGCAAGAGCACCCAGCTGAGTTCGGGGAAGTGCGCGCACACCTGCCAGGTGAACGAGACGGCATGCAGTGTATGCCCCGACGGGAAGCTGTAGCGGTCCAGAGGGGCGGCGGCCAGCGAAATGGACGAGTGTGTGATGAACGGGCGCTCCCGCACGAAGACCCGCTTCAGGAGTTTGTAGAGCAGGACACCCAGCAATCCGGTCACCGCCATGACCACGGCCGGCTTCACGGCGACCGGGCCGTACAGCAGCGGGAGGGCGAGGATCAGGCAGTACCAGATGATGCCGTCACCGAGACGACTGGCGATCTGGAAGACCCGCCGCGGCAAAGGCAGCGCGGCGCCGCGGTTGAGGGTACGGCAGATGCCGTACTCGACCGCGTCGATACGGGCCATGAACGCCATCAGTCCGCTCGCCTTCATGTCGCTCTTCCAGCCACGGCGGTGCGACTGCCGCAGGCTTTGTGCCGCTACAGCTTTGATCCCGAGCGCGTCAGCCCCGTGACGGAAGTGTGAAAGTTTCTTTGCCACAGGCACTTGGGCCCGGTTTTGTGTGTTCTGTCTCACAAAATCGGCCGCAAGCCGTGAATCCACAGGCAACGGAGGCCCCGCCAGGGTGGGTTCAGGCGGGCTCGGTACACTGGTACGGGTCAATCCTTGGGGCGGCACTTCCACACAACGCGACGGAGGCCGGAAAGGGTGCGCGGAGCCGGGTATAGGGTCCCCTTTGCATTGCTGCTTTGCGGTAGCAGCGGTATCGCCGCGGCAGTGGATCGGATCGTCCTCGAGGTCGGCGAGCTGGTGGCACCGCGCGTGCGCGCCTCCGGTACCTCGGCCGTGCTGGAGCTGGGACAGAGCAGTTCCGTCGGTGCCCGCGTGCAGGTTGGGCGGCTGTATTTCACCGTGCCCGCCACATCGAGAGGCAAGCTGGTTCCTGTCAGCTATTCATCCGTGGTGCTCAACTGCGGCGCCTTCGCCGTCACACTGCCTGCGATCGGCTGCGGCAGTGGAACTCTGACGGCGAGGGGAGGCCCCACCGGAGGACTCAATCTGACTCTTGCGGGCGCCTACAACTCCACCGATGAATCTGCATCCGTGACCGGTTCGGGACTGCTGGTGGCGGGAGGGAACGTCCGCTTCGGCGTCCAAACCACGGGCACTGCTTCGTCGGTCAGTGTCGAGACGGGCTCCATGGATATTCCGGCACTCCTGAAGCTCGCATCGGCCTGGGTGCCGGTGCCGGCAGTCCCATCGCTTACCGGACATGTGACACTGAGTGGCTCATCGCAGGTCAAGCCCGATTCGTTGCAGGCGACGTTCGCCGCGCAGACCAGCGACCTGAATTTCTCCAACGAAGCCGGCACGATCGCCGGACAGACTCTGGCAGGCGCGTTGTCCGGCAGGGTGAGCCGTGCGCGTGGCGTCCTCGATTCGGACATCCGGCTGCGTGGCACGGCGGGACAGACTCTCGCCGGTCCCGTGTTGCTGGATTTCGGTGCCAACCCGCTGGAGCTGCGCACGCACGCGCAGCTCCGTGTCAACCAGGCGGGCAAGCCTGCGACGCTGGTTCTGTCTCAGACGCAGATCGAACAGCGTGATCTGCTGCAGGCCCACGGTGCGGCGCGAGTGACGCTGGGCGAGTCGATCTCGCTGTCTCAGGTGCATGCCGACGTACAACGCATACAATTCCCATCGGCGTACCGGAGTTTCGCCCAGCTTACTCTGGCGGCCACGGACTTCGGCGCCCTCGATGCCATGGGCAGCGCCAGCGGCACTGTGGACATCGCGAACGACCAGCTGCAGCGGCTCGATGTCCGCCTGGATAATGTGGCTCTCGCCGATCCCGGCACGCGTTTCTCTCTGAGTCAGCTGTCCGGCCAGATTCACTGGGCGGCCGATCCGGCCCACACCGACCCGTCCGAGCTGAGCTGGAGCGGCAGTCGTGTGTATGGGCTTCGGGGAGGCGCCGTGCGCCTGAGGTTTGTCACGGGTGGCAGCAACGTCACCCTGCTGGGCGATACACGCCTGCCCATCTTCGATGGCGCCCTGATCGTGCATACGCTCGCGGTGCGGCACCTGGGTGCCCCGGACACCGAGCTGGACTTCGATGCGCATCTGGAACCGATCAGCATGCCGCTGCTCTCGGCGGCGTTCGGCTGGCCGACGCTGTCCGGCCAGCTTGCCGGCCGGATTCCCGGGGTCACCTATCGGGACCGGGTGCTGGCCTTCGGCGGCGACCTGAGCGCAAGTGTGTTCGATGGCAGCATCGTGGGGAGCCGGTTGACGCTGAGTGATCCGTTCGGTCCCTGGCCACGTCTGCAGGCCGATGTGACCGCTCGCGGACTGGATCTCGACCTCCTGACCCATACGTTTTCCATCGGCTCGATCACCGGCAGGCTGGATGCGGACATCAGGGGCCTGGAGCTGTTCAACTGGTCGCCGGTGGCCTTCGATGCGCGCCTGTACACCTCGCCCGGGGACCGTTCGACTCACCTGATCAGCCAGAAAGCGGTGACCAGCATCTCCGGTATTGGCGGCGGGGGCGGTGGCGTGGCGGCTGCGTTGCAGTCAGGTGTGCTGCGCTTCTTCAAGACCTTCCGCTACGACCAGATCGGCATGCGCTGCGAGCTGCGCGATGAGGTGTGCCTGATGAGCGGTATCGAGCCCACGGGCAGCGGCTACTATCTGGTCAAGGGGCGCGGTCTGCCGCGCATCGACATCATTGGCAACGCCGGGCGCGTGGACTGGCCACAGCTGGTTGCGCAAATCGCCGCGGGCATGCATACACAGAATGTGATCATCCGCTAACGTCGTACCCACATGAACCATCCCCCGAGAGGCAACCTCATGCGGCTCGTATCCTTGAAGCTCGCCCTGGTGGTCCTGCTGGCCGCCTGTGTCACGGTCAACGTGTACTTCCCGGCCGCCGCGGCCGAACAGGCGGCCGACCGGATCATCGACACGGTGACGAGCCAGCCGGCGGGGACGCCGCAGGATGCGAAGCCCGCCAATCCGGCCGGCACGCCTCCCAACTCGCGGCGCCAGCCGGAACATCCGTCCGTGCTGCTGGCCGCGGCCGGCGGCCTGCTCGACCTGCTGGTGCCCGCGGCGCAGGCCCAGGCGAGTCCCAACCTGGATGTCTCGGGCCCGCAGATCCGCGCCGTCACGGCTTCCATGCAGCAGCGATTCGGAGGCCTGAAGAAGTACTTCGATTCCGGCGCCATCGGCCTGACTGCTGACGGTCAGGTCGCCGTGCGCGATCCAAACGCCGTCCCGCTCGCCGAGCGCGCCGTGGTGACAAGGCTGGTGGCGGAGGACAACCGCGATCGCAGCACGCTGTATGCGGAGATCGCCAAGGCCAATGGCCATCCGGAATGGGAAGCTGACATCCGGCGCACGTTCGCGCGCCGCTGGGTGGAGCGCGGTGCGCAGCCAGGCTGGTACTACCAGGACGCCAGCGGACGCTGGACGCAGAAGTAAATCAGACGCCGGCGCCTGCCGACCTCGGATCATCGCCCGCGCGAAGGCGCCCGGTCGCGTGAAGGGGCCAGTCGCGTGAAGGGGCCGGTCGCGCGAAGGGGCCGGTCGCGCGAAGGCTCCGACTGAATCAGCCGGGGCGCTGCCCGTACCAGCGCAGCACGGCGGCGGCATAACGGTCCGCCGAGCCAGGCGCATGATTGAAGAACAGGGACGGCTCGGTGAGTTCCAGCTCGAGCAGACAGGGTTCGCCGCGATCCCCGCGAATGAGGTCGATGCGCGCGTACAGCGGGGGCCCGAAAGGAATCTCTCCGATGATCCGCTGCGCGAGTTGCAGTTCATCGGCACCCGGCTGGCGCGGATCGATGGTTTCCGCGGCAAACAGTCCCGTCGTGGCGGTGCCTCCTGGGGGCAGCAGCGGACCCTTGCGGACCGCGTGACTGAAGCGTCCCTCGAAGAACATCAGCGCGGTCTCGCCATCCACGTCGACGCGTTCCAGGTAGGGCTGTATGAGAGCGCTGCGGCCTGCTGACAGCAGTCGCTGAATGTGCGCGACCGCCGCGTCGAATTCCTCCCGCTTGTGGCGCTGGGCGTCCCGAGAGCCCGCACCCACCGCAGGTTTCACGACCAGCTCGGCGTTGGCGTGCTTTTGCAGTACCTGTTTCAGGGCCGCGGCAGCATCCTCGCCAGGCTCGACGAACGTACTGGGAACTGTCGAGATTCCGGCCCGCGCCAGCTTCGCGATGTAGTGTTTGTCGGTATTCCAGCGCACCAGCGGCAGCGGGTTGAGTACGTTCGTCACGGCAGAGGCGCGCTCCACCCAGGCGAGGAATTCCCGGATGCGCTCGGCGTAATCCCAGGCGGAGCGCAGCAGCACCAGGCGGAACGACGCCCAGTCCACATTCGGATCGTCCCATTCCACCGGGTGCGCCTCGCAGCCGGCGACCTCGAAGGCTCGCTTCAGCGGCGCCTCGTCTTCATCCAGGCCGCGCGCCGCCCGCGCCGTAACCAGCGCCACGCTGATTTTCTCGGCCAAGTCGCTACTCCCGCGTTCCGACGCCGCGGTTCATCAGGATGACATTCACGGTGAACAGGACTACCGCCGCGCCCGCCATGAGCGCGAACGCGATGCCGATATGCACGTCGGAGACCCCAAGGAATCCGTAGCGGAACCCGTTCACCATGTAGAGGATGGGATTGATGTAGGACAGCCGAAGTGCCCAGTCGGGCAACAGGCTGACGGAGTAGAACACTCCCCCGAAGTACGTCAGCGGCGTCAGGATGAACGCGGGGACGAAATTGACCTGGTCGAAATTCTTCGCGAACAGCGCATTGAGGAATCCGCCGAGCGCGAATGTCAGGGACGTGAGCACGACGGCCGTCAGGATGATCAGGATGTGGTGCACGTGCAGATGCGTGAACACCAGCGAGACCGCCGTGACCGCGCTTCCCACCAGCATGCCGCGCACGAGGCCCCCGGTCGCATAGCCGGCGACGATGATCCAGCTGGGCAGCGGCGACACCAGCATCTCCTCCAGGTGTTTGCCGAATTTGGCGCCGAAGAAGGAGGACACCACGTTGGCGTAGGAGTTGGTGATCACGGCCATCATGATCAGCCCCGGCGCGATGTACTGCATGTAGTCGAAGCCGCCCATGGGCCCGACACGCCGCCCGATCAGGCTGCCGAATATCACGAAGTACAGCGTCGCGGTGACGGCCGAGGGCACGATGGTCTGGCCCCAGATGCGGATGATGCGGCCGTACTCGCGGATGACGATCGTCTTGAAGCCGATCCAGCGCACCACGTTGAGGCGCACTGCGGTGTCGGCATTGTTGACCACGGTATCCATCACGATCGCCCCGCCTGGGTCGCCGGGGTCGCCGGGGTCGCCGGGGTCGCCTGGGTCGCCGGGGTCGCCGGGGTCGCCGGGGCCGCCGGGGCCGCCGCGACCGCCTGCGCCGCGGGCGCGCCGGCGCCCTTCTCGACCAGGCGCATGAAGATCTCTTCGAGCCGGTTCACCTTGTTGCGCATGCTGAGCACTTCGATGCCGGCAGCCGACAGGCGCGCAAACAGCCCGTTGAGGTTCTGCTCGCGGGTGATCTCCACTTCGAGCGTGTGGCCGTCCACCAGTGTCGTCTCATAGCCATCCAGTTGCGGGGCCTGCGTCAGTGCGTCGCGCAGGTTGAAGACGAACACCTCGGTGTTGAGCCGACGAAGCAGACTGCTCATGCGGTCGCGCTCGGCGATCCGCCCGCCGTCGATGATGGCGATGTTGCGGCAGAGCGTCTCAGCCTCTTCCAGGTAGTGCGTGGTCAGGATGATGGTCGTGCCACTGTCATTGATCTCGCGCAGGAAATCCCACATGGAGCGGCGGATCTCGATGTCCACGCCGGCCGTCGGTTCGTCCAGGATCAGCAGTCGCGGTTCGTGCATCAGTGCCCGCGCGATCATCAGGCGGCGCTTCATGCCTCCAGACAGTCCGCGCGACATCTTGTCGCGCTTGTCCCACAGCTGCAGCTGCTTCAGGTAGCGCTCGGCGCGCTGCCGCGCCACCGGCCGGGGGATGCCGTAGAACCCGGCCTGGTTCACCACGATGGTGAACGGCGTCTCGAACATGTTGAAGTTGATCTCCTGCGGGACGACGCCGATGCAGGCCTTGGCGGCCTCCAGATCACGGTCGATATCATGGCCGAAGACGCTTGCCTGGCCGCCGCTCTTGTTGACCAGCGAAGTGACGATGCCGATCAGGGTGGTCTTGCCGGCGCCGTTCGGGCCGAGCAGCGCGAAGAAATCGCCCTGCTCGACTTCGAGGTCCACGCCCCTGAGGGCCTGCACGCCGTTCTTGTAGGTCTTGGTGAGATTGCGGATGGAAAGTGCGTTCATGTTGCGAAGGATCGGGGCTGCGGGCCGGCCGCGCAAGCGGCGGCGCCGCGCTTTCAGTTGGCGAAGTAGCGGGCCAGGTACTCCTCGAAGGTGCCCTTGTCGGAGGCCTCGATCGAGGCCTGGCGCGCCAGGGATTCCTGCGCCTGGGCGGCGAACTCGGCCAGGCGCTCCCCGTTGGGCGGATACAGGTCGAGGAAATACGCCCTGTGCTGGCGCGACATGCGCAGGGCGAGACCGAAGAACGATTCGCCGGTCTCGCGCAGTTCGGCGAGCAGGCGGGCGGACGGGGTGAGCGACACGTCCGCCAGCTTCGCTGCCTGGACGGCGAGCGCCTGCGAATAGGGCCGCGTGGAATCGCCGCGATCGAGCACTTCGCAGATCCCCGTCATGGAATCGAGAAGCTCCTGCGCCCAGGCCTGCATGGGCACCATGCGCCCATCGCGCCACAGCATCAGACCCGGCTCGCGTCCGCGGCGCGCCACCGTCAGATGATTCTGATCGAGTGCATCCTGCTCCGCGGCATCGATGGGCGGGCTCGCCTTCATGAGGCACAGAGCGAGGAACGCCTCGAGGAACCTGAGCTTGTTCTGGTTCACGCCCACGGGATCGAACGCGCTGACATCCAGAGCACGCACCTCGACATATTCGACGCCAGCGCGCTGCAGTGCCTTGGTAGGCCGCTCGCCGGAGCGCGCGACGCGCTTGGGTCGGATGAAGCTGTAGTACTCGTTCTCGATCTGCAGGATGTTGGTGTTGAGCTGCTGATACTCCCCGTTGGCGTCGCGGACGCCCAGCTTCGCGTACGGCTCGTGCACTGTCGTGATGGCACGCGTCAGGTCCCGGACATACTCATCGAGACTGTTGACAGAAACATTCAGGCCCGACTGGTTGCGATTGCGGTAACCGACGTCGCTCATTCGCAAGCTGGTCGCATAAGGCTCGTAGGCCGTGCCCTTCGTGAGTTCGGTCAGGCCCGCGTCGCGACCCTTCAGGAAGGATTTGCACACGACGGGGGACACACCGAACAGGTACAGCACGATCCAGCCGATGCGCCGGTAGTTGCGCAACAGGTCGAAGTAGCTGGCGGAGATGAAATCGGTGCCCCGCTCGCGCGACTCGCGGATGTCGGCGTACATCTCCCAGAACGGCAGCGGGAACGAATAGTTGAAATGCACGCCCGAGATGGCCTGCATCATGCGCCCGTAGCGCAGGCCCAGGCCGCGCCGGTAGACGGTCTTCATCAGGCCGATGTGCGAGGCACCGAACTCGGCGATGGGGATGTCCTCATCGCGCTCGATGGCCCCGGGCATGCTGGTGGCCCACAGCAGCTCATCGCCCAGGTGCCGGTAGACGAACTGGTGCAGGTCGAGCAGGTACTGCAGGAGCTCCCAGCTGGCCGTGAAAGCCGGCGTCACCAGTTCGATGAGCGATTCGGAATAGTCGGTGGTGATGTGGACGTTGGTCAGCGCGGACCCCAGCACCCGTGGATGGGGTGTGGTGGCCAGGCTGCCGTCCGGGCGGACGCGCAGCGACTCCTTCTCGACGCCCTTGCGGCCGCCCTGCAGCAGCTGCGGCTGGCCGCCGTTCACGAGGGCCGACAGCCGTCGCTCGAAGACTCGGTCGATTCCGGGTCGGCTCATGGTTCGGCTACCTGTAACCGGGATGTTACCGCCGCGCCGGGCCGCGGGAAGTGGATATTCCGGGGTATTGACATGTCAGCGCTCGGTTGCGGTGGCCATCATGTGCCGGCGATGCTCCGGCGCAGCGGGGAGTCCTCGGCCAGCGTTTCCAGGCGCCGCACGGCGTAATCGTACCCGGCCGCGATGGCCCGTTCGAACGCCGACCAGTTGAGCATGTCGATCTGTTCCAGGGGCGGCTGCAGCAGCAGGTCGGTCTTCTCGCGGTGGGCCACGGTCACGGCACTGCTGTTCACCATGCCGGCGCGCCACAGGATCTGGAATATGTTGGGGCGGTGCCGGCGCACCCGCAGCCAGCTCATGAGCTGCCAGGGCAGCGGTACGTCCACTTCGTCGCTGTCGGTGGTGAACGCGCGATCGGCGCCCACGTCGCAACCGATTATCGGCCCGCGTCCGAGCTCGCGCATCGCATCCACCGGCAGGTTGTTCATCGTGCCGCCGTCCACCAGCACTTCGCCTTTGTAGACGACAGGCGGCAACACACCGGGGATGGCGACCGAGGCGCGCAGCCACAACCACAGCTCGCCGCGCCGGTGGACTTCGGAATGGCCGGTGGTCAGGTTGGAGGAGACACAGAAGAATGTGAGGGGCAGGTCCTCGATGGTCACATCGCCACAGTCCCTGCGCAGCAGCCGGCTCACCTTGCGGCCTGAAACGAGCGACACGAACGGCAGGGTGTAGTCGCGCAACGGTTTGGCCTCGACGAACGCGCGCCGGAAGCGGTAGGTCAGCTCCTCGACACTCCAGCACTGGGCGACGCCAGCACCGAGGATGCCGCCCATGCTCGTTCCGCCGACGAGATCGATGGGAACGCCCGCCTCGCGCAGGGCTCTGACGATGCCGATGTGCGCGAATCCACGCGCTCCTCCACCCGACAGCACTAATCCCACTCCTCGCCCTGTCAGCATCCGGGCGAGTCGTGCAACATCCTCCGGCCCCGTGACGTGATGATGTGGCACGCCCGGCAGGTCAGCGAGCCAACGTGCCGCGGCGCCGCGCGCGATCTTCCCGTCGTGCAGCAGAATGAGTTCGGCCCGCTGCGGCGCCATGCTGGCGTCCCTCGATCCGGACAGCGCCGGCCACCTTCCGGCGGGACTTTCCGCACTCGCGAGCAGCAACAGCGCATCCGCCTGACGCACGCACAGGTTGCTCCAGCGTCCCGGACTCGTATCGCCCACATACACGACGTAGTCGTTGGCACTTTCGATCTTGTGGAACCAGTGGCTGGTGTGCGATTCGGCGCGCACGCTCCAGACGAGTTCGGTCCGACCGAATCGACTCAGTGACTTGACGAACTCGCTGGCGAAACCAGCGACGTCCACTTCCAGGCTCTGCGGCAGCAATGTGAAGGTGCGCGCTCCCTGGCGCGGCCCACGCGCCCGCGACTGGGATTCCTCCAGCCGGTCCACGGTGAGGCGCGCGATGCGCAGCATGGCTTCGGGATGTCGGCCGAAGATGCGGTTGAAGCTGTCAGCCGAAATCCGCAGCAATTCTGAATCTCGCAGCGCCGCGATGTGCGCCGAACGGGGTCGTCCCGAGATAAGGCCCATCTCACCGACCGTGCCGCCGGAGGGAATCCGGCCCATGAAACGCCGGCGCTCGCGTGCGTCGGCCGAAAAGGCCCCCAGGCATCCGCTGAGCACGACATACAGGGCATCGGAGGGCTCGCCCGCCGTGAACAGCGTGGCGCCACCCGGCAGTGACAGCCATTCGGCGGCCTGGGCTATCTCCCGCAGGATGCTGTTGTCGAGACCGTTGAACAGGGGCAATGCAGCCAATACCACGCTCAGGTCCGAGCGCAGTACGACGGTCTCTTCAGGGACGTCCCCCTCCATTGCCTATCATAGTCACGGCCCGTGTCACTGTGATACGCGCGGGTGCGCGACGCCGTCCCTTCACCGCTCCAGGATTGCGGTGACCCCCATGCCCCCGGCCGTGCAGGCCGAAATCAGGCCCCGCCGCGCCTTCGGGTCATGGGCCAGGATCTTCGCCAGGGAGCTGACGATGCGCGTGCCGGTGGCCGCGAACGGATGCCCGACCGCGATGCTGCCGCCTTTCACGTTCAGCCTGGAGCGGTCGATGCTGCCCAGGGCGGCTGGCAGGCCCAGCACGTCGCGGCAGTACTCGGGTGATTCCCAGGCCTTCAGGGTGCACAGCACCTGCGCGGCGAACGCCTCGTGGAGTTCGTAGTAATCGAAGTCCTGCAATGTCAGGCCGGCGTCCTTGAGCATCGCGGGCACGGCATACGCTGGCGCCATCAGCAGACCCTCGTTGCCACTGGCGAAGTCCACCGCCCATGCCTTGCCGAAGCGCAGCCAGGCCAGGACCGGCAGATTGCGTTTGGCTGCCCATTCCTCACTGGCGAGCAGCACCGCGCTGGCGCCATCGGTGAGCGGCGTGCTGTTGCCGGCGGTGAGCGTGCCGCCCTTCGGATCGTAGACGGGACGCAGTTTCGCCAACTTCTCCAGCGACGTGTCCGCGCGGATGTTGTTGTCGGTCTTGAGTCCCTTGTACTCGACCACGAGATCGTCGTAGAAGCCTTCCCGCCATGCGGTGGCCGCCTTCATGTGGCTCTCGTAGGCGAGCAGATCCTCATCCTCACGCGTGATGTTCCAGCGCTTGGCCATCAGCTCGGTGCTCTCGCCCATCGACAGGCCGGTGCGCGGCTCGACCACCGCGGGCAACACGGGCCTGAAATGACGCGGACGCAGGCCGAAGAACGGCTTGAGGCGCTGCCACGCGGAGCGGCCGCGATAGCTGCGCAGCAACAGTTGCTGATAGGAGCGCGGATACACGATGGGCGCATCGCTGATCGAATCGACGCCGCCGGCGAGCCCGGCATCGATCTGGCCGAGCGCGATCTTGTTGCCGATGACGATGGCCGCTTCCAGGCTGGTGCCGCAGGCGCGCTGCAGATCCACGCCGGGGGTCTGGGGATCCAGGCCGGCCGACAACACGCATTCGCGTGTCAGGTTGTAATCCTTGGTGTGCTTGATGACGGCACCGGCCGCGGCATCCCCCAGACGCACGCCAGCCAGCTTGAAGCGCTCCACGACCGCGCGGAACGCGGCGGTCAGCATGTCTTCATTGCCCACCTGGGCGTACGCGGTGTGTGCCCGGGCAAACGGAATCCGCACGCCGCCCACGATGGCGACCCGCCTTACTGCTGACCCGACGAGCATAACCCCTCCGCTTGTTGTCCTGATCGCGCCGCCCGCCGCGCCATCGGGCGCCGCGCTGCACTCGCCTCCCCGCGGCATACCGCCAAGCGCCGGGGCACCCGCTGCGCGGCGGGGTCACCCGCTGCGCGGCCGGGTGTCGGGGCCGGCGCGTCAGGATGCCATGGCCGGTTGGGCGAAGCCACGCAGCGGGCTTTTCAATGCCGACGGGCGGCCGGGGCCAGCGCTTTCCCGGGGGCGGCCGGGGCGGTATTCTCGCCCGCCTTCCCCCACCCGACCGGACCCGCTGCAATGGGCGAACTGACCACGATAATGGCCCGCGACGGCCACGAATTTCAGGCGTATCTGGCCGCTCCCGCCGGCAAGGCCCGCGGCGCCGTGGTCGTGATCCAGGAGATCTTCGGCGTCAATTCACATATTAGGGCCGTCACTGACGGTTTCGCGGCCGAGGGCTACACGGCGATCGCGCCGTCGATGTTCGATCGCATCCGCCGCGGAATCCAGCTCGGCTATGCACCGCAGGAGATCGACGAGGGCCGCGGCTACATGCAGCAGCTCAAGCTGGAAAACACGCTCAGGGACCTGAGCGCGGCGGTGGCGGTCGTGAAGAATTCCGGCCGCGTGGGCACGGTGGGTTACTGCTGGGGCGGAGCCATGTCGTACGTGGCCGCGAGCGAACTGCCGATCGCCTGTGCCGTCGTCTATTACGGCAGGGCAGCAAGCTTCATCGACCGCAAGCCGCGCTGTCCGGTCCTGTACCACTTCGGCGTGGAGGACCACAGCATTCCCATGAGCGATGTCGAGCAGCTGCGCGCGGCGCATCCGCAGGGAATCTTCCACGAGTACGCGGCCGGCCACGGCTTCAACTGCGACCAACGCCCGAGCTTCAATGCCGAAGCCGCGGCCCTGGCGCGCAGCCGCACGCTGCAGTTTCTCGAACGCTACCTGCGCGCATCCGGCCAGGCCCCGGCTTCCGGCCCTTGAGCGGCTTGAAGCCCGCCACGCGAGACCCGATCCATCCGTTGGCGCACCCGCGCTCCCGAATCCGAATGAGGCGATCATGCAATTGAAAGACCCGAGTCTGCTGCGCCACCAGGCCTGGCTGAACGGCGCGTGGACCGCAGCCGCCAGCGGTGCGACTCACGATGTGATCAATCCCGCAACCGGGCAGAAGATCGGCGCCGTGCCGGACATGGGGGCAGCCGAAACCCGCCGCGCCATCGAGGCGGCCGCGGCGGCCATGCCGGCCTGGGCGGCCCGCACCGCCAAGGACCGTGCCGCGCTGCTGCGCCGCTGGCACGATCTGATGTTGGCCAACCAGGACGACCTGGCCACGATCATGACGGCCGAACAGGGCAAGCCGCTCGCCGAGGCGCGCGGGGAGATCGCCTACGCCGCCTCCTTCATCGAGTGGTTCGCGGAAGAAGGCAAGCGGATGTATGGCGATGTCATTCCCAGCCACCAGGCCGACAAGCGCTTGCTGGTGTTGCGTCAGCCGGTCGGCGTCGTGGGCGCCATCACGCCGTGGAACTTTCCCGCGGCAATGATCACGCGCAAGGCCGGTCCCGCGCTGGCGGCCGGCTGCACGTTCGTGTGCAAACCGGCGCAGCAGACCCCGTTCTCCGCGCTGGCCATGGCCGAACTGGCCGCGCGCGCCGGCATCCCGGCCGGTGTGCTCAACATCGTCACCGGGACGCGGTCCACCGAGATCGGCGGTGAGCTGACTTCCAACCCCATCGTGCGCAAGGTGACCTTCACGGGCTCCACCGGCGTGGGCAAGAAGCTGATGGTGCAGTCCGCGAGCACACTGAAGAAGTTGTCGCTCGAGCTGGGCGGCAATGCTCCCTTCATCGTGTTCGAGGACGCCGATCTGGATGCCGCGGTCGCGGGCGCCATCACCAGCAAGTACCGGAATACGGGGCAGACCTGCGTCTGCGCCAACCGGTTGCTGGTGCAGAGTTCCATCTACGAGAAATTCGCCAGCCGGCTCGTGGATGCGGTATCGCAGCTGCGAGTGGGTGACGGACTGAAGGGCCCCACGGATCAGGGTCCGCTCATCGATGCCAAGGCGCTCGCGAAGGTTGAAGAACATGTGGCCGATGCGGTGGCCAAGGGCGCGCAGATCGCCTACGGCGGCAAGCGCCACGCTCTCGGCGGCACTTTCTATCAGCCCACAGTGATCACGAACGTGAAGCCCGACATGCTGGTGGCACGCGAGGAGACCTTCGGTCCCGTTGCACCACTGTTCCGCTTCGACACCGAGGCCGAGGCCATCCGCATGGCGAATGACACCGAGTTCGGGTTGGCGGCCTACTTCTATACACGCGACCTGGGGCGTTCGTGGCGAGTCTCCGAGGCGCTCGAGTACGGCATCGTCGGACTCAACACCGGGCTGATCTCCTCCGAAGTGGCACCATTCGGAGGCGTCAAGGAGTCGGGCTTCGGGCGCGAGGGCTCCAGGTACGGAATCCTGGACTACACCGAGCTGAAGTACGTGTGCGTCGGCGGTATAGCCTGAAGAGCGCGCCGCGCGTGAGCGCCACAACCGCTCCCGGCCGCGTGACGCGGACAGTAGTCGGCTCCGTG
Organism: Steroidobacteraceae bacterium; assembly: GCA_035542375.1. Taxonomy (GTDB): domain Bacteria; phylum Pseudomonadota; class Gammaproteobacteria; order Steroidobacterales; family Steroidobacteraceae; genus 13-2-20CM-66-19. The sequence continues at coordinate 38,183 of DATKLO010000035.1, read as the reverse complement.
CGGCATGGAGTATCGTGACGATATGCGGTACATCAGCTCACCGGAGTTCCATCGCGAGGGCGCCGAGCGGATCGGCATCCTGCTGGTCAATTCCGGCACCCCCGCCTCGCCGGAGCCGGCTGACGTGCGGCACTTCCTCGCCGGTCTGCTCGGCGATCCGCGGGTGGTCGAGTTGCCCCGCTGGCTGTGGCTGCCCTTTCTCCACGGCGCCATCCTGCCCTTTCGCTCACGGCGCTCGGCGCACAAGTACCGCAAGATCTGGTCTGAGCGCGGCGCGCCACTGCTCGATCTGTCGGAACGGCTGCGCGCGGAACTGACCACGACCCTGGCGCAGCGAATGCTCGCGCCCCTGTCGCTGGAACTGGGGATGATGTACGGCGGGGAACCGTCCGTGCCCAACGCGCTGAAGCGTCTGCGTGAATCGGGCGCCCAGCGAATCCTGATCGTTCCACTCTTTCCACAATACTGCGGAGCATCCACCGGCGCGGCCTATGACCAGGTGAGTGCGGAGCTGCGTCGCTGGCGCTGGCTGCCCGAACTGCGCTTCGTCGCGGAATATCACGACTATCCCGGCTACATCGAAGCGCTGCGCGCCTCGGTGGCCCAGCATTGGGAAGGGCACGGCCGCACGCAGCACCTGCTGATGTCGTTCCACGGCATCCCCGAGCGTTCGTTCCACAAGGGCGATCCCTACTTCTGCAAGTGTCAGAAAACCGCGCGGCTGCTGGCCGACGAGCTGATGCTGCAGGAGTCGGACTGGACTGTCAGTTTCCAGTCGCGCTTCGGACCGGACAAGTGGCTGCGGCCCTACACCAGCACGGTGCTGGAGGAACTGGCTTCCCGTGGCACCCGGCAGGTCACCGTGGTCTGTCCGGGCTTCGCGGTCGACTGCCTCGAGACTCTCGAGGAAATCGACATGGAAAACCGCACACGGTTTCTGGCCGCTGGCGGTGAACGCTTCCAGTACGTACCGGCGCTCAACGCGCGCACCGAACACGCGCGCTTCCTTGCCGATCTGATCGCGCAGCACTGCCAGGGCTGGACCCACGTCGAGCTGGGCTTGCGACCCACCGGCGCCGCGCGCGGCGCCTCTGCCTGACCTCACACCCGAGTGCCCGGCCGCTTTCACGAAATCAGTGTGGCGACCGCGGACATCCGCGCTGCGGTTGAATTCTACGAGCAGCTCGGCTTTACCCAGGCGCCAACGACCGATACCTGGCCGCATCCCTACGGTGTGCTCACTGACGGGCGCCTGTTCATCGGCCTGCACCAGCGCCGGGCGCCGAGTCCCTCACTGACCTTCGTGCAGCCGGGACTCGCCCGGCATGTGGGCGAACTCGAGCAGCGCGGCATCGATCTGACACTGCGGCGCACCGGCGAGGAGGTGTTCAACGAGATCGGCTTCAGCGATCCGTTCGGCCAGGCCGTGACGGTCATCGAGGCGCGCACGTTCTCGCCGGTGAATCGCGATCCGGCCGAGGTCTCCCGCTGCGGCTACTTCGGCGAGTTCAGCATGCCGGTAGTGGATTTCGACGCTGCGCGCGAGTTCTGGGAGCCGCTCGGTTTCGTGGCCACGGACGAATCCGATGACCCGTACGTGCATCTGACGCTGACCAGCGATCACCTCGACATTGCCTTCCATCGGCCGCGCACCGCGGACGTGCCGCTGCTGGTGTTTCGCGATCCGGCCATGCCTGCACGGATCGAACAATTGCGGAGTCTGGATGTTCCGCTGTCACGCGAGGTACCGAGGGGACTGGACGCCCGGCGCAACGCGATGCTCGAATCGCCCGATGGTCTGACGCTGTTGCTGCTGGAGGGCGACAGTTAGCTTGCGGGGGTGCCACAGTCAGATTGGCGCGCGGTGCACTTCCGCCGGGTGCGCCACGAAGCGGAACTTCACGCGGATCTCATCCTGGACCTGCAACGCGCCCAGCAGGGCACTGAAGGGTGTGAGTCCCAGCTCGCTCTGGCGGATCGAGAGTTCACCGGTGACCACCAGCTGACCGTCGCCCAGGTCATAAGTCAGCGGGACGGTCAGAGTATGAGGCTGGCCGCGGACCGTCATCTGCACTGATGCGTTGATCCGCTGCGCGCTGCCGGGTGACGACATCGCGGCGCCAGGCGAGCCGGTGGTGCCCGGCGATGCGTTGGCGCCCACTGCAGCGGCGCCGGGCAAGGCAGTGGCGACGGGCAACCCAGTCGCGCTGCCCTGCTCCAGCACGATCTCCGGGTATTCGTCAGCGTCGAGCAGCGCCGTGCTCAGCATGTTCCGGCGGGTCCCCTCCCTGGCGGAGTCCGGTACGTCGGGTGGAAAGCCAGAGCCTTCCCTGATGCGCAGCTCACGTTCGTCGATCGTCAGTTGAGCAACGGGCAGCCGCATCTCGAATGTCACCCGCAAGGGATCCTCGGGTACATAGATGGTGCCCACGACATCGTGTGAAGCAATCACGTGATTGTGACCCGCCTTGGCCAGCGTTCCGCCCTTGAATGCCAGTATGGTGAGCAGCGACTCCCCCGAAGAGACTGTGTAGGGTCGGCCCTCATGGAGAGGTGCGGCGCCGGGAACCGGCTGCGAAGATGGCGCCTGGATCGGCGTCCTTCGAGTCGTTCCCGGACCGTGGGGGCCGGCCGGGCAGCCGCACAGAGCGGCGAGAGCCAGGACCACCGGAAGCCCCCGCCACGTAAACGTCATTTTGCAACTCATGTCCGCCCGCTTAAGCTTCCCGTCATGACGCTGAAAAACACTCCGGCCCGCTGGGGCGCCGTGGCCCAGTTCCTGCACTGGCTGATCGTCGCGCTGATCATCCTGCAGGTGATCCTCGCCAACATCGCCGAGGATCTGCCCCTGGGCGTGAAGAAGCTCGCCATGTTCGCCCGGCACAAGTCGGTGGGCATCACCATACTCTGTCTGGCCATTGCCCGCCTCGCCTGGCGCTGGGCCAACCCCACTCCAGCGCTACCGGGCAATCTCAAACCCTTCGAGCGCGCCCTGGCGACACTCACGCACGCCGGTCTGTATGTCCTGCTGTTCGCCATGCCGCTGACCGGCTGGATGATGACCTCGGCGCGCGGGTTCCCGGTCAGCTGGTTCGGACTGGTGCAGCTGCCGGATTTCGTTCCCAAGAACCGCACGCTGTACGAAACGATGAAGGATGTGCACGACACTCTGGCACTCGTCCTGTATGCGATCGTGTTTCTGCACGTGGCCGGCGCGCTCAAGCATCACTTCGTGCACAAGGATGATGTACTGCGGCGCATGTTGCCCTTCACCAGGACGCCGCGTTGAGTTCGGAACGAACCCGAATCGCATACGTTGAAACTCACACTCGAAAGGACCCGCTTTGCGATGAGTAATTCCATTGAAGGTGATGCTTTGTCCGTTCCCGGCCCACGCCCACGTCAGGTCGCGCTGGCGTCACCTGGTCCGCGGACAGCCGTCGCTGCTGGCGCGGCACTGGCTGCTGGCGCAGCGCTGGCCGCCAATGCTGCGCCCACTCACTACACGCTGGACGCCGCCCACAGCACCCTCAGCTTCCAGTTCGTGCAGGCGGATGCGAAGAACGACGGCAAGTTCGTCAAGTTCCCCGTGAGTCTGGATTTCGCCGCCGACAATCCCGCCACCGGCAAGCTCGATGTCACCGTCGATCTCAACTCGGTCAACACCGGTGACAAGGAACGCGATGACACACTGCGCGGCCCGGATCTGTTCGACGTGGCGAAATTCCCGCAAGCCCACTTCGTATCCACGCAGATCTCCAGGACCGCCACGGGGTATGACGCCACGGGGAAGCTGACCTTGCGCGGGGTCACGCGTGACGTGCACATCCCGTTCACGTTCCGCACGGCCGATGAACAGGGCAAGCCGGTCGGCTATCTGACCGGCAAGACGGTCATCAAGCGCCTGGATTTCGGCGTCGGTCAGGGCGACTGGAAGTCGACCGAGTGGGTCGGTGCCGACGTGACGGTGTCGTACTCGATCCGATTGATAGCGGGCGCGGGCTGATTCAGATCGGCGTGCCGTCGCGCCGCGTGAAGCGACCACGCGCGTGCGGCGGACTGGCGATCATGTCCACATCGGGATCCGGGTAGTAGGTCGTGTCCTCGATGTCCTTGTTGCTGATCTCCAGATAGACGGCTGGACGCCCGCTGCGATTGATGAGCTGGTGTCCGTCCTCGACACCCGAAGGGAATCCCGCACAGGAACCCGCGGTCAGCAGTTGTTCCCCCGCCTCGGTACGCAGCACGACCTCGCCTTCCAGCACGTAGATGAACTCATCCTCGCGCGTGTGCCAGTGACGCATGGAAGATTCCTTGCCCGGCAACAGCGTCGTGCGGTTGATGCCCAGCTTCCGCAGCCCGAGAGCCTCGGCCAGCCGGCGCTTTTCGCGCGGCATGACCCGGCTGCGGTAGGGCTCGGGGTAGAGCGTCTTGCTCACGGGCTCGACCGACATCGGGTCGAGCGCGGGTCGGGTCAGTGCCATGCCATCTCTCCGTTGCGCCTGAAGCCTTCTATTTGCCCTTGCGTGCAACAGCGCGGCGCGCCGTTGGTTTGCCTTGAGGAGCGGTGGACTTGCCGCGCGGCGCGGTTGACTTGCGGCCGGCGGCCGGTTTCCTTCTCGCGACGGCGCTCTTCTTCGCCGCGGGTTTCTTCTTCGCCGCGGGCTTGGTTGTGCCGGTCGCCTTCCTCTTCGCGACCGGTTTCCGCTTCGCGGTGGACTTTTTCGCAGCGGTGTTCTTCCTCGCAGCGGCGGGCTCCTGCCTCGCTGCGGATTTTTCGGCCGCCGGCGGTTTCTGCCTTGTCGGCTTCGGGGCGACGGCCGGCTTGGAGCCGGTGTCGACGCCACGCAGCTGGTCGAGGATGGCCGGATTCTCCAGCGTGGAGACGTCCTGGAGGATTTCCTCGCCGCGGGCGATGGAGCGCAGCAGACGCCGCATGATCTTGCCCGAGCGGGTCTTCGGCAGATTGTCCGCGAACCGGATGTCGTCGGGCTTGGCGATGGCGCCGACCTGCTCGCCGACCCAGTCGCGCAACTCCTGCACCAGCTTACGGATATCGCTGCTCGGGCGTGTGCCCCGCAAGACCACGAAGGCGAACACCGATTCGCCCTTGATCTCGTGCGGCCGCCCCACGACGGCGGCCTCCGCTACACGCCGATTTGCGACGAGCGCGGATTCGATCTCCATGGTACCGAGGCGGTGGCCGGCGACGTTCAGCACGTCATCGATGCGGCCCATGATCCAGAAGTAACCGTCCTTGTCGCGCCGCGCGCTGTCGCCGGCAACGTAGTAACGGTTATGAAACTTTTCCCAGTACGCGCTGATGTAGCGCGCGTTGTCGCCCCAGATCGTGCGCAGCATGGAGGGCCACGGTTTGCGGATCACGAGGTAACCGCCTGCCTCGGGTCGCGTGACCGGGTGGCCCTCGTCATCCACGATGTCGGCATCGATCCCGGGCAACGGCTGCGTGCACGAACCGGGTTTGGTGGCAGTCACACCGGGCACCGGCGAGATCAGGATGGCGCCGGTTTCGGTCTGCCACCAGGTGTCCACGATGGGACAGCTGCCGCCACCGATCACGCGGTGGTACCACATCCAGGCTTCGGGGTTGATCGGCTCACCCACGCTGCCCAGCAGGCGCAGTGCCGACAGGTTGTATTTCGCCGGCCACTCCTCGCCGAGTTTCATGAGCGCGCGGATCGCAGTGGGCGCGGTGTAGAAGATCGTGACGCCGTGCGTCTCGCAGATCTTCCAGAACCGGCCGGGATCCGGGGTGGTGGGCGCGCCTTCGTACAACACGACGGTGGCGCCTGCCGCCAGCGGGCCGTAACACACGTAGCTGTGGCCGGTCACCCAGCCGACATCGGCCGTGCACCAGAACACATCGTCATCCTGCAGATCGAACACCCACTTGCTGGTCACCTTGGCGCCCAGCAGGTAGCCGGCGCTGGAATGCTGGATGCCCTTGGGCTTGCCGGTGGAACCCGAGGTGTACAGGAGGAACAGCGGATGTTCGGACTCCACCCACTCGGGCTCGCAGGTCGCGGGCTGGCCGTCGATGGCATCGTGCCACCAGACATCGCGGCCCGGCTCCATGTGGACGGGCTTGCCCGTCCGCTTGAACACGATGACCCGTTCGACGCTCGGACAGTCGGCCGCGAGCGCTTTGTCCGTCGCCGCCTTGAGTTCGACAACGTGGCCGGCGCGCCAGCCTCCGTCCGAAGTGATCACGACACGCGCGCCCGTGTCGACGATGCGGTCCTTGAGCGCGATCGCCGAGAACCCTCCGAACACGACCGAGTGGATTGCGCCGATGCGGTTACAGGCATGCATCGCGATCAGCGTCTCGGGTATCAGCGGCATGTAGATGATGACGCGATCACCGTGGCGTACTCCCTGTGCGCGCAGCGCGGAGGCGAACCGGCACACCTGCGCATGCAGTTCGCTGTAACTCAGCTTGCGGGTATCGCCGCCCTCGCCCTCAAAGATGAGCGCCGTCTTGTGGCCGCGTTCGGCCAGGTGCACGTCCAGGCAGTTGTACGAGACATTGAGCCGGCCGTCGGTGAACCAGCGGTAGTTGGGCGGCTGCGACCCGTCCAGCGAGATCGTGAACGGCTTGTGCCACGTAAGTTCGCGCCGGGCGAGATCCGCCCAGAACCCGGAGTGATTCTGCTGGGCGGCCTGCCGCAGCTTGTGCAGGTCGGCGGATTTGATCCTGGCCCGTTCGGCGAAGGCGGCTGGCGGCGGAAAGGTGCGCTCTTCCAGCAGCACCGATTCGATGTTCTTGTCCGCCATGCCGCCCCCTCGAGAAATGTGAGTTCGCCGGTGATGCGCATAGCCTAGCCGACCCGCGCGACCTCCGCAGCCGTAGCGCTCGGAAGGGCCTGGACCGCTTGGCACGGCGTGGCCCAATGGCGTAGAAAGGTTGCCGCTCACCGGTTTCCGACTCATACCGCCATGTGGACCTCCGCGGGCACGCTGCGGCTTCGTGCCGCCCTGTTGCACCTCCACCCCCGGAAGGTCCGGTCCCGGGTCGCCCCGCTGTGGGTTGCTGTCCCGTGCGGCTTCTGGCTCGCGGGCTGCGCGGATCCCGGCGCAGCGCCCCAGGTCGTCATGATGCGTTGTCTCGATGTGGGTGCCGGCCAGGGGGCAGCGGTGCAGATCCGTGCGCCCGCCGCCGGACTGCTCGCGGTGCGAGTACGCGAGCGTGGGATCTCGGTGGTGGGCAGGATCGACGGACTGGCAGGGACTGATTCCGAGTCGCCTCTCGAACGTGAGGGGACGTTGGTTCTGACGGCACCCACCGGATCCGGCCAACGGCACGAAATCCAACTCAGGCCGCAGGACTCGCCCGACATCCGCGGTGAAGTGTGCGTGGCGGCGGAGCTGTTGCCCGCGTGGGGCGGGGCTGCGGCGGATGCAGATGCGCGCGGGGCGGCAGCGGGAGGTGCGACGGGGAGGGATGCGCAGGGTACGGTGGCTACACGCATTTCGGCGTACCGGGCATTCGCCGCAGCCGGCCGGGCGGCTCACAACAAGGACTGGGATACCGCTCTCGATGGCTACGTGAGCGCGGCACGCGGCTTTGACCGATTGCACCAGCGCGACCTGTCGGGCGCAACGCGTCATGCCCTGGCGGAATTGGTCTACCGCCGTTTCGATCGCAAGCGCGACAGCTACGCGCTCGCCAATCAGGCGCTGGCCGACTACCGGGCCGCGGCGGCGGCCCGTGGTGCCGACCGCAGCGCCGGCAGCGGTGCCAACCCCGGCCCCGGCCCCCACCCCGGCGTCGGCCCCGATGTCGGCGTCGGCCCCGATGTCGGCGTCGGTCCCGATGTCGGCGTCGGTCCCGGTGTCGGCCCCGGCTCGGGCATCGATCCCGTTCTCTTCGGCTTGCTCGCGACGCTGCAGGGCAAGGCGTTGCTCGACATGCCGGGGCGCGACATGAAGGTCGCCGCGCCGCGCATCCGCGAGCTCTTCGGGGCTGCCCGCAGTGACTACTCGGCGAGCCGCTTCGGCGCCCGCGAGTTGCCCCGCCTGGACATCATGACCGGCTTCCTCGAGTACATCCTGGACAACCCGGACGCGCCGGCGCGCGTGCAGGCCATCTTCGCGGGCGCAGCGCAGACCTGCGCCGAGCTGCGCGACTGGGATTGTTATGCCGCCGCCAACCAGAATCTGGCCGTGCTGGCGGCCGAGAGCAAGAACAACGCCGCCGCGCTGGCCGCCTACGACAACGCCCTGCGCCGGTTGCCTCCCGAGGTCAACCCCAAGCTGGCGGCGGATATCTGGAACAACTACGGACGCCTGCAGGGAGTCGTGGGGCTGTACAGCGCCAGTGCGCGCTCGCACGCAACCGCCATCCGCGCCTACGCGCAACTGGGCGATTGTCCCGGCGTGCGACGCAGTCTGTCCTATGCGGGAAGCCTGATGGTGCAGATCGGCACGCTCAGCGATGCGGAGGATTATCTGCAGCAGGCGGCCAGCAGCGGCTGCGCCGATCTGCTGGCGGCACGGGATGCCCCATCGGGCGATCCCCCCGGCGGTTCCGGACTCCTGTCCGACACGGATCGCCGCTTCAACACTCCGGAAAACGGACACGACGCTCAGGCCCGCCTGTGCAGCCAGCCGCTGGATGCGAGCAGCATGGGCGTGGACAACAAGATGATCGTGTTCAACTCACTTCTGTCACTGGGTGATGCGCTCGTGCTGGAGGGTGAGTCGCATCGGGCGCGACGTTGTGTCGATCAGGCTGAGCGTTATGCCGCCACCGCGCGCAGCCAGATGCGGCTCGCGAACGCGCGCGGTGTCCTGCTGCTGGATGCGGCCGATGCGGCCGGCGCGCGCCTGGCCTTCGAGCATTCCCTGCAGATCGCCGATGAAGCGAAGATTCCTGACAAGTACGAATATCGCGGCTCGGCGCAGATTGGCCTCGTGCGTTCGACATTGCTCGCCGGCTCGGGTCCGCAAGCGCTGTTGGCCGGACAGCGAGCGCTTCGGGCCAGTGTCGGTCGCGGTGACATCGACCAGACGGTGACGTCGCTGCGACTGATCGCCATGGCTTACCGCCAGACACGCCAGCCGGAGGCGGCTGCGCAGACCCTGCAGACCGCGGCCGATCTGATCGAGGCAGTGCCGATCGACGAGCTCGATGGCGCGCAGCGTGCAACTTATCTCGCCACGCAGTTCAGCGTGTTCGCGGAGCTGACTGATCTGTTTGCCTCGCAGGCCACAGACAACCCCGGGATGGCGTGGCAGGCGTTCGCGACATCGGAGCGAGGTCGCGCGCGCTCGCTGCGATACGCGGTGACTCAGGCCACGCGCAATGCCTCATCGCCACTGGCCGCGCTTCCGGCGCAGCGCTATCAGGATCTGCTGCGGGAGGTGGTCGGGCTGTCCGAAGCCGCCCCCGCTGGTGGATCGCAGGACCTCGTAGCGCAACTGGACCGGGCGGCCCTGCGGCAGCGGCAGGCCGAGCAGCCCATTGACAGGACGCCGCTCCTGCACACGCTGGGACAACTCGACGCGACCTTGGTCGCGTACGCGCTGGGCTCGCAGGACCTGTTTGCTTTCGTGATCCGGCCTGACCGCACGGAAGTCGTGCGGTTGGGTGCACGCGCCGACATCGCGAGCGCGGCGGGCGAACTGCAGCGCCGGCTGCGCGATCCGGAAGGAGCCGCAAGCGATATGCGCCGGTCGGCGACGCAGCTCGCACGGCTGGTCTTGTGGCCACTGGGTCCGCACTTGACCGGCAGGCGCATCATTATCGTGCCGGACGATGCGCTGCATACCGTGCCGTTGAGTGTACTGCCGTGGTCGGAAAATCCCGCCGATCGGCTGGTGCTGCATCACGCGGAGGTGTCCGTAATCCCCTCCGCGCTGTTCCTGACTCGCCCGCGCACGCAGTCCCCGCTGCGTGAGTCAGCCCCGCGCATCGAACTGATCGGTGATCCGGTGTTCCGCCAGGCCGACTGGCGGCGTGAATGCGCGGGGCCGGGCGGCGAGGCTGCCGCGAACACCGCTCCCACCCCTGTTCTGGCCGAATGGACCGAGTCGCTGCCGCGCCTGCCGGGCAGTCGTGCCGAGGTGCAGATGGTGGCCCAGCTGGCCAGGCAGTCGCGTCCCGGCAGTCATGTTGAATCCTACCTGGGTTGCGCGGCAGTGCCTGGAGCGTTGCGACAGGCCGCGAGCGAGCGCGTGGAACTCCTGCACATCGCAACCCATGCGCGCGTCGACGCGCAGCGCCCGCGACTGTCCGCTCTGGCGCTCTCGCCAGCCTCGTCCGCGGACCCTGCCTCGACTTTCGGCTTACTCGACATCCTCGGTCTGAAGTTGAATTCCGGGCTCGTGGTGTTGAGTGCCTGCGACACCTCGCGGGGCCGGCTTCTGCCGGGCGAGGGCGTGCTCGGTCCCGCGCAGGCCTTCCTGCAGGCGGGTGCGGCCAGCGTACTGGCCAGCTACTGGCGGGTGGACGACCAGGCGACCGCGCGTTTCATGCAACAGTTCTACACCTATCTGTTGATCGGGCACACGCCAGCCGCCACGGCGCTGCGGCGAGTGCAGCTGGATCGCGCGGAGGACTCCTCAGCGCATGAATGGGCAGCGTTCGCGCTGTACGGCTGGCCCGACAGCTCCATCTGATATATCCCGCTCAGGTGCAGCGCTGCGCCTGCAGCGCGCCCCGCGCATCATGCGACTTCAGCGACATTCGCGCCTGCCGCTGAGATAAGCAGCCTGCTCCCCGCAGTGATGTGGGGCGGATCCGATCCGTCCGCACATCCCGAGGAGAGATTTCCATGTCCCTGTTCCAGAAAGCGTCCCTGACATCGGCGCTTGCAGCCCAGTGTGTCATCGCGGCCGTCGCCGCATCGTCGCCCGCCCAGGCGGCCGGCATTCCTGAATATTTCTTCAAGGAATGGACTGTGGCGAAGAACTGCACGGAGCAGCATGCAGGCCTTGCCGCGCGCGTGCAGGCGGGACTGAAGTTCCGCATTACGCGCGACTCGGCCGATGAAACCGGCAGCTACGTGTTCCAGGCGGTGGATGCGGGCGCGCAGCGCTGGGCCGCCAACTGGAATGGCCTGAAGCTGCAGTACCGCGCCGGCACGAAGATGGGCACGGTGCCGGCGGACTTCGAGTGCATCCCCGGCCAGGAGGCCAGCTCGCCGTTTCTGGCCATGTCGGGCTTTGCGCAGGCATCCGAACCGTACTACGAGCAGCAGCACTGGTACGGCCTCGCCAGGATCCACGGCCAGCTCGAGCACATCCTCATCTTCCCGCGCGATGCGTCCACGGGACCGGGTGCCATCATCGTGATGCAGTCGGTCAATGCCCCGGGCACGATCAAGCTGGACGACGACGGTGTGATCCATACGCAATGAGCGGTTGATATCCGCCCAGCGGCCGGCCGCCTCCCGGATGAGGCGCCGCCGCTGACGGTCGCCCCGTGGGGATGTCTACAATCCCCACATGATGATGCGCCATCGGGCGACGGCAGGGCTGTGGCTTCTGCTGCTCGCCGTTTCCCGTGCGGAATGCCAGGCACCCCCAGTGCCGGCCTTCCCGTGTCAGCCACTGACATGTTCGACGTTGTTACCGTCCACGCCCCTGGACGACGCGGTCAACAATGACTGCGCCTATCGCGCCGGCAATCTGTGGTGGGTTGATTACGTCGCCGGCTCGCTGCTGTGGAGCGACCCCAAACCGGTCAAACCGGTCATCGTCGCCGTCTTCGACGATGGCGCCTATGTCGATCACGAGGATCTGCGCAACCAGCTGTGGACCAACGAAGCGGAAGCGCACGGCACCGCGGGTGTCGATGACGACGGCAATGGTTACGTGGACGATCTCCATGGATGGGACTTCGTTGACAACAGTCCTGACGTGGCGCCCAAGGGCGACTGCCGGGGACGGTTCAGCCACGGCACCTTGATGGCGAGTCTGGTCGCCGCGGAGCGCAACAACCGTGTCGGAATCGCGGCGGCCGGCTCGGATGGCGCGAGGCTGATGATTCTCCGGGTCGTAGGCTGCCACAGCGGCGTGGACGACACCGCGGACCCCAAGCGGCTGATCCGGGCGCTGGACTACGCGACCCGGATGGGAGCCCGGATCCTGAGCTTCAGCGCCCACTGGAATGCCACGACTGCCGAGCTGGATCAGGCCTTTGCCGACATTGCGGACCGCCCCGACTCCCCCCGGGCAGCCATTGTCGTGGCCAGCGTCCCCAATAAAGGGGAGCCCGCCGCCGGGTATCCGGCTGCTTACCCTTTCCGACGCATCGTCCGGGCCATCCCCATCGGAAACGAAGACATAATCTCCCCGGGAACGACCCAGGCCCCCCCGGGCCTCAATCTGGGGGCCCCGAGCGCCTGTGTGATCGGGGCCGGCAGCCCCCCGGACCACTACCGGCTGGAACAGGGCAGCTCGAACTCGACCGCCATCCTGTCGGGCCTGTTGGCTGGCATTTGGGCAGCCCCTCCCTATGCTAAATTCGGTACCGACGAGTTCCTGGCAAGGGTCGTACAAGAGCGCATGCTTAGGAGTAAGCGCCGCTCGCATCCGGGGTCACGGACGCCCTATCTCGACGGGGTGCCGCTAGCCGATGCTTGCCTTCTGGAAACGGAGCGCCGGACCGCGCGCGTTTGTCGCCAGCCAGGATCGCAGCGGGAACCGCGTAGATGAATTACATCGAATCACCGCCGCCCAAAGTCAGCGACGAGAAGCCTCCGGAACGGACTGACCGGGGCGATGTGTCGCTGGTCGAGGCCGTGGCCGAGCGCAGCGGCCTCCAAAATCAGCTTTACGTGAGATATCGGAGGCCCTTGCTGCAGGTATTCCTGCACAGACGCATCGCTCGCGATGCGGCCGAGGACCTGTTGCAGCGCACCTTCCTGCAGGCGATCAAGAAGATTCGCACTGAGGGACTGGAGGACCCGAGCAATCTGGGAGGCTACCTTTATCGCACTGCGTGCAAGCTCGCCACCGCGTACTGGCGCGGCGAGCTTGCGCGTCACCATGACACCGACCGCGAACTGCTCACCAACCTGAAGGATGAGGCGTTGTCCCTCGAGGAACGCCTGGACCATGAGCAGCTGGCGCGGTGCGTGCGCGAGTTGATGGGCGAGTTGCCCGTCGCGCGCGACCGTGAAGTGCTGGAACGGTACTACCTCCAGGAGGAGCCGCGGACGTCCATCCGTGAATCGTTGCAGTTGACCGAGTTGCAGTTCAATCAGGTTCTGTGGCGCGCGCGCCAGCGGTTCGGGGACATCCTGCGCCGCCACGGCATGGCGGGCGGAGCGTCTGGATCGACGCAAACGACCTGAGGATAAGGAAGTAACATGGATCATCAACAGTTCAAGGCGAATCAGACCGCCGCGGTGTACGTGGCCGACGGTCTGGATGAAGCCACGCAGGAAGCATTCGAGTTGCACATGATGGGCTGCGCGGAATGCGTGGACGATGTGGAAGCGTGGCGCGCCATCAAGCTGCAACTGCCCGTCGCCGCCCAACCCGCGGCCGCGGCGCGCACGACACATCACAACCGCCGTTTCCCTTCACTCACTGACTGGCGCATGGCTGCTTCGCTGCTCGGGGCGGGTGTGGTCGGGGCGGCCGGGGGCTGGTTCGGCCGGTCGACTCAAGGCACTGACCTGGATTCGACGGTGGTCTTCAACGTCCCTTCTGTCTCGCGGGGCGCGGAATGCACGCCGCTGCCTCTCACAAGCGACACACGCGTTGCTTTGCTGCGTGTGCCGGGACTGTCACGGGGCTTGCGCCTGGTGGCCCTGGATTCCGAACGACGCGAGCTGCCCGCGGGCAGTTACACGACGCGTGTCCAACCCGACGGCAGTCAACTGCTGCGGATCGAGTCGCGCTACCTGTTGGGTCGCGCGGTGCATCTCGAGGCGCGCGCCGCAGACGGCTCCGCTGAGCCAGTTGGCTGTGTGAGCGGCGAGACGTCCGATACCGAGACTACGCCCTGACGAGAAGGGCAGTTACGCCCTGTGACGCGCCCGGAGCTGGGCGAGTCGCGCACAGGTAGCTGGGTGTATGACCGGGTGACCTACGCCACCGGCAATTGGGCGAGGCGCTCGCCCTGACGCCGCAGAAAGGGCCCGAACCCGAGGCGGTCGTACAGACCGCTGAGGGCCGGGACGTCCGGTGGACGCCGGCGCAATCCCTCGACATCCACTCCCAGCTCCATGTCGCAGGTGATGCGAGTGAGCTGCCTGGCGAGGTAGGCGGATTCCCGATGCTCGCGCAAGCGCTCGCTGAGGGCGCGGGCGCCGCGGATCTTGAGCGACGCGACCCGCGCGAGATCGTCGTACATGTCATCGAGCGAGGCGAAGTGCTTCATGAGCGCGGCGGCCGTCTTCGGTCCCACTCCGGGTACGCCGGGAATGTTGTCCACGTCGTCACCAGTCAGCGCAAGGTAATCCGCGAAACGCTCCGGTGCGACGCCGTAGTGCCTCTCGATGTCGTGGTATCCGAACTGCTCGCGCGCACCGTAATCCCAGAACAGATCCCCATCGCGCACCAGCTGCGCGAGATCCTTGTCGCGCGTGATGAATGCCGAGCGCACACCCTCGTCACGCATCAGGCACCCGAGCGTGCCGATGATGTCGTCAGCCTCATATTCCTTGTGCGTGAACACGGCCAGACCGAGATGCCGGCACACCTCACGGCAGCGCTCGAACTGCAGCGGGATATCCGGCGGCGGCGGCTCACGATTCGCCTTGTAGGCGGGATAAATGCGGTTGCGGTAGGAGTTCGTCAGTCGCTGATCGAACGCGACGGCGATGTAGCGCGGCCGCACGCGCTCGATCAGATCACCGATGAAGCGGGCGAAGCCGAAAACGGCATGCACCGGATGGCCGTCCGGATCAACCATGTCGGGCAGCATCGAGTGATAGGCGCGGAATACGTAGACCGACGCGTCGATCAGGAAAATCATCAGGCCAGCCAGCGCTGGATTCGGTCGTGCAGCGGGCTGGAGCGCGGGAAGTGCGCCAGCAGGTACTCCATCTGGTCGGCGAGCACGCGCCGCCCCTTCAGGAAAATGTATTCCGCATAGGTGGGCGTGAACGGCACCGCGATCAGCTGCATCTTGGCCTGCTCGGGGGTGCGGGACGCCTTCTGGTTGTTGCAACGGCGGCAGGCCGTTACGACGTTGGTCCAGATGTCAATTCCACCCTGACTGAAGGGACGGATGTGGTCCCGCGACAGCTCACGCGAGGCGAAGCGCATTCCGCAGTACATGCACAGGTAGGCATCCCGGCGGAACAGCGTCTGGTTGTTCAACGGCGGCACATAGTCATGCCGGGTATTGCCCGGGTTGCCCGTGTGCCCGACGGTCGCGACGATGGAGTTAACCTCGAGCACGGTGCGCAGACCACTCGCGGCGTTCACGCCACCATAGAGTTTGTAGAGCGGCGACCCGCAGGTATAGGCCACCTGCTCCTGGTGGTAGAGTCGCGCGGCCTCCTTGTAATCGATCCACTCGAGCGGCATGCCGGCGATGTCCGTTCGCAGGACGAGCTGGGAAAGCCCGCGCGCCGCGGGGCTCGCGACGATGCGCAGGTCTTCCTGGTGGCCGTGGTCGGCGCGGTCTAAATCGATACCTAGCATGGGCGCTGTAAGATAGGCAGAATTATGCAAGAATTCAACGTCGCAACGTCTTAATTCGCTTGAGGATTTCCGAACAGACGGTTGGCCGTGGCCGTCATGTGACCCGCAACACACCTTCGAGGGCCCTGCATGCCAGTCACGATTGGTGCGCTCCGCGAGAGCGCGCCGCAAGAAACGCGCGTCAGCCTGGTGCCGGAGGTCGCAGACAAGTTCGCGCAGACCGGCGCAAAAGTGCTCATCGAGCGCGGCGCGGGGACTCGCGCCCAGTTCCCTGATGCTCTCTACCGGAACGTGGCGTGGGCGGATTCCTCCGCCAGCGTGCTCGAGCAGGCGCAGGTCGTGCTGACCGTGCAGCCGCTGTCGCTCGAACAGATACAGCGCCTGAAGCCCGGCACGGTGGTCATCGGCTTCATGCAGGCGCATGCCCGCAAGGCTGAAGTGAAGGCGCTGAAGGATCAGGGGGTGACGAGCTTCGCCATGGAGTTCGTGCCACGCATCTCCCGCGCTCAGTCGATGGACGCGCTGTCCTCGCAGGCGGCGATCGCTGGCTACAAGGCGGTGCTCATCGCCGCCAATCACATGCAGAAATTCCTGCCGATGCTGACGACGGCGGCCGGAACGATCCGGCCCTCGATGGTGCTGATCATCGGTGCGGGCGTCGCGGGGCTTCAGGCGATCGCAACGGCGAGGCGCCTCGGCGCTGTCGTCGAAGCGTATGACGTTCGTGCGGCAACCAAGGAGCAGGTGAAGTCGCTCGGCGCGAAGTTCGTGGATACGGGCGTCAGCGCCGATGGCGCGGGCGGCTATGCGCGCGAGCTGACCGACGAGGAAAAGCGCAAGCAGCAGGAGATCCTGGATTCGCGGATAGCGGCGGCCGACGCGGTGGTCACCACTGCGTCCGTTCCAGGACGGCCGGCACCCAAGATCATTTCGCGCGCCGCTGTGGAACGCATGCGTCCGGGTTCGGTCGTCGTGGATATCGCAGCCGAACAGGGCGGTAACTGCGAGCTGACCCGTGCGGGTGAGACCGTCGAGCATCAGGGCGTACGCATCATCGGCGCAGTCAATCTGCCCGGCGAGCTGGCGTACAACGCCAGCGAGATGTACGCGCGCAACTTGCTCAATTTCCTCAAGCCGGCGCTCGACAAGGGCGAGCTGGCGATCGACTGGAACGACGAGGTCTTCGCGCAGTCGTGCCTGACGCACGGCGGCCAGATCAAACACGAGGCGACGCGCAAGGCCATCGAAGGCTGAGGCGCTACGGGGGATCCGGACGGCAGCGCAGAAGGTCGCCGCCGGAGCTACAGACAGACCACGCGGGGAGGCTCCGCACATGACGGGTATCGTTGCTCTCTACATTTTCATGCTGGCCGCGTTCACCGGCTACGAGGTGATCTCGCGTGTACCGGTGATCCTGCATACGCCCCTGATGTCAGGATCCAACTTCGTGCACGGCATCGTGCTGGTCGGCGCCATGGTCGCGCTCGGCGGCGCACACACGCCTCTGGAGAAATCGATCGGCTTCCTCGGCGTGCTGCTCGCGGCCGGCAATGCCGTTGGCGGGTATGTCGTCACCGAACGCATGCTGGAGATGTTCAAGTCCAGCGGTGCGCGCGCGGGCCAGGGTTCCGGCGCGAGGAGTCACTGATGTCCGCCGATTCGTTGTCATCCGTGCTCGATCGGGACACGCTGATCCAGGCGAGCTACTTGGTCACTGCCGCGCTGTTCATCCTGGGCCTCAAGCGGATGAGCTCGCCCGTCACCGCGCGCAGCGGCATCCTGTGGGCGGGTGCCGGCATGCTCGTCGCCACCCTGGTGTCGTTCCTCTACCCGGGAATGACCAACTACGAGCTGATCCTCGCCGCCATCGTCGTTGGCGGAGGACTGGCGTGGTGGAGCGGCAAGCGCGTAGCCATGACCGACATGCCGCAGATGATCGCGCTCTACAACGGGATGGGCGGCGGTGCCGCGGCTGCGATCGCAGCCGTTGAGCTCTATCGCGGCGAAACCCAGGGCTATGCGACGTCATCGCTGGCCGTTATAGGCGGCATCATCGGGGCAGTGTCGTTCAGCGGCAGCGCCATCGCCTTTGGCAAGCTGCAGGGATTGATCACACGCAGCATCCGCTTCTCGGGACAGCAGGTATTCAATCTGCTGCTGCTCGCCGCGGCTCTGGTGCTGGGCGGTCTCGTTGCGCTTCATTTCAACGCATCGCCCCCGATCGTGACGGGCTTCTTCGCCCTGGCGCTGCTGCTGGGCGTGACGATGACACTCCCCATCGGCGGTGCGGACATGCCGGTGGTGATCTCACTCTATAACGCGCTGACCGGACTTGCCGTGGGCTTCGAGGGCTTCGTGCTCAACAACGCGGCCATGATCATTGCCGGTACAGTAGTAGGTTCCGCCGGCACGCTGCTGACGCAGCTGATGGCCAAGGCCATGAATCGCTCGCTCGGCAACGTCCTGTTCTCCGGATTCGGCGACATCGGCGGTGCGGCGACGGGCACGGTGACCGGCAGCCTCAAACCCATCGAGGCAGCCGACGTGGGCGTGATGATGGCGTTCGCACAGAAGGTCATTATCGTGCCCGGTTACGGCATGGCCGTGGCCCAGGCGCAGCACAAGATCTGGGAGCTGTGCCAGCTCCTGATCGATCGGGGAGTCACGGTGCGCTTCGCCATCCATCCGGTGGCCGGGCGCATGCCGGGACACATGAACGTGCTGCTGGCCGAGGCCGGGGTGCCCTACGACCTCATCGCGGACCTCGACGAGATCAACTCGGAATTCGAGACCGCGGACGTCGCCTTGATCATCGGCGCCAACGACGTGGTCAACCCGGTGGCACGCAACGACAAGTCCAGCCCGATCTATGGCATGCCGATCCTTAACGCGGACAAGGCGCGCAACGTGATCGTCATCAAGCGCGGCAAGGGTGCCGGCTTCTCGGGGATCGAGAATGCGTTGTTCTATCTGGATAACACCCGCATGCTTTACGGTGACGCTCAGAAGGCCGGAGCGGAGCTGATCCAGGCCATCAAGGCGGTCGGATGAAGCACACCGCAGCCGCTGCGCTCGCCGCCGCGCTGGTGGTCGCTCCGCTGGCAGGCGTATCGCCGGCCGCGGCCGCACAGCCATCCGCGACTGCGCCGGCGTCCACGCCCGCGGCCGCGCAGGCGCCGGCGCATCGGCCGCTGAATAGCGCCGATGTACTGGCCGCTTCAACGGCCACCGACTGGCGCACACCCGACCCGCAGAACACGCTCTACATGGAGCTGCCCACCGGCCGGGTCATCATCGAGCTTGCACCGGAGTTCGCGCCGCGTCACGTGGCCAACATTCAGGTGCTCGTGCGTGAAGGTTATTTCGACGGCACGGCAATCGTCCGCTCGCAGGACAACTACGTCGTGCAATGGGCAGACCCAGACGGGAAGCGCCCCGTCGGCAATGCGCAACGAACCCTTGCGGCGGAGTTCGAGCGACCGTCACGCGGCGTGCCGTTCACGCCGCTGATCGATCCCGACACGTACGCGCCGGAGGTCGGATTCGCTTACGGGTTTCCAGCGGCACGTGATCCAAAGTTTGGTCGTGCCTGGCTGGTTCACTGCTACGGGATGGTGGGTGCCGGACGCGATGTTGACGTCGACAGCGGCGGCGGCACCGAACTGTACGTCGTCACCGGCCATGCGCCGCGACATCTTGACCGCAACGTGACGCTGGTAGGTCGCGTCATCCAGGGTATCGAGCTGCTTTCAGCGCTGCCGCGAGGCACGGGCGCGCTGGGGTTCTACGAGAAGCCTGAACAGCGCGTACCGATTCGCTCCATGCGCGTTGCCGCCGACGTGCCTCCATCGCAGAGGACTGAACTGGAGATCCTGCGCACCGACACGCCAACCTTCACGGCCTACGTCGAGACGCGACGCAATCGTCACGAGGAATGGTTCAAGGTGCCCGCAGGACACATCGAGGTCTGCAACGTCCCGCTGGTCACGCGAGCGAAAGGCGCGCCAGCGCCACGTTAGCCGGGGCTGTCAGAATTCAACGCCGGTGTGGCCCGGGGAAGCCCCCGTCCCCAGTACCCTCGTCGCGGGGGCCTGCTTGAGCCGCAGACCTCGCGTATCATTGAATTCACCCTGATCCCGTGTTATGCGTGACTCGCGCGCTGAGCCCGGTTCTCGCCTGCAGAACGATCTCAACAGGCATCGGACGTGTGGGCTGCAGAATTTCCGCAATTCGGACCTCACCCGATTAGAAGGCACCAAGATCGCCGGGTGTCTGTCCCATCCATAACCCGGGGAAGTTCGTGAACCGGTTCCACGTGGATCGGATCAAGATTGCCCAGAGTTTTATAGCGGAAGTCGGGCAAGACCCGGGAAATGAAAAATCAACCCGACACCTGTCGGCATAGTCAACATTGCCGCTCCGGCATGACGCAGCGGGAGACTCGCTTTCGGGTCGCGCTCAGTTGCCAATTTGCTTTCCAAGGAGGGGCACCACGATCTTGCGAACGACGCTCGATGATATGTCGAGCCCTGCAGTGAGGGTTGGCAAGCGATGTACGTGGCTGATTAGTAAAACCCCAGAACCACCGTTGGGACACCGAAGCGATCGAGCGCCAGCTCGCGCACGTCGAAGTGCAGTCAAAGCCGCCTACAACTACGCCCAGCATCTGCCGCTCAGGCGGAAGGTGATGAAGGTTGGGCGGACTATCTCTACTCACTTTGTTCTCCGCCAAAGAACGTTTCGGCGGTGTCGGCGTCAGCGACGTCCACGGCTCAATTTGAACTGAAAAACGGAACCGGAGAAGCCCCTTGAAGTCGCGCCGCCGATCGGGGATTGCGCCCCGGACCGACGGGGTTATCAGCGCGTCCACCAGACGCCCGGATACGTCGGGCAAAGCGTCGACGGCCGTCGTCTCGCGCGACGGTTTCGACACGTTCATCGAAGGGGTTGCGGGAGTTGGACAGATCCCCTACGAACGGCGATCTGGCGTCGTCGCTGCGCGACGTCGCACGCATGTTCAGCATCGTGTACTGCACCTGTGTCAGCTGGATCTGGAGCAAGGATCATGGGCAGACCACTGCTCCCGCTGCCCATTAACAATCGGCGCCTGCAGCGCGTCCCTGTGCGTCAGGCGATGCGGTCGGCGCGGGTGCCGTATGAATTTTCGGCGCCTAGTTGGTGCGTGAGGAATGAACCGTCGGAAGGGAAGGACCGTGATGAATTCACGATCAGAAACGCCCTCAGAGTTATTGGTACCCACACCCTGGGCACTGTGTCAGAATCGCCTGCGCAGCGAGCCGGTAGAGCGCTCGCCCCTGGGGAACGAGCAATGGCGAGTCTTACCGCAGATCAGGTACGTCGAACGCCGGCCTACACAATGACCGAGGCCGCACACTATCTGCGCGTGCCCGTAACCACTCTGCGCGCCTGGTGTACCGGTCAGGACTACCACGTTAAGGGGCAGACCCGACGATACCAACGGGTCATTTGTCTGGATGGCAGTGGGCGGGAGGGGCTGTCATTTCTCAACTTAATCGAAGCTCACGTCTTGAGTGGCCTTCGACGCGTCCATCATCTACCGCTCCCCAGGATCAGACGGACCCTTGATTGGGTCAGCAAACAGCTGAATCTCTCAAGGCCGCTCGCGGAAGCGAAGTTCGCGACTGACGGGATCAATCTGTACGTCGATCATATTTCCCAGCTGATTGACGTAGACAAGGGAGCTCAGATCGCGATGCGGGAGATCATTGAGAGCTATCTGGCTCGCGTGGAGCGCGACCCCGCTGGCATTCCGATCAAGCTCTATCCCTTCACTCGAAAGGAGCCAGCGGCTGACACTGGACGCGGAGTCGTGATCGATCCGACCGTCGCCTTTGGTCGACCTGTCCTCGCAGGTACCCGCGTCCCGACGGCCATCCTCGCCGATCGGTTCAAGGCAGGTGACGCTCTGCAGGAACTGGCGGATGACTACCGCACGACGTCGCAAGCGATTGAGGAGGCGCTCCGGTGCGAACTCAATCGCCGCGAAGCGGCTTAGCGAAACCGTCTTCTATCTCGACGAGTCGATCTACTCCCGGCATCTTGCAGATGCCATGAGGAAGGCCGGCTCGAACGTCGTTGACGCCCTACGACGCGGGCCTGGCCGGAACCCCCGACGAGTCGTGGCTAGACACAATCGGCAAGCGGCGATGGGTTGCCCTTGTGCGAGACAAGAATATTCGCCGACGCCCCCTTGAACGCCGAGCACTTACCGATGCCGGCGTAGCCGCGTTTGTGTGTACTGCAGGTGAGGCAACTGCAGCCGAAGTAGCGGTTGTAGCGGTTTCGCTTTTGAAGAAGATGGTGAACATCGTCACCAGTGAACCCCGGCCATTCATCTACTCCTTCGGCCTTGGAGGGGGTCTACGGAAGATCCCAGCCCGCGATCTTTTCCGATCTGCCGATGGATCCTGAAGTCTCTTGAAAGGGCTGAAAAATGAATCATTTCATAGCCAACGGGGACCTCATCTCACCCTTGTTGATTACACGCCGTTGCTCGTCGACGTCTACGATGAGGACGTGTCCTCCGATACTACCGGCGTGAACGGCAGGGAGTACCAGAGCCGTAGAAAACAGGGATCGGAGCATGGCGCTTGGGCATTGGCGCAGTAGTCCGGGCGAGAATACTTCAGGGGAGATTCGAGGTTATCGGGTGGGCCGAACCGGTTGATGAAAGTGAGCGCTGTGTCACCAACCGAAGTTGCGGCGAGCCCGTTGCCGTAGCGGTGGCGCACAACGAGACCCGACGCGAGGTAGGCGACCGCGATCCATAACGATCCGTGACCGAGGGGAACGACGAGGCGCCTTGTGAGGGAAGAAACTGCGTCCAGTATGGGGCGAACGAGCGCGACACAACCGAGGGAGTGGTTGCCAGGGTCGGCGGATTTTCAGCCGCGGCGATGTGCCTACGGCAAACCCCGCCCAAATCCCGCCAGTTGAATCAGCGTCGGCTGCGGGGCGGAGGGGTGCCGCGCATCTCCATCCGCTGCATACGGCGCTCACGCGCCTGTTGGATCATGTGCTGACGTTCCGCGGGCGATGCGTTGCGCCACTGCTCGCGAAGCTGGCGACGCCTGTCGGGAGGCAGATGCTGGAAGCGGTGAAAATTCTGCCGCACAGCGGCCTGCTCGCTCGGCGACAGCGTCTGGAATTTCTCCCACCGTTCACGCAGCTCATGCCGCTGTTCGGGCGGCAGTGAATGCCAGCGCTGGAAGCGCTGTTGCGCCTGGCCGCGCTGGTCCGGTGTCATGCCAAGCCATCGATCACTTCCACGGGCCAGTGCCTGCTGCCGTTCCGGGGGCAACGTACTCCAGTTGCCGCTGAAGCGGCCGAGCAGCCTCTGCTGGTCCGCCGACAGGCTGGACCAGGGAACGGCCTGGGCGGCCGGTGCCGCGCCCGGCGCTGTCGCCGGTGGCGGTGAAGCTGGCGGTGGCTCCGGCTGCTGGGCAATGGCGGGGAGCGCTCCCGCCAGCCAGAGCATGAGAAGGAATGGTGATCCCTTAGTCATCTTTCTTGTCTCCGGACGCGGGCGGCGGGGTTCCGGTCGCCACCTGTTTTGCCCGTGGGATGCCGTTCGGGTCGGCCGTCTTGGCGACCTTGCCGATGTCGGTCTGTGCGAGGTAATCGATCCAGCTTCCATCATCCGCGGCCGCCTGGGAGTCGGCTCCCGTGTCCACGCTACCGAGAAACTCGAGCAGTTCGATATCGGCCGGCTCGGCCGGCTTCGGATCGCCCGCGAACACGGTCCCGCACGCGGGCGCGAGCAGGGCCAGCGTCACCAGGAGGCGACCGGGATATGACATCAGCTGCTGGTCTCGTTGTTCTCGGACTGCTCCACCGCCCACTCGTAGAATGCTCCATCCGTCCCATCGGAGACCAGATCGAGCGCATCGCCATCGGCGATCAGGTCCAGGTCCTCGACCGTGGCGCGCGCGCCCTCTGTAGTCAGATCCGCTGGACGCGGATGCGGCCAGAGCACGAACGCAACCAGTACGGCCGCAGCCACTGCGCTCGCCGCCGGCATCAGCGTGAACCGGCTCCAGAACGAGGGTCGTCGCGTGGCCTGCTCGAGCGCCGCATGACGCGCCTGGTTCAGTCGCGAGCGGACACGACCGTCGATCCGCGTGACGCTCTCTTCGAGCACCCCGCGCGCGTGCCGCGCGAACTCATCGCCGGCCAGATCTTCTCTCGGCTCGACCGCGCTCATGTCCAGAACTCTCCAAGCTGCGCGCGCAGCGCCTGCAGCGCGCGGAAATAATGTGTCTTGACGCTGCCTTCCGAGCAACCCATCGCGGTTGCGGTCTCGGCGACATCGAGTCCTTCCAGCGTCCGCAACATGAAGACCTGCTGCTGTCGGCGCGGCAGGCTCTCGAGCGCACGCTCGAGCGCCTCCATGGTCTCGTTGATCTCGAGCCTGCGCGATGGCTGCGGCTCGCCGCTGGGAGCCTGTGCGATCGGGTCCTGCTCGTCGTCATCGTCCTCGCCGCGGAACGGCAGCCAGGAGATGACCCGGCCGCGCACCGTGCGCCGCCGCTGCATGTCGCGTATCCGGTTCTCGAGGATGCGGTAGAACAGCGGTTTCCATTCTTCCGCGGGTCGGTCCGCGTAGGCGCGGGCGAGCTGCAGCATCGCATCCTGCACGGCATCGAGGGCGTCGTCCTCGTGACGTAAGGCGGCCTGCGCGATCTTGAAAGCCTTGAGCTCGACGCCGGCCAGAAACTGGTTCAGCGCACGGGTTTGGCTATTTGTGGTCGAATCCGACAGTTCCACGTCGCCGTGTGTTGCGGACGGCATGCTATAAGGCGGCGCGAGCGTAGCAAACCCGGACATGCCATGTATAACGCGCGTGCGCCGGCACCGGTTGACGCTCTCCGACTAGCCTAAGTCATTGATTTTGAATAGCTGCATCGCACCCCGGATCTATCGTGTCGCGCTCGACACGCCACTGCGCCGGGTATTCGACTATCTCGCCCCGGCAGGCACCCCGACCGGCCCCGCCCCCGCGCTGGACGGTGCGGCTCCAGCCCGTGGGGCGCCAGCCGGTGCGGCGCCGAGCGGCACGGTGGCGACGGCAGGCGGCGCGGCGGTGGCAGGCGGCACGGCGGCAATGGCAGGCGGCGCGGTGCCGGGCGACCTCGCCCTTCCCGGCCGTCGCGTGCGTGTCCCCTTCGGCCGCCAGCGGCTGGTCGGGGTCATCCTGGAAGTCGCGGATCGCTCCGAACTGCCGCCCGAGCGCCTCAAGCCGGTGCTCGAAGTGCTCGATCCCCGGCCGGTGCTCGATGAGGCGCTGCTGGGGCTGCTGCGCTGGGCCGCCGATTACTACCACCATCCCATCGGCCAGGTGATGTCGGCCGCGCTGCCGAAGGCCCTGCGACTGGGGGCCAGCAGTACGGCGACCGATGAGCGCTGGAGTGCGACGGCGGCCGGCCATGAGGCGCACGGGCGCGGTGAGCCCAAACGCGCACCCAAGCAACGCAAGCTCCTCGAATACCTCATCAGGCACGAAGGAGCCACCGCCGACGAGATCGCCGAGCACGTGCCGGGCTGGCGTGACGCCGCGCGCCAACTCATCGCCCGCGGGTGGCTCGGCTCACTGGATCTGCCCCAACCTCCCGAACCCGCTGAAGTTCGCGTACGAACGTCCGGTCCGCCGCTGGCCGAGCAGCAGCGGATGGCCGTTACCAGCGTCGCGGAATCGCTCGGGCAGTTCGGCACATTCGTGCTGCACGGCCTGACAGGCAGCGGCAAGACCGAAGTGTATCTCCAACTGGTCGAGCGCGTTCTGAAGCAAGGCGGCGGCGCACTCGTGCTGGTGCCTGAGATCGGTCTGACACCACAGCTCGTCGGCCGCTTCCAGGAACGCTTCGATGCACCCATGGCCGTGCTGCATTCGGCACTTACCGATCACGAGAGACTGCTTGCATGGCGCGAGGCTTACAGCGGACGAGCGAGGATCGTGCTGGGAACGAGGTCGGCCGTGTTCGCGCCCGTGGCATCGCTGGGACTGGTCATCGTTGACGAAGAGCACGACTCGTCATTCAAACAACACGAGGGTGGCTTTCGCTATTCCGCCCGTGACCTGGCGGTGGTGCGCGCGCAGCGCGCCAATGTCCCTGTCATGTTGGGTTCGGCGACGCCCGCGCTCGAGACACTGAACAACGTTGCCGCGGCTCGCTATACGCGCCTGTCGCTGCCGCGGCGCGCCGATCAGGCCGCGCCGCCCCGTATCGCGCTCATCGACCTGCGCGACAATGCCGTCCACGCAGGAATCTCCACGCCAGCCGTGCAGGCCATGGAACGGCACCTGGCCGAAGACGGACAGATACTGGTGTTCCTGAACCGGCGCGGCTATGCACCGACGCTGTTGTGCACGGCGTGCGGTTGGGTTGCGCCGTGCACCGACTGCGACGCAAAACTCACTGTGCATCTGTCGGCCGGCCGCCTGCGTTGTCATCACTGCGGTGCTGACTCGCCGATGCCTCCGCGTTGCCCGCAGTGTGGCTTCGCCGCGAAGCCGGTCGGTCAGGGCACGGAGCGCGTCGAAGAAACGCTGGCCACGCTGTTTCCGACCGTGTCCCGGGTCAGACTCGATCGCGATGTCGTGCGCAAGCGCGGCGACATGGAAGAAGCCATGCGCCGCATGGCCACGGGGGAGGCGCGCATCCTGATCGGGACCCAGATGGTCACGAAGGGGCACGATTTCCCCAACGTGACGCTGGTCGTGGTGCTGAATGCGGACCAGGGACTCTTCAGTACCGACTTCCGCGCACCCGAGCGGCTGGCCCAGACCATCGTGCAGGTGGCCGGGCGCGCCGGCCGCGGCTCGCGCCCCGGGGAGGTCCTGATCCAGACGGAGTTCCCCGATCATCCGCTGCTGCAGAGCCTGTTGGCCGAAGGCTACGAAGGTTTCGCGCGCGCAGCACTGACCGAGCGCTCGCAGGCCTCGTGGCCACCCTTCAGCCGCCTGGCCGCCGTGCGAGACTCCGCCGGCACGGCCGCGGCCGCTCTCACCTTCCTCACGGAAGCGCGGCAGCTCGCCCGACCGCCGCGCAACGTCAAACTGTTGGGGCCGGTTCCCGCGGCCATGGCGCGCAAGGCGGGGCGACATCACGCGCAGCTGCTGGTGGAGAGCGCAGACCGCTCGGCGTTGCATCGATTCCTGGAATCCTGGCTGCCCGAGGTCGAGGCACTGCCGAGCGGGCGCCGGGTCCGCTGGGCGCTGGACGTGGACCCGATCGAGCTGTTCTGAGGCGATCGGGCCCGGTTGGGGTACACTTCCGCCCCCGCGAAACCTCGCCCTGTCCGCCCCTTGAAGCAGCAACTCGAGCAACTCGTCCTCGCCGCATTGCGCGCCCTGCCACCCGGCACCGTCCCGGAACTGCCGGAAAGCGTCGTCGTCGAACGGACGCGGGATGCGCAACATGGAGACTTCGCCACCAACGTCGCCTTGCGCCTGGCCAAGGCCGCGCGGCGCAATCCACGCGAGCTGGCTCAGGCGCTCATCGCGGCGCTGCCGCCCAACCCGCTGATCGCGCGCACCGAGGCCGCGGGCGCGGGCTTCATCAATTTCTTCCTCGCGAAGCAGGCCTACGCGAGCGAGCTGGCCTCCATTCTCGAGCAGGGCGACCGTTACGGCCGCAGCTCGCACGGCGCCGGACAGCGCGTACTCGTCGAGTTCGTCTCGGCCAATCCGACTGGTCCTCTGCACGTCGGCCACGGCCGCCAGGCCGCCTACGGCGCAACGCTGGCCAACATCCTCAGCGCGGTCGGGTATCGCGTTGGCACCGAGTACTACATCAACGACGCCGGTCGTCAGATGGACATCCTCGCGGTCAGCACCTGGCTGCGTTATCTCGAGTTGTCAGGTGAGTCTGTGCCGTTCCCGGCCAACGGATATCGCGGCAACTACGTCATACCCGTCGCCGAGCATGTCCGCTCACATGTGGGCGCCGAACTGGTTCGCCCCGCAGCGGCGCTGCTGGCCAGCCTCCCGCCGGATGCTCCGGAGGGCGACAAGGAAATCTATATCGACGCGGTGATCCAGCGCGCTCGCGAGTTGATCGGCGTCGAGGGTTTTCAGCGCGTGCTGGAACTGGCGCTGGAACAGATGCTCGCCGACATCCGCGACGATCTCGAACAGTTCGGTGTGACGTTCGATCGATGGTATTCGGAGCGCGCGCTCGGAGAGAGCGGCGCGATCGATCGGGCGCTGGAACGACTGGGCACGCAGGGGCGTCTCTACACGAAGGACGGCGCCACGTGGTTCCGTGCCACGGAGTTCGGCGACGAGAAGGATCGTGTCGTGGTGCGCGAGAACGGCGTGAAAACCTACTTCGCCTCCGACATTGCCTATCACCTGGAAAAGCGCGAGCGCGGCTTCGAGCGGCTCATCGACGTGCTGGGCGCGGATCACCACGGCTACGTGGCGCGGG
Source organism: Steroidobacteraceae bacterium (assembly GCA_035542375.1). Taxonomy (GTDB): domain Bacteria; phylum Pseudomonadota; class Gammaproteobacteria; order Steroidobacterales; family Steroidobacteraceae; genus 13-2-20CM-66-19. The sequence goes on along the minus strand of DATKLO010000035.1, from coordinate 10,086 downwards.
TGCGGGCGGGACTGGAGGCCATGGGCGAACCCGGTGACAGCCTCGAGGTCAACCTGGTGCAGTTCGTCAGCCTGTTCCGGGGCGGGGAAAAGATCCCGATGGGCAAGCGCGAGGCGCAGTTCGTCACGCTGCGCGAGCTGCGCGAGGAAGTGGGCAACGATGCCTGCCGCTTCTTCTATCTGATGCGCAGCCACGACCAGCCGCTGGACTTCGATCTGGAGCTGGCCAAGTCGCGCACCAACGAGAATCCCGTCTACTACATTCAGTACGCGCACGCGCGCGTGGCGAGCGTCATGAAGCAGCTCGGGGCACGCGGATTCGGGTTCGAGGCGAGTGAGGGTCTGGCCGGCGCCGAACTGCTGACGACCGAGCACGAACAGGCGGTGCTGGGCGCCCTGTCACGCTACCCGGAGGCGCTGGAGCACGCGGCCAGTCAGCGGGGACCGCACGCCCTGGTGCACTATCTGCGTGACCTCGCCAACACCTTCCACACCTACTACAACGCCGAACAGTTCATCGTGCCGGATGCGAAGCTGCGCAATGCCCGACTCGTGCTGATCCAGGCCGTGCAGCAGGTGATCCGCAACGGACTCACCCTGCTCGGGGTCTCCTCGCCGGAGAGCATGTGAGGTCGCATCGGTCGGCATGACGCGCGACTACAAGAAAAATCATCGGCGCGCCGCCGAGTTGCGCCGGATGCGGGAGTTCGGCACGGGCGCGCTGGTCGGGATCGCGCTCGCCACGGGACTCTCGGTGTACTACATGAACTCGCGCCACGAGCCCGGCCGGGAGAAGACCGAAGCCCCGCGTCCCGAGCCGCATCGCGCCGCCCCTGTCGATCCGGATGCCGCCACCGCTGGGACCTCCAACGGCGAGAAGTACGACTTCTACGAGATGCTGCCGAACTTCGAGGTGGTCGTCCCCGAGAAGGACAAGGAAGTGAAGCGCGACCTGCCCGCCGCCGCCAAAGTCGAGCGGCCGGGAGTCTACGTGTTGCAGGCGGGCTCGTATCGCAACGAAGCGGATGCCAATCGCGTGCGCGCGCAGCTCGCGTTGCAGGGCATCGACGCCAAGGTGCAGCGCGTTGCCGTTGACGCGGACGTCTGGCATCGCGTCCGCATCGGCCCGATCACCAAGCTCGACGAACTCAACAGGGTGCGCAAGCAGCTTCAGGCGGCCGACGTGGATGCCCTGGTCATCCGCGTGGGGGATTGAGCCCGCGCTGCTGATCGAGCCGCTGCTGCAGTTCCGCGGCCGGTACCGGTCGCGAGTGCAGGTACCCCTGGGAATGCTGGCACTTCAGGTCGCGCAGCAGGGCGAGCTGCTCGGCCGTCTCGACTCCTTCGGCCACGGTGATCAGGTTGAAGGCGGCGGCCAGGCCGATGATGCTGGATACCAGCGTCACGCTGGCGGGATCCGTGGGCAGTCCGCGGATGAAGCTGCGGTCGATCTTCAGCAGGTCCACCGGCAGCTTCGAGAGCAGTCCGAGCGAGGAATACCCGGTCCCGAAATCATCGATCGCGATCCGCATCCCGGCCGCGCGCAGCTCGCGCAGTTTGCGGCTGGCGCCCTCCAGGTCGTGCAGCAACCCGGTCTCGGTGATCTCCACGTCCAGACCGCATCCATGACCCGCGCAAAGCGCGGCCGCTGTCAGGCAGTGCTCGACGAACAGGCGCCGGCGGATCTGCTGCGCTGACACGTTGACCGCGACCCGCAGCGGACCGAGTCCCGCCTCCCTCCAGCGGCGGCAGTCCTCGGCTGCCTGACGCAGCACCCATTCGCCCACCGCAACGATCATTCCCGTGGACTCGAGCACGGGCAGGAAGCGCGCCGGCAACGCCAGACCGCTCTGCGGCTCGCTCCAGCGCAGCAGCGCCTCGACACCGTCAATGCGCCCGGTCGCTATGTTGACCTGCGGCTGGTAGTGCAGCACGAACTGCTGTTCATCGAGCGCACCGCGCAGGTTGTGCTCCAGGGCGAGGCGCTCGGCGAGCTCGCTGTGCACGTCGACCCGGTAGTGCAGATACTGTTCGCCCGATTCCTTCGCCTGCTTGAGAGCCGCCTCGGCTCTCTGGACGAGCGTACTGGCCTCATCGGCATCGGTGGGGTAGCGGGCAATCCCGGATTTGAACGACGCGCGGATGGATCGCCCGTCGAGCCGGAATACATCACGGAACACCGTGGTCTCGAGGAACCCGGTGGCGTTCTCGGTGGAGGTGTCGGACTGGGGCAGAACGAGCACGAAAGTGCCGCCGCCGAGGTACCCGACCCGCGTGTCGTCGGCGATGTGATGTTTGATCCGTTCGGCGACCCGTTGCAGCAGGAGATCGCCGACGTGCCTGCCGAAGCTGTCGTTGACGCTGCTCAGATGCATGACATCGAACACGACGACAGTGGGCGACCACTCAAGTCCCGCACGATGGCGCAACGAGCGGTCCAGTCGCTCGCAGAACAAGGGGCGCTTGGCCAGACCTGTCAGCGCATCGAAATACGCCAGGTACTGCGCCGTGGTCTCCTTCTGGCGGTACTGCAGAGCGAACGACAGGTTCGCCATCATGTCCTGCAGCAGGAGGATCTCGCCCTGACCCAACAGGTCTGGTGAGCGCGACCCGAGGGACAGCACGCCAACGCGCGCACCGTCCACGCTGAAAGGCAAAGCAGCCAGGGTGCGAAAGCCGCGCTCGAGGAGTTGTGCGCGGCAGGCGACCGGCGGCTCGGACTGCGTGAGGTCGGTGGACACCACGATCTCGCCCGTGCGCAAGGCGCGGCCGATCAGACTCGTATCCGGCTCGGTGCCGTCGCCGATCGGATATTCGGTCGGGAACTCATCCGGCGACGGCGACAGATCGGCTCCGAGGCGATACCAGGGAATGGCGCGCTCGCCGCTCTCGTCCACGAGGGACACCATCACCCGATCGTAGCCGCCGACCTGCAGTGCCAGCCGGCAGGCTTCGCGCAGCAGATCATCCCGTTCGCGGATGCGCAGCACTGCGGCGTTGAGACCGCTTTGCATCTGCACCATGCGCGTGAGCCGCAGGATCTGCTCCTGCTGCTGCTTGCGCTCCGTGATATCCCTGTGGGTGCCCCGGTACCCGGACACGTGTCCGCCCGGACCGGTCAATGCCAACAGGTTGCCTTCGAGCCAGCGGAATCCGTCGCGCGCGTGTTTCCAGCGGGTGACGACCCCGGTCGCAGCGCCTTCCGTGTCGAGCCGGGCGAGAGTCCGGGCAAAGACGGCACGATCCTCCTCGTGCACCAGCGCCTCGATGGGCAGACCCATCACCTCCTCGAGCCGCGCGCCGAGGATGCCCTGCACCGATTCGCTGCTGAAGACCACCTGGCCGTGCTCGTCGAGCTCCCAGATCCAGTCCTGGGAAGTGTTGACGATGTCGCGCAGGCGCTGTTCGTTCTGGCGGATCTGCAGTTCGGCCGTGCGCCGGCGGGCTCGTTCGCTGACTTCCCGCAACGCGCGGCGCACCGCGGGCGCCAGGCGGGCCGGATTGGTCTTCAGGACGTAGTCCACGGCCCCGCGGCGCAGTGCTTCGATGGCGCGCTCCTCGCCGATCGTGCCGGAGAGGAAGATGAACGGCACGTCCGGGGCCTCGGCTACCGCGATCTGCAGGGCGTTCAGGCCATCGAAGCCCGGCAGGCTGAAGTCCGAGAGGATCAGGTGCGGACGGAAGCCGGACAGGGCGGCCCGGAACTCAGGCTCGGAATCGACCCGCGCGTGCACGCAGCGCAACCCGCCGCGCGCCAGCTGCTGGATGGCGAGATCGGCATGCACGCTCACGTCCTCGACGACCAGCACGCGCAGGCCATCGGGCACGTCGGGTTCCTGTTGGGTCACGCGCCAGGCACTCCCGTGCCCGTACGCCGGCCGATTTTCGCTTTCACTCCGCGGGACTACTGGGGGAGCTCAGCGAGATATCTCACCTGATTCCACAAGAAGTGTCGGGCGCGGACTCAATCTTCACTGATATTGCGGAAATCGACCCCGAGCGAGCGCAGCTTGCGATAGAGGTGGGTGCGCTCCATGCCCACGCGCTTGGCCAGCTGGCCCACCTTGCCGTTGCACAGCAGGAGCTGCTGCTGCAGGTAGGCCCGCTCGAACTGCTCACGCGCTTCGCGCAGCGGCAGGGCCAGCAGGTCCTGCTTCACCAGCGGTTCCCCGGGTGGAGTCTGGACGGCGAGCTCGCGCTCGATCTCCTCCAGCCGGATCTCCTCGGCGCCGCCCTGGATCAGCAGTCGATGCACCAGGTTCTTGAGCTCGCGGACATTGTCGGGCCAGGGGTAGTTGCGCAGCCGGTTCTGGGCCGCGACGCTGAAGCGGCGGAACTGCAGGCCCTCGGCATCGACGAGGCGATCGACGTAGTGCCGCAGGAGTTCGGGCACGTCTTCTGCGTAGTCGCGCAGCGGGGGCACGCGGACGATCAGCATGTTGAGATGTGCCAGCAGGTCGCGCCGCAATCCGTCGGGCCCGGCACGGTTCTCGATGCCCGGCTGCGCCGAAGACAGCACGCGGGCAGTCAGCCTCACCGGCTCGCTTCCCCCCATGCGGAGGAACTGCCCCGACTCGAGCACACCGACCAGCAGACGCTGCGCGCCGGCCGGCAGATCCTCGACTTCGTGGATGAACAGGGTGCCTTCGGCCGCTTCCTCGAGCAGCCCGGGCGTGCGCCGTCCGCCCTCTTCCCGGCCAAACAGACGGCCTTCGGCATCCGCTTCGCGCAGACTGCTCGCGATCAGCGTGACGAACGGCTGGGCTGCGCGCGGGCTGCGCTCGTGCAGGTAGCGCGCGAACGCCTCGCGCCCCGAGCCCGGCTCTCCGACCAGCAGGACGGAGGAGGGATTCGCGGCGATCTGCTGCAGCTCGGTACGCAGCTGTTGCATCTGTTTGCTCTTGCCGACCGGCACCATGAGCGCGGGCACCAGCAGCTTGCCGGCCTGCTTGCGGCGCTTGCCGGCATCGAGCGCGCGCTCGACGGTGCGCAGCAGCTTGGCAAGGGACAGTGGTTTCTCGACGAAATCGAACGCCCCCAGCCGGGTCGCTTCCACCGCCGTTTCGACGGTGCCATGACCTGACATCATGACCACCGGGCAGCCATCGGTGGCGGTAGCGGACCACTCGCGCAGCAGGCTGATGCCGTCAACATCCGGCATCCAGATATCGAGCAGCACCAGGTCGGGTGTCTGGCGCGCGCGCGATGCGCGGGCCTGCACGGCATTGGCTGCGACGTCCACCTCGTAACCTTCCTCGGAGAGGATCTCCTTGAGAAGGCTGCGGATGTCCGCCTCGTCGTCAACCACCAGGATGTGTGGAACAGTCATGCCCTTTCCCTCCGCATCTCTCGTCGCGACCCCGCCGTTGCCGCCCGCGTGCTGTCTTTTACAGGCAGTACCACGCGCACACGCGCCCCGCCTTCAGGGCGATTGTCGGCATCGATCCGGCCGCCGTGCTCTTCAACGATCTTCTTCACGATGGCGAGCCCCAGGCCGGTGCCTTTCGGTTTGCTCGTGACATAGGGGTCGAACACCCTGCCGAGCAGCTCGCGCTGGAATCCCGGCCCATTGTCACACACGGTCACGACGGCGTACTCCGCATCGCCGCCGATTTCGAGCCGAGTGGCGATATCGAGCTTCGGAGCCGTGACCCCATCGAGCGCCTCCAGGGCGTTCGTCACCAGATTGTTGAGGATCTGGCGCACCCGGCCGCGGTCCGCCTCGATCGCCTCGATGTGTTCGTCGAGCTCCAGCCGGATGGTGGCGCGGGGGTCCTGTGAACGGTACAGGTCCGCGACCTCCGCCACCAGCTGATTCAGGCTGAAACGGGTGATCTTCATCTCCGGCGCGCGCGCGTATTCGCTGAACGCGTTGACCATCTGCTGCATGGCCTCGACCTGGGAGACGATGGTCTGCGTGGAACGGTCGAGTATCTCCGCATCCGGCGGGCTCATGCTGGCCAGGAAGCGCCGGCGCATGCGTTCAGCTGACAGTTGTATCGGTGTAAGTGGATTCTTGATCTCGTGGGCCAGGCGCCGCGCCACTTCGCCCCAGGCGGCATCCCTCTGGGCCTGCAGCAGGGTGGTGATGTCGTCGAACACGATGACATAGCCGACATCGGCGCCTTCCACGGGCAGCGGCGTACAGGCGCACATGAGGGTGCGCCGACCCGCATCGCCATCGAGCTCGAGCTGCTCGCGCCACTCATCCCTGCCAGCGGCGAAACGCACGGCGATGGCGGCGAGGAACTGACCCAGACGCGGATTGCCGGCCGCCAGCTCGGGCAGGGCCCGGCCGGTGGCACCCGACAGATCGGTGCCCAGGATGGCGCCGGCCGCTTCGTTCGCCATGCGCACGATCAGGGTCCGGTCCACGGCCAGCACCCCCGTGGAGAGGCGGGCGAGAATGATGGCCAGGCGTTCGCGCTCGCGCTCCACTTCCCGCTGGCTGCGCGTGGCCTCTTCGCGGGCGCGCCGCAGCCGCTTGGTCATGTCGTTGAAGGAATGGACGAGGAAGCCCATCTCGTCCCGCGAGGGCAACGGCAGTCGGGTGCCGAAGTCGCCCTTGCCCACCGCGCGGGTACCGGCGATCAGGTCCTGAACGGGCCGGATGAGTCGTTGCGCCGAAAAAATGGCTCCGTAGATGGCCGCCAGCATCGCCAGCAACAGCACCAGGGTCAGCGTCAGGCGGAAGCCGGACTTGAGGGCCTCGCGCAGCGCCGCCAGCTCGCCGTACTGCGAATAGGAACGCTGGACCGCCTCGGACAGCGCCGAAAGCTGCGCCGGGACCTGGTAGAGCGCAACGATGTAGCGGCTTTCGGACTGTCCGCCCGGGTTGCTGAGCGCCGCGGCCGTGCGGATGAAGTATTCGCCGTTGGACTGGGGCTCCAGGCTCACGTAGGGACGACGTTGGTTGACCTGTCGGATCAGGTCCGCGGGCGGCCGCGAGGGCAGCGTCCCGATCGGATTCTCGAAGCTGGCGGCAATGACGCGCTCGTGTTCGCCGAACAGCACGATCTCGATGCCACCGGTGCTGCGGCGCTGTTCGTCGATGCGCTGCTGGATTTCTCCCGGCGAGGCGTCCCCGAGGGTCCGCGCCAGCTGCTCCGTGCGGCTGGAGTATTCCCTCATGCGCAGGTCCAGCGCGGCACGCGACAGCACCAGCGCATCGGTGAGTCCCTGCTTGACCTCGACCTTGAACCAGCTGTCGATGCCGCGGTTGAGGAAATCCAGGGAGAACAGGTAGACGATGAGCAGCGGCGCGATCACGAGCGCGCCGAACGTGCTCACGGTACGTGCGGTCAGCCGGGAGCCGGGCACGTGATCGCGGTAGTCGCGGATCAGCTGCCACAGCTTGCGCGCGAGCAACACCGTGAAGGCGATGACGCCGATCAGGTTGAGCAGCAGTACCCACGGCCGCAGCCGGTCGAAGGCGGAAGAGTTCTGGACGCTCTTGGCGAGCAGCAGCAGTGCGCCGACCCCGATCGCTCCCCAGAGGGCGAGCAGCGCGGGGCCGCGCCAGTCCCGGCGTACCTCGTTCTCGCTGCCTACACCGGGAGCGACCATGAATACCACGCGCTGACGCGATGAAATTCGTCAGTCCAGAAGAACAGCGTCCGCAATGAAGCTGGCAGTCTGCCGCGCCGCACCCCTGCGCGCACGCTGATCAGGTAGTTGCCTCCGTCGAGCTGCGGCTCGACCAGGATGGGCCAGCCATCGATGTGCCCCAGGAACGTCAGGGCCTCTTCAAGGGTCGCGAAGTTATCCTGCTGACCGCTACGGACCTCGCGTACGACATAGCGATCACTGACGGCGTGGTAGGTCAGCTCCCGCCGAAGCGTCAGATCAACGATGTTCGCGTTGAACCAAAGACGTCGCTCACGGTCGATGCGCGTGTCCACGTCGAAGATGAGCGTAACGCCGTCGCGCAGAGCATCGCCGATCGCCGGATTCACCGGATATTCGATCCGGGCGTGAAGCAGGAATACGCCGTTGTCGATATTGACGTAGGCGGAACGGACCTCCAGCACGCCGTCCAGGGCGTCCCCATAAGCCACGGATACCCAGGCCACCAGGACGGCGACCAGGGTGGCGGCAAGCCGCCGCGCGCGGTCCCTTGCGGGCCGCGAATTTACCGGTAGTACTCGTAGCATCGATACAACGAAAAACGACGACCGTAGCTGTGACCCAGAGCGCCTGCTCAGGTTCCGGTCGTTGTCTTTTCGATACAAGCATAATGGAAGCCGTCGGTGCCTGCCTCTGCACCGGGGATGAGCTGGATCCCGTGGGTGGTCAGCAGGGCCCCCGGTGCCGCCAGCGCTGCGGGATCCGGCAGGGCCCGCGGTGCCGCCAGCGCTGCGGGACCCGGCAGCGCCCCCGGGACTGACTGCGCCGCCGGAAGCAATGGCAGCACCCTGGCGCCCGGCTCGGCCGCCAGGAACTGCCCGATCACCCCGTCGTTTTCGGCTGGAAGCAGGGAGCAGGTGGCATAGAGCAGGCGCCCGCCTGAAGCCAGCATCCGGAAGGCCCCGGCCAGGATCTGCATCTGGGTACGGGCAAAGGCCGGTACGTCGCTCGCACGCCGCAGAAGCTTGATGTCCGGGTGGCGGCGGATGACTCCCGTCGAGGAACAGGGTGCATCCACCAGTATTCGGTCGAAAGGCCGGCCGTCCCAGAAAGAATCCGGTTCCCGCACGTCGGCCACCTGCACGGTGGCGCTGCGGCCGAGGCGGCTCAACGTCTCACGGATGAGCTGCACCCGGTCGGCGTCCACGTCGATGGCTACGAGTTCTGAAAGTTCAGAGCTGCTTTCGAGCAAATGCCCCGTCTTGCCGCCTGGTGCCGCGCACGCATCCAGGACGCGCATTCCGGGCCGCACATCCAGGAGTCGGGCAGCGAGCTGCGCCCCTGCATCCTGTACTGACACGTGACCGGCGTCGAAGCCGGGCAGCTTGCCAACAGGTACAGGGTGATCAAGACGTACGGCTGCCGGCGACCAGTCGAGCGCGCGAGCAGGAATATCCGCCTGTGCCAGCTGCTCGAGATAGCTCGCAACGGAATTTCGCGTGAGATCGACGCGCAGCACCATCGGCGGATGCTCGTTGTTGGCGTCGAGAATCGAGAGATAGCGATCCGGCCACGCCTGTTCCAACTGCTTGACCAGCCACGCCGGATGCGCTGTTCGCGCAGCGATATTCCTGTCAACCCGCTCGAAGAGCGTCGCCCGCTCCGCGACGAATCGGCGCAGCACGGCGTTGACCAGGCTGCTGGCGCGCGACTGTTTCAGCAGCCTCGTGGCATCCACGGCGGCATGCACTGTGGGTTGGGGCGCGTTGCGCGAGTATTCGATCTGATGCGCGCTCGCGATCAGCAGGGCGCGAATCTCGTCCGCGAGCCCCTTCGGGTTGCTGAGCAGCGCATCCACGGCCGGTGCCAATCGCAGGTACCAGCGGAGAGTCCCCAGCGTGATGGCGCGAACGGCCGAGCGTCGCGCCATATCTTTGAAGGAACTGAGAACATCATCACTGGAGCGGCCCTGACGACTGACGGATGCCACCGCGCGAGCCGCATCCGCGAGCGCCGCAGCACCCGGTGCCCAGCGAGACCGTTCAGCCAAGGCGGCGACCCATCAGGGGAATTGAATGGGACAGGTCGCGGGCGGCGACGGGACGCTTGCCGGGACGCTGCACCTCAGTCAGCACCAGCTGCCCGGTACCGCAGGCGACGACAATCCCTTCGTCGGTGATGGCGACGATCTCGCCGGAGGCCGGAGCCCTGGAGGCGGCCGGCGGGGTGGAGGTGGCCGGCGGGGTGGAGGCGGCCGGCGGAGTGGGGACGGCCGGCGGAGTGGGGTAGGCCCGCGGAGCGGGGTCGGCCGGCGCGGTTGCAGGGCTCGCGGCGGCGGTACAGAAGGGCAAGGCGCGGGCACGGTAGACGCGCAGTTGCTCGCTCCCGAGCCGCGTCTGGGCGATGGGCGAGGGGTTGAACGCACGCACCTGCCGCGCGATCTGGACGGCGGACCGAGACCAGTCGATCAGGGTCTCCTTCTTCTCGATCTTGGCGGCGTACGTGACGCCTTCAGACGGCT
>DATKLO010000034.1:0-25766 GCA_035542375.1 Steroidobacteraceae bacterium | reverse complement strand
CATGATCGCGGCCGACAAGGCGGCCGACGCGCCTTACCGGTAACCGACATGCTGGTCGAAGTCCTTTTCTATGTCTTCGGGACGATTCTGGTGCTTGCGGCGCTGGGAGTGATCACGGCGCGCAACCCGGTCTACTCCGCGCTGTTCCTGGTGTTGTGCTTCGTCACCTCGGCAGCCATCTGGTTGCTGGTCGAAGCCGAGTTTCTCGCCGTGGTCCTGGTGCTGGTGTACGTCGGTGCCGTCATGGTCCTGTTCCTGTTCGTGGTGATGATGCTGGACATCAACCTGGAGGAGCTGCGCAGGGGCTTCACGCGCTTCGCCTGGTTGGGCTGGCTCACCGCGCTCGCCGTGATCGTCGAGATCGTCGGCGTGATCTGGGTGCGTGGAATCGGGGTCGACGTAACGCGCTCGCCGACGCCGACCGCGCCTGATTACAGCAACACGCTGGAACTGGGGCGCGTGCTGTACACGAAGTACGCTTATCCGTTCGAACTCGCCGCCGTGCTGCTGCTGGTGGCCATCGTCGCGGCCATCTCGCTCACGATGCGCCGGCGTCCGGGCCTGAAAGTGCAGGACACCTCGGCTCAGGTCGCGGTGCGCGCCAGGGACAGGGTCCGCCTCGTCAGGATGGAAGCGGAGAAGCGCGAATGATCACCCTGTCGCAGATGCTGACCCTGTCGGCGATCCTGTTCGCGCTCTCGGTGGCCGGCATCTTCCTGAACCGCAAGAACGTCATCCTGCTGCTGATGTGCGTGGAGCTGCTGCTGCTGGCGGCGAACTTCAATTTCATCGCCTTCTCGCGCTTCCTGGGTGACATCAACGGCCAGGTGTTCGTGTTTTTCGTGCTGACGGTGGCGGCGGCCGAATCGGCGATCGGGCTGGCCATCCTGGTCGTGCTGTTCCGCGAGCGGCGCAGCATCAACGTCGAAGACCTGAATACGCTGCGAGGGTAAGCGCGCGATGAGTCCCACTGTTCTCGTGCTGATTGCGGCGCTGCCGCTCGTCGGGGCCATCCTCGCGGGCCTGTTTGGTCGCATCATCGGCCGCGTGGGCGCGCATACGGTCACCATCGCGGCGGTCGCGGTCTCCTGCGTGCTGTCGCTGCACATCCTGAAGCAGGTCTACCTGGATGGCGTGCCGGCCTACGATGGTCCGGTCTACAGCTGGCTGGTCAGCGACGGCGTGCATATCGATGTGGGATTCCTGATCGATCGTCTCAGCGCGCTCATGATGGTCGTGGTGACCTTCGTGTCGCTGTGCGTCCACGTCTACACCATCGGCTACATGAGCGATGACCCGGGCTACACGCGCTTCTTCAGCTACATCTCGCTGTTCACGTTCTCCATGCTCATGCTGGTGATGTCGAACAACTTCATGCAGCTGTTCTTCGGCTGGGAAGCGGTGGGCGTGGTGTCCTACCTGCTGATCGGTTTCTGGTACACGCGCCCGAGCGCGATCTTCGCGAACCTGAAGGCCTTCATCGTCAACCGCGTGGGCGACTTCGGCTTCGTCCTCGGTATCGCGGGGATCTTCTACTACACCAACTCGCTGGGTTACGCGGATGCCTTCGCCGCGGCGCCCAAGATCGCTCAGGCGGTGCTGCCGCTGACCTCGACGACGAGCGTCCAGGCTCTGACGCTGATCTGCATCTGTCTGTTCATCGGTGCGATGGGTAAATCGGCGCAGGTTCCGCTGCATGTCTGGCTGCCGGACTCGATGGAAGGCCCGACCCCCATCTCGGCGCTGATCCACGCGGCAACCATGGTCACGGCGGGGATCTTCATGGTGGCGCGGATGTCGCCGCTGTTCGAACACTCGGAGGCCGCACTGTCCTTCGTGCTGGTGATCGGCGCAACGACCGCGTTCTTCATGGGACTGCTCGGCGTCGTCAATAACGACATCAAGCGCGTTATCGCCTACTCGACGCTCTCACAGCTCGGTTACATGACGGCGGCGCTCGGGGCATCGGCCTACGGTGCGGCCATGTTCCACCTGATGACGCATGCCTTCTTCAAGGCGTTGCTGTTCCTGGCTGCCGGGTCGGTGATCATCGGCATGCACCATGAGCAGGACATGCGCAGGATGGGCGGACTGGCCCGCTACATGCCCATCACCGCGGTGACCAGCTGGATCGGGGCGCTGGCCCTGATCGGTACTCCCTTCTTCTCGGGCTTCTACTCGAAGGACACCATCATCGAGGCCATTGGCGAGGCCCATCGGTGGGGTTCGACGTACGCGTACTACTGTGTGTTGGGCGGGGTGTTCGTCACAGCGCTGTACACGTTCCGCATGCTGTTCATGACGTTTCACGGGCGTGAGCGGTTCCACGACGCTGCCGACGAAGATGGCCACGACGCCAGGCATGACGATCACGCTCATCACGGCGGCACGCCGCACGAGAGTCCCGCAGTCGTCACCGGCCCGCTGATCGCGCTGGCCATTCCCTCGGTGCTGATCGGCATGCTGACCGCCGGGCCGATCCTCTTCGGCGGTTACTTCGGCGATTCGATCCAGGTGCTGGAGAAGAATGACGTGCTGCAGGAGCTGGGCCGCGACTTCCGGGGCCCTCTGTCGTTCGCGCTCGGCGGCATGCTGAAGCTGCCTTTCTGGCTCGCGGCAGCCGGCGTGCTCACCGCCTGGTATTTCTTCCTGAAGCGCCCCGAGCTGGCCGACCGGGCGGCGCGCACGTTTGCACCGCTGCGCACCCTGCTGGTCAACAAGTACTACTTCGACTGGTTCAACGAGAGGGTGCTGGCGACCTTCGCGCGCGGACTCGGCTACACCCTGTGGAAGGGTGGTGATCAGGTGCTGATCGATGGCGCCCTGGTGAATGGCTCCGCGGCCACTGTAGGCTGGTTCGGAAGCATCGTGCGGCGTGTGCAGAACGGATATCTGTATGCGTACGCGTTCTGGATGGTGATCGGTCTGGCCGCGCTGCTGGGCTGGTTTCTGGTGCGATAGATAGCAACGGCGGACCTTGAATGCCTGATCTCCTGTCCCTGCTGATCTGGCTGCCCATCCTGGCGGGCGTGCTCGTGCTGCTGCTGGGCGAGCGCAACGTCGCCCTCGGCCGCTGGATCGCGCTGGCGGCTTCCGTGGCGACGCTGCTCCTGTGCCTGCCGGTGCTGTCGCATTTCGATTCCAGTTCCGCCGCTCTGCAGCTTCCCGTGAAGCTGGCCTGGATCCCGCGTTTCAATGCCTGCTACGCCCTCGGGGTGGACGGCATCTCGCTGCCCCTGGTCGTGCTGACGGCCTTCATCACCATTCCCGTGGTGATCGCCGCCTGGACCGTGATCGAGGCGCGGGCGGCCCAGTACTACGCCGCCTTCCTGATCATGGAAGGACTGATGATCGGGGTGTTCTGCGCGACGGATGCGCTGCTGTTCTATTTTTTCTGGGAAGCCATGCTGATCCCGATGTTCCTCATCATCGGCATCTGGGGCGGTCCGCGGCGCGTCTACGCCACGATCAAGTTCTTCCTCTACACCTTCCTTGGCTCGGTCTTCATGCTGACCGCGCTGATCTACATGTACGTCAAGGCAGGTGACTACTCCATCGCCAGCTTCCAGGCGCTGCCCCTGACGCTCACCGAGCAGCGCTGGATCTTCTTCGCCTTCTTCGCGGCTTTCGCGGTGAAGGTCCCCATGTGGCCGGTGCACACCTGGCTCCCGGATGCGCATGTGGAGGCGCCCACGGGCGGTTCCGTCGTCCTGGCCGCCATCATGCTGAAAATGGGTGGCTACGGCTTCCTGCGCTTCAACCTGCCCATCACGCCGGACGCCAGCCGCGAGCTCGACCTGTTCGTGATCGCGCTGTCGCTGATCGCTGTCGTGTACATCGGCTTCGTCGCGCTGGTCCAGCAGGACATGAAGAAGCTGATCGCCTATTCGTCGATCGCGCACATGGGATTCGTGACGCTGGGGGCCTTCGTCGTCTACGAGATCGTGCGCAATACCGGAGCGCTGCAGGGAGCCGGCATGGGCATGGATGGCGCCATGGTGCAGATGATCTCGCATGGCCTGGTGTCCGGAGCCTTGTTCCTGTGCGTCGGTGTTCTCTACGACCGGGTACACAGTCGGCAGATCGCGGACTATGGCGGCGTGATCAACACCATGCCGATCTTCGCCGCCTTCATGGTGCTGTTCGCCCTGGCCAATACCGGTCTGCCGGGCACATCCGGATTCGTGGGTGAGTTTCTGGTGATCCTGGCCAGCTTCAAGGCCAGCTTCTGGTATTCGCTGCTGGCCGCCACGACGCTCATCCTGGGTGCCGGCTACACCTTGTGGCTGGTCAAGCGCGTGGTCTTCGGACCTGTGGCGAACGCGAAGGTCGCCGCGCTCACCGATCTCAATGGCAGGGAATTCGCCGTGCTCGCGGCACTGGCGATCGCCGTGCTGCTGATCGGCGCCTGGCCCGCTCCGCTGCTGAAGATCATGCAGCCCACCATCCATCACCTGGTCGACCAGGCGGTGGCCAGCAAGATCCCGCTGTAGGCGCGCCCGCTACCGGAAAGCTCAAGCAACATGCCCGACACGATGATGACCTGGCAAGGCGTGGCACCGGCGATCCCCGAGATCTACCTGGTGGCCGCGATCTGCGTGATCCTGCTGGTGGATGTGTTCGCCGGCCAGACGCGGCGCTCGCTGACACCCACGCTGACACTGGTCGCGCTGGCTGGCGGCGCGGCCGCGACCGTGCATTACGCCGCGGTGACTCAGCGCCTGGTGCTGTTCAATGGCATGTATGTGGCCGATGAGCTGGCCTACGTGCTGAAGCTGGCGGGTTTCCTGGTCGTGGCCGTGGGGCTGCTGTACTCACGCGACTACCTGGAGGAGCGGGGCATCCTGCGTGGCGAGTACTACGTGCTCACGCTGACGGCGCTGCTGGGCATCTTCGTGCTGGTCTCCGCCAACAGCATGCTGACCGTCTATATCGGGGTCGAGCTGCTCGCACTCTCGGTGTATGCCTTGAGCGCCTTCGACCGCGAGTCAGGCGTGGCCGCCGAGTCCGCCATGAAATACTTCGTGCTCGGTGCCATTGCCTCGGGCGCGCTGCTGTACGGCATGTCGATGATCTACGGCATGACCGGAACTCTCGACCTGCAGGCACTCGCGACCCTGCTGCATGACCCGCCGAATCTCGGCGTGATCGTCGGGCTCGTGTTCATCGTCGTGGCGATCGCCTTCAAACTCGGCGCCGTGCCATTCCACATGTGGCTGCCGGACGTGTATCAGGGCACGCCGACGAGCGTCACGCTGTTCATCGGCACCGCGCCCAAGATCGCCTATTTCGCGCTCACGCTTCGGCTGCTCGCGCAGGGTCTGGGCGGCACCTCGGTCGAGTGGTCCCAAATGCTCGGAGCGCTGGCCGTGCTGACGCTCGTGGTCGGAAATCTCGTCGCGATCGTGCAGACCAACCTGAAGCGGATGCTGGCCTACTCGACGATTTCCAACGTCGGCTTCATCGTCCTGGGCTTCACCGCCGGCACTCCGGGCGGTTATACGGCTGCGCTGTACTACACGCTCATTTACATCCTGGTCGCACTAGGGTCCTTCGGCGTGATCCTGATCGCCAGCCGCAAGGGCTTTGAGGCGGATCATCTGGACCATTACAAGGGCCTGTATAAGCGTGATCCCCTGCTCGCCCTGGTGATGATGATGCTCATGTTCTCGACTGCGGGCGTGCCGCCGTTCGTGGGCTTCTGGGCGAAGCTGCGCATCTTCCAGGCGCTGTGGGAGACGAACCACTTCTGGCTCGTGGTCGTGGCCGCCGCCATGTCCGTGGTGGGCGCGTTCTACTATTTGCGCGTCATCAAGCTGATGTATTTCGATGCGCCGCCGGCGGAATACCCGCCGCCACAGCACTCCGCCGGAGTGCGCATGGCACTCGGCATCAATGCCGCCGCCGTGCTGCTGCTGGGAATACTGCCGGGCCCGCTGCTGGACCTGTGCGCGAGGCTGATTCGATAGCGCCACCTGCGGCGGCGGGGCACATCCTGTGCCTGGGTGGACAACAGCTACTTACGCGGGCGATGCGGATCGAGCAGCGTGGCGATGCTGACGGGCGAATCACCGGCTACACCGAGCATCCAGAAGATCAAGCCCGAAGAGGCACCCCATCCCAGGACCGCCAGTGCCGGAACCAGGCCAAATGGTTCCACGTGCTCGGGGAGATGGGCGAAGGCGTAGGCGAACACGGCGGGCAGCGAGCAAACAGCACCGCCGACGGTGTACTGCCACCAGCTGCGCCACAACTGCCTGCCGAAGAGCAGAACCAGCGGTACCCCGAAGGCGACGGTCGAGACGTAGGCCACGATCAGTCCCAGCGGCATCAGCGCGGGTTCCGCCAGGAAGATCGCCGGATAGAAGCCCGCCAGCAGCGGCGTCAAAAAGAATGCGGTCAGCAGCCGCCGGGGTTCCAGGGTCTGCGCACCACCGTCCGAACCGCCGGGTGAAGCCGGCAGCTGCGTATCGAGCGGTGTGCGCGAGAGCAGCGATCCCATGACGGGAAGCTATATCCGGGCGGCCCGCGACACAACAAGCCGGGCATCCGTATTTAGCGCAACTGAGGTACCCGTCCCGTTTCGGGTCCACCACCGGCGAACAGGACGGCGACGGCGGCGAGCAGACAGAGTCCTCCGGCCACCAGGAAGGCCTGGTCATAACTGCCCTGGAATGTGCGCAAGAAGCCGGCCGCTGCCGCTGCGCACGCTGCGCCGATCTGATGCGCGGCCACGATCCACCCGAATACCAGACCCGCGCGCTCCGCGCCGAAGGCCTGGCGCGCCAGTGCCACGGTCGGCGGCACCGTCGCAATCCAGTCCAGCCCGTAGAACACGGCGAACCACGACAGACCGTGGCCGGCGGAGACGAAGGCGTAGGGCAGGTACAGCAGCGAGAGGCCGCGCAATCCGTAGTAGGCGAACAACAGCAGACGGTTGTCGAAGCGGTCGGACAGCCACCCCGAGCCCGTTGTGCCGATCAGATCGCACACCCCCATGATGGCCAGCAGGCCCGCCGCCTGCACTTCGGGCATCCCGTGGTCCATGCACGCGGGCACCAGATGCGTCCCGACGAGGCCATTGGTGCTGGCACCGCAGATGAAGAAGCTTCCGGCCAGCACCCAGAACACGCGGTTGCCGCTCGCCATGCGCAGAGCCGAGAAAGCGGCCGCGACGGGGTGTTGCACGGGCGGTGGCATGACGTCCGTTCCCTCGGGCGCGCCCAGGGGGCGCAAGCCTTTGTCCCTGGGCCGATCACGCATGTAGACCCATGAGAGGGGCGCCATTAGCAAAGTCGCTGAAGCCATTGCCACGACTGCGGTCCGCCAACCGTGATCGACCACGACCATCGCGAGCAATGGCAGGAACACGAGCTGCCCGGTGGCGGCGCTGGCGGTCAGAAGGCCGAGAGCCAACCCGCGCTGGGCGTCGAACCAGCGCTGCACAACCGTGGCGCCCAGAACCAGCGCAAGCAGACCCGTGCCACAGCCCACAAGCACACCCCACAGCGCCAGCAGCTGCCACGGTTGCCGGATCGTTATCGTGGCAAGCGTTCCAATTCCCAGAAGCAGCGCCGCCGCTGGCATCACCCTTCGGGGTCCATAGCGATTGATCAGACCGGCGGCGAATGGACCGATCAGGCCGTAAAGCAGGATGTTGACGGAGATGGCGACCGAAATCGTCGCCCGCGACCAGCCGAACTCGTGCTCCAGCGGCACGATCAGGATGCTCGGTGTCGCGCGCGTGGCCGCGGAAACGAGCAGGCTGATGAATGTTACGCCCAGGACCACCCAGGCGTAGTGGAGCTTCCTCATGCCGTCAGTCTACCTGCCGGCTTGCGGCTTCGACGGACCCCGGGCGGTCATTTCCGGACGGCTGTCATGCCCGGGCGGCGTGGACGGTTGGCACCCTCGCGGAGCAATTCAGCGGGTTGGCCTTCGGTCCCGGGCCGGGGTCGACCCGACCATCACGGCGCGCCGCTCTGTTCGGCTCAACGCTCCGAGAGAGCGAGTGAATTGCGCCGGTCGCGGAAGATCAGCGGCTTCTCCACTGCGGCATTGCCAGTCAGGAGTCTGCTCGCCGAACCCACCGGTCGCACCTGGTCCGCCTTCGCCACCACCTCGGTGACCAGGTGATGGTGCGGCGAGAGATCGCACACCGGGTCGGTGTTGGCGGGATCGCCGGTGAGCAGGTAGGCCTGGCAGCGGCAGCCGCCGAAGTCGCGGGATTTCTCCGGGCAGCTGCGGCAGGGCTCCTTCATCCAGGCATCGCCACGGTAATGATTGAAACCGGGCGAGTCGCGCCAGATCCATTTGACGGTTGATTCGCGGACGTTTGGAAACGTCAGTCCCGGAAGCATGCGCGCGGCGTGGCAGGGCAGGGCCGTGCCGTCGGGAGTCACTGTCAGGAACACCGAGCCCAGGCCGTTCATGCAGGGTTTGGGACGGTTCTCGAAGTAGTCGGGGACCACGAAGAAGATCTTCATCTTCTGCAGCGGCCGCTCGCGGTAGCGCCGCGTCACTTCCTCCGCGTGCTTGAGCTGCGCGCGGCTGGGCAGCAGCCGCTCGCGATTCTGGAAGGCCCAGCCGTAGTACTGCGTGTTGGCCAGCTCGACGTACTCGGCCTGCATCGCCTCCGCCATCTCCAGGATCTGCTCGACGTGATCGATGTTGAGCCGGTGCAGCACGACGTTGAGCACCATCGGGTACTCGTACCGCTTGATGAGCGCGGCGACCTTCGATTTGAGCTCGAAGGTGCGCGTGCTGCTCAGGAAGTCATTCATCTCGCGCGTGCTGTCCTGGAAGGAGAGCTGGATGTGATCGAGCCCGGCCTGCTTGAGGGCCTGGATGCGCGCTTCGGTCAGCCCGACGCCGGAGGTGATCAGGTTGATGTAGTAACCGAGCTTGTGCGCCTCCGCGACGATGACTTCCAGATCGGGGCGCGACAGCGGCTCACCGCCGGACAGGCCGAGCTGCACCGACCCCAGCGCGCGCGCCTCGTGCAGCACCCGTAGCCAGTCCTCCGTGGCGAGTTCGGGCCCGGTGCGCGCGAAGTCGGTCGGGTTGTAGCAGAACACGCAATGCAGCGGGCACTGATAGGTCAGCTCGAGCAACAGCCAGAGCGGTGGTCCGGGGTGTCCCGGGACGGTCGTCACGAGTGGATCTCCAGCCAGCGCTTTTCGAGCGCGATGCTCACGAAGGCGCAGACATCACCGGTCAACCCGCTGGCATCGAACGCCGTTTCCAGATCGGTCACGATGTCGGCGATGGTCCGGTTGCCGTCGCAGCGCCGCAGGATCTCTCCCGCGCTGCCATTCAGCTTCACCATGCCCTCCGGGTAGAGCAGCACGTGCGCGTTCTGCGCAGGTTCCCACTGCAGCCTGAAGCCGCGGCCGAGACTGGGTTTCGAGTCGGTGCTCAAGGCGCTCACGCATTGACTCCATAACGCAGCTGCATGGCATCGTTCATCTGCCACAGCACGTCCAGCTTGAATTGCAGGATCTGCAGCGCGCGCTCCTGGGCGGGCCGTGTCGTGAACCACTGCAGGGTCGCGGCCAGCCCGAACTCCACGTCGCGCCGCGCGAGACTGACGCGGCTCTGGAAGTAGCGCAGGCCCGTCTGATCGATCCAGGGATAGTGCTCGGGCCAGTTGGCCAGGCGTTGCTTGTGAATCTCGGGCGCGAACAGCTCGGTCAGCGAAGCACACACCGATTCCTGCCACGGCGAGTGACGCGCGAAGTTGACATACGCGTCCACCGCGAAGCGCACGCCTGGCAGCACGTCCACGAGACTCTCGACGTGCGCGCGCGTGAGGCCGACCGCCTCCCCCAGTTTGAGCCAGGAATCGATGCCACCCGGATCTTCGCCGTAACCATCGTGATCGAGAATGCGCTGTACCCAGGACTTGCGCACGGCGCGGTCAGGGCAATTCGCGAGGATGGCGGCGTCCTTGATCGGAATGTTGATCTGGTAGTAGAAGCGGTTGGCGACCCAACCGCGAATCTGCTCGGGCGTGGCGCGCCCGGTGTTGAGCATGACGTTGAACGGGTGGTGGATGTGGTAGGCACGGCCCTTCTCGCGCAGGCGCTGCTCGAACTCAGTCGGGGTCCAGGCCGCATCGCCGGCAGTTCGCGCCGTATCGTTCACAGGTTCAGCTCCATTCCGTCCCACGCCACTTCCACGCCGCGCCGCGCGAGTTCGGCGGCCTGCGGAGAGTCCTCATCGAGGATGGGGTTGGTGTTGTTGATGTGGATGAGCACGCGGCGTGTCCCCTGCGGCAGCTTCTCCAGCCACTCCAGCATACCGCCCGCGCCGCTTTGTGGCAGATGGCCGATCTCGCGCGCGCGCCTGCGTGAGGCGCCCAGCTGGATCATCTCCTCGTCGGTCCAGAACGTGCCGTCCACCAACACGCAGCTCGCCGACTGCATATGGGCCCACACCCGTTCGTCCATGCTGCCGAGGCCGGGTGCGTAAACGGCGGACCGGCCCGTCACCCCATCGGTGATGACCAGCGCGACATTGTCTCCGGGTATCGGCGAATCGCGATTGGGGGAATAGGGCGCCGGCTTGCCCGCCACGGGTAAGCCCTGCCAGGTGACGCCGTACACGCCTTCGACCTCGAAGCGCTCGCCGCTCAAGGGGATGGCGTGCCGTCGGACGCCGCAAAAGTGCTCCAGCACCTTCAGGATGGGATTGCCGCGTGTCAGGTCGGTGTAGGCGGCGTCGGTGCACCACAGAGGCCAGGGGCGCGAGGCCTCCCGCAGCATGTATAGGCCGGTGGTGTGATCCACCTGCCCATCGACCAGGACGATCCCGGTAATGGCACAGTCCCTCAGGGAACGGGCCGGCTGGAAGGGGGGATAGGCACGAAGCTGTACGGCGATATCGGGCGAGGCGTTGACGAGAGCCCACCCTTCCCCCGCGCTGCCGCGGACGGCGATCGACGATTGGGTTCTTGCGCGGGCTCTGAGGGTTCCCGCGCGCAGCCCGGCGCAGTTCCGGCAGTTGCAATTCCACTGCGGGAAACCACCGCCGGCGGCGGCTCCCAGCACCCGGATCTTCACGCTGAACCGACGATCAGGCGCAGCCCGCGGTGAGGCGGGCCGTCACCCGGCTCAACGATCAGCGATTGGCGATGTACATCGTGATTTCCATGCCAAAGCGCATCTCGGTCGCTTGCGGTGTTTCCCACTTCATGATCTTGCTCCTCGATGGATTGCCGCCGGAGGTCATCTTCCACCCACCAGGCCGGCTGGCAACAGGGGATCATCATTAAACTCGCCTCATGATTTTCATGAGCTGAGGGGCGGTACACTGCCCGCTCGCATGAAGCTGCGCACCCGACTGAACCTGGTGGTCTCCGGCCTGACGGCCATGTTCGTGATCGGGCTGATCGTGACCGAGATCCAGGACACCCGTTCCTCGGTGCGCGAGGAGATCGAGGCCGCCAACCTGGTCACGGCCCAGCTCCTCGGGCGACTGGCGTCAATCCATTCCACTGAAGGCGGCTCGGATGTGGTGCGCCAGCTGTTGCAGCAGCTCGGCCATGTGCGGGCCAATGACATCACCTTGATCTCCCCCAGCGGTTCGGTGCTATACCGCTCGCCGCCGCCCACCTACAAGGCGGGACGTGCCGCACCCGATTGGTTCGAACGGCTGCTCGAGCCTCGGGCAGCCCAGCAGATGTTCGCCCTGCCGGACGGCGTGCAGTTGGTGGTCCGCGCCGATCCGTCGCGGGCCATCCTGGATGCCTGGGACGTGCTGTCCCGGCTGTTCCTGATTGGTGCGCTGATGCTGGTCCTGGTCAACGCGCTGGCCTTCTGGCTCGTGAGCCGGGCTCTGGCGCCGTTTCCCGTCATCGCGGCGGGCCTCGCGCGGATCGAGGAGGGCTCGCTCGACTTCCGGCTTCCCGCTCTGGCGGGTGCGGAGGCGAGCGCCATCGGGGCCGCGTTCAACAGGATGGCGCAGGCAGTGCAGGACAAGGTGGCGGCCGAGCGCAAGGCACGCGAGGTCCAGACTCAGCTGGATGAGGGTCGTGACCTGGCGCGGCTGGTCGAGCAGCGTGTCGAGGAGGAGCGGCGTCTGATCGCGCACGAACTGCACGATGAATTCGGTCAATCGGTCACCGCGATCCGCTCGCTGGCCATGGCCATTGCCAAGCAGACTGACAACGATCCGATGGCCGATGCAGCGCGGCTCATCTCTGATGAGGCAGGACGCCTCTACGACGCCATGCACGGACTCATTCCGCGCCTGGTACCGCTCACGCTGGACACCCTCGGTCTGGCGGATACCCTAGAGAATCTGGTACGCGACTGGCAGCGACGCTATCCAACGGTGACGCTCTCGGCGCGCAATGACCTCACCGCAGAGTTGGGTCCGACCGTGACTTTGGCCATCTACCGCGTGGCCCAGGAGGGACTCATCAACGCGCTTCGCCATGCACAAGCCTCGCGCGTCGATATCGAGGTACAGGCGACCAGTGAGCGCATCGTGCTGACCGTGACCGATGACGGCGTGGGACTGCCACCGGACTGGTCACGTCCGGGACATTTCGGGTTGCGGGGCCTCGCTGACCGGGTCGAAAGCCTCGGTGGTCAGTTCACCGTGGAGAATCGGCAGTCGGGCGGCGTGCTGCTGACCGCGGCGATACCTCTCGCGGAGCGCGCATGACACGGGTTCTGCTGGTAGACGACCATGCGGTCGTGCGCACGGGATTCCGACTGCTGTTGCAGTCGCAATCCGACATCAGTGTGGTGGCGGAGGCGCAGTCGGGCGAGGCCGCGTGTCAGATTTACGCGGAAGTTGCGCCTGATGTAGTCGTGATGGACCTGGGAATGCCGGGGATGGGTGGCCTGGAGGCCCTGAAGCGCATCAAGGCGCGTGATGCCGCGGCGCGCATCCTGGCGCTTTCAGCTCATGATGATCCCATGCATGCGCGCCGCGCGCTGCGCGAGGGCGCGCTGGGCTTCCTCTCCAAGCGCTCGGCGCCCGAAGTGCTCATCGAGGCTATCGCCTCGGTGGCCGCCGGCCGGCGCTATATCGATCCGGGCCTGGCGCAGAAGCTGGCCCTCGCGGAGATCGAAGGGGCGGCGCGCTCGCCGCTCGAACAGCTTTCCGAGCGTGAGTTCGAGGTGTTCATCCGCCTGGCCAGCGGCGCCACGGTGCAGAAGATCGCCGATGACCTGAAGCTGTCGGCCTCGACCATCGGCACGCATCTCTACAACATCAAACAGAAGCTCGGCGTGGTCAACCAGTCCGAGCTCACCCTGCTGGCCATCCGCCACGGCCTCATCGAGGCCTGAGCGGACCCCGCGACACCCCGTACCCCGGAGCGATTTCCGTGGCAGCGCGCGCAACAGTGGCAGCGCGCGGAACAGTGGTGGCGCGCGGACTGTGGTGGCGCGCCGGCGGTCGCTATCAGCCGCCGCCGAGCATCTTCTTCAGATTGCCCAGGCCCCCGTCGTAGACGCCCGACACCAGCTTCACCGCGCCGGCGTCACTCTCCGCCTCGGGCGGGTTGTCGCTGGTGTTCTTGCGCTTGAAGGTGGAGCTCCACGTGACGTGCGAGCCGCCGTTGCGGCCGGGTTTGACCGACAGGTGCGAGACGTAGCTGGTGATGGGCAGCGGTGAGTCGATGATGCGATAGCGAAAGGAGTGGGTGGCCTCATCGAAGGCCAACAGCTCTTCCGTGAAGGTTGGGCCATCCTTGATGGTGAGCGCGCGTACCGCGCCGGGCTGGTTGTTGGTGCCCTTGATGATCTCGTCCTTGGCGAAGCCGGGGTGCCACTTGTTGAGTCCGTCGAAGTCCTTCACCGTCGCCCAGACCTTGTCCACCGGTGCGGCCACATCCACGGACTTCACCACCTTGAGCGTCTTGGGAGGATCCGCGAAGGCGGCTGCGGACACGGCCAATGCCAGCACGGCGCCGGCGAGCACAACGTTCTTCATGAAACTCTTCCCCCTCGCGCGCTGCGCGACCCTGACCTGTATACGGCTGATCGACCGACTATAGCGCACTCGCCGTGACCCGGTGCACTAGGGCGGCGATGTATGGTGGCTGTTCCCGCCGCCGTAGGTTTTCTCACCGGATTCGATACGCAAAGTGAGCCGATTCTGGAACGGCGGCAGCGGGCAGGTCGCAAAATCGTTGAACGCGCAAGGCGGGTTGTACGCCTCGTTGAAATCCACCCGGGTTGCGTAACCGCCCGAGGTAAGTTCGGGTAGCGGGACGCGCAGGAAGCGGCCGCCGCCATAACTCTCCTTCCCGCTGGTACCGTCCGCCAGCATCACGAACAGGCTGTCATCGTTCGGAGATTCGAGGATCGTGTCCAGACGCCACTCGTGTCCGTCCTTGCTGAACACGATCGCGCCTGGCGAGTCCATGTTCTGCTCGAGGCCCAGGATGTTGACGATGCGAATGGAGCGGTGTGGCGTGTAAGGCTCGAAGCGGGCCGTCAGTGCCCAGGCGTCGTTCACTGGAAAGTATTCGATGGGCTGGAAGTTGCGGCGACGCGGACTGTCCAGGTCCCGGATGCGCACTCCCAGCTTGCCTGCGCGTTCGATGATGAAGAATCGCAGTGAACCGCTGGCAAGCACCGTGGGTTCGCCCTGCATGTCGCTGATCATCTGCACAGTGGATATCGGCTGACCGTCGTATGTGATGCCGGAGCCGGGGGCGGCCGTGAAACGCACGTTCTGGCCGTCACGGACAAAGGTCCCGGCGACGGCCGGCAAGCCTGGATGGGCCAGGACCAGGTGGTTGCCAGCCGCGCTGCCGAAGGAGTTGTCGCCCGGATCCAGCCACAGCAGACCCACCAGCGTCAGCCATCCGTCTGCGGAAGTGAGTTCGGCGACTCGCGCAGCCCGCCACTGCAGGACTCGGTCCAGCTCGTCATGGGCGGCTGCCTGCACCCCCGCCACGAATCCGGTCAAGCCCAAGCCCACGAGAAGCGCCAATCTCGTCATAATAGGACCTTTGACAACTGAACCATTGGGGGATGATGGCATGCAATGGCGTCTTCTTGCAGTTGCGGCGGCCGTGCTCGGCGCGGCTGTGGCCCAGGCCGATACGGATGCGCAGTCCAACGCTCTCGCGCGTGAGATTTTCCGCGAACTGATCGAAATCAACACCACCGAATCGGTCGGGCGGGTGACGAGCGCCTCCGAGGCCATGGCGCAACGGCTGCGCGCGGCCGGTTTCACCGACGCGGATCTGCAGATCCTGGGGCCCAACGAACGGAAGAGGAATCTGGTGGTGCGCCTCAAGGGCAGCGGCAGGCACAAGCCCGTGCTGCTGATCGGCCATCTGGATGTCGTGGAGGCGCGGCGCGAGGACTGGAGCACGGATCCCTTCAGGTTCATCGAGCAGGATGGCTATTTCTACGGCCGCGGTACCCAGGACATGAAGAGCGGCGATGCCATCATGATGAGCACGCTGATCCGGCTGAAGAGGGAAGGATTCCGCCCCAGCCGCGACATCATCCTGGCGCTCACCGCGGATGAGGAGAGCGGCAGCTCCAACGGCGTGCAGTGGCTCCTGCAGAACCACCGTGAACTGGTCGATGCCGAGTTCGTGTTGAACCACGATGGCAACTCGATCACATCCGACCACGGCAAGCCCGTCTACTTCGAGGTGGATGGGACCGAAAAGGTGTACGGCGACTACCTGCTGACCGTCGTCAATCCCGGTGGCCACAGCTCCCTGCCGGTGCCGGACAACGCGATCTATCGGCTGGCGGCGGCGCTCACGCGGCTGTCGAAGTACGAATTTCCGTTCGAGCTGAACAGTGTGACGCGCGGCTACTACGAGAGCATGGCCAGCATCGAGACGGGCGAGCGGGCGGCTGACATGCGGGCGATCCTGCAGACGCCGCCGGATCCGCAGGCGATAGCGCGACTCTCCCACGATCCGATGGATCACTCCATCATGCGCACGACGTGCGTGGCGACACGGCTGCTGGGCGGACATGCCAACAATGCATTGCCACAGCGGGCCCAGGCGACTGTGAATTGCCGCATCCTGCCGGGTCACTCGCCGGAGGAAGTGCGCCAGACGCTGATCGGCGTTCTCGCCGATCCGCAGGTCACCGTGCAGGCTTACGACGAGCAGGGCGAGGTGCGCGATACAGCCTCCGATCGGCGCGGCTACCCGCCACCACCCCTGAATCCCGAGGTGATGAAGCCACTGGCCAAACTGGTGGCGCAGATGTGGCCGGGCATAAAGGTCGTTCCGGCAATGTCGGCTGGTGCCTCGGACGGCGTCTACACCAGCGCGGTGGGGTTGCCGACCTACGTGATCGCCGGTATCGCCATCGACAGGGATAACCAACGGGCCCACGGCCGCGACGAGCGGCTGGGCGTGGATTCCTTCTATCGGGGCAATGAGTTCTTCTACCGCTACATCAAGACGCTCACGGCGCACTGAGGGTCATGCAGAAGTCTGAAGCAGCCGCGTCTCCGGGCGCGCGGCCGCTTCAGCTGCTGTCCCGTCAGGATCTGCTGACCCGCTTCAGCGCCGCGCTGACCGCAGGCGACGGTGGGGCGGGCGCCCACTGCCTGCACGAACTGTGGATGCGCGGGGAATGGCCGGCGAACATCGAGATTGGTCTGGAGCGCCTCTGGCAACACGCCGCCCGAACGATCCCGGACTGGCTGCCCATGCGCTACATCGACTGGCTGCCGCTGGCCTACGAGGTGAGCGCGCGGTTTACTGCAGCGCACAAAGGCCGGACCCATGTCTATCTCATCCTGCTGGACTACAGCGACAGTCGCCCCGAACCGTATGGTGTGTACGTGGGCATGAGCCACTACAGTCCGGCCGAACGCTTCGATCAGCACAAAGCTGGAATCCGCGCCGCGGGCAGCGTGCTCAAGCGGGGCCTCGAAGTCCTCACCGGGCCGACGCTGCACCTGCAATACGTGGCGCGGCGCGAGGCAGCCAGGATCGAGGCCGAGCTGGCGCAGGCGCTCGCCGACGCCGGGCTGTTCGTGCAGGGTGGGCACTGACACAGCGCGGCAACTCGCAGCAGTCGGCGCACAGCAGGGGCCGCCCGGTTCACGCTGTTCGCGAGTTCGAACACCCATGCCGCATGGCCGCAATGTGCACCGCGCCCGACCGGCTCACGGCGCTGTGGCGCATACTCCCTGCCGCTTGCCTGGACACAAAGGATGGGACGGTAATGAGTGGAACGCCGAATGCGGCGCGCGCGCCGGTGTCCTCCGAGGGCTCCGCAATTGCGGATGACGGCAGACGATTCGTGGATGAGCTGGCCAGCCGCGTCGGCTCGCTCGGAGTTGAACTCGCGGATGTCGCCGGGCATCTCGAGGATGTTACCCACCGCGTTTCCAATCAGGCCGACCAATTCAAGCAACTGCAGCAGGCCGCCGAGACCATGGTGTCCGGCAACCGGGAGATCGACCGCGCCGCACGCGAGGCCCAGCAGGCCGCTTCCGCCGCTGGCAGTGAGATCGCTGAATCGCGCACGCTGATCGGCGGCGCGGTACAGCACATCACCGACCTCAGCGGTGCCGTCGGGCATATCGAAGAACGCCTTGGATCCTTCAGCACGCTGCTGAAGCAGATCGGTGGTGTGGCCAGCGACATCGAACGCATTGCGAAGCAGACGCGACTGCTGTCACTGAACGCGGGCATCGAGGCCGCGCGGGCAGGCGAGGCCGGCCGCGGGTTCGCAGTCGTCGCGGGAGAGGTGAAGAGCCTCGCGGAGGAAACACGCATCGCGACGGATCGCATCGGCCATATCGTCCGCGCCCTCGGCGACCAGATCGAAGGCCTCATCAAGGAGAGCGGCGAAGCCACCCGGCACGCCGGTCATGCCGGTTCGGGAACACAGAAGGTCAACGGTGTGATCGTGCGTGCGCACGATGCATTCAACACGGTCAACCGCGAGATTGACGCGATCGCCCAGTCGGCTGCCGACAACCTGCAGGCGTGCGATCGCACCCTGTCAGAGCTGGGCGACCTCGCGGGCGGTGTCGAGTTGACCTCGGGCAACCTGCGCACCGCCGACCAGCGCATCGAGAACCTGCTGGAACTCAGCGAGACGCTGATCGAGTACATCGCGGAGAGCGGCATCGAGACCGCCGACACGGCGATCATCCGCGCAGGAGTGGACACCGCAGGGCGCATCGCGGCGGAGTTCGAAGGGGCGATCGCGCGCGGCGAGATTACCGCGGCGCGACTGTTCGACGAACGCTACCGCGAGATTCCCGGCACCAACCCGCAGCAGTTCCTGACGGACTACGTGCAGTTCACCGATCGCATCCTGCCGCCCATCCAGGATCCGGTGCTCAAGATCGATCCGCGCATCGTCTTCTGTGTCGCCTGGGCACGCGGTGGCTATCTGCCGACGCACAACCCGGAATACTCCAAGCCGCAGGGCAAGGACCCGGCGTGGAATGCCGCCCACTGCCGCAACCGACGTGTATTCAACGATCGCGCCGTGCAGAAGGTGGCGCGCAACACCAAGGCGTTCCTGCTGCAGACCTACCGCCGTGACATGGGCGGCGGCCGGTTCATGCTCATGAAGGATCTGTCCGCGCCGATCTTCGTGAACGGGCGGCACTGGGGCGCATTGCGCATCGGCTTCCGGCACAAATAGCTTGGGGCCGGATTCGCGGCCCTGATTCGGAGGGCGTAGATGATGGGTCAACGGCAACGAGCCGTCGCAGGCCGACGCTATTTCAGCGAGAGCTCCACGCGCACCTTGCCCGCCGCGGCGGCTGGCTGCGCCTGGCTGCCGATGACGAACACGCGTGACGGATCGATCTGTCCGCCGCCCAGCAGGGCATCCTGGATGCTCTGCGCCCGGCGCTTGCCCAGAGACTCCAGATCACCGTCCGCCACCGTGATCTTCGCCAGCAACGCGGACTCCAGGTCCGAATTAGGCGGCCCGTAATCGGTTCCCGGGGTTTTCTTCCTTTCAGCTTCCTGCGCGGCCTTGACCGAGTCGGGCAGGGGCGCGTCCTTGCCGAGATCGTTGCGGTATTGCTGGACCAGCAACCGGAATCGCTGCGCGGGATCGGTGAGAGCAACCGGCAGGGCGTTCGCAGTCTCCGCCGGTGCAGCAGCAGCCGCTCCGGCGCTGCCGCTGCCTGAAGGCTGACCTTGCTGTGCCTGCGCCGCGGGCCGGCCCGTGGGGGCCGCCTGTCCGGCGGCCGGCGCGGCTGGCATGCTCCTGCCATGATGGTGGCCGGTACCCGCACCCTGGCTGAGTGCCAGCAGCCGCTCGTTCAACTGCGCGGCCGCCAGTCCCGGCCGATCCAGGTCGGCCGCGTACGTCACGGGCACATCCAGCTGCAGTTGGGTCTTCTCCTGCAGCGCCTTCACGAGCGCCTGCAGCTTCTGCTGCTGCGCCGGATCGAGTTCGGCGCTGCCCGGGGCGAACTCGATGAAGTTCAACTGCTCGCCACCGCCGAACAGATGCCCGATGAGGGCGAACGGCGCGGTGGCGATCCTGGTCAGTACCCCGACCACGACTTTCCAGATGAGCGGACCCAGGCGGAATTTCGGGTCATCCAGACTGCCCGTCACCGGCAGGTCGAGATCGATCACGCCGTTGCGGTCCTTGAGCAGCGCGATGGCGATCTTCAGGGGCAGATGGATCGCATCGGGGCTCTCTACGCGCTCGCCGAGTTCGAGCTGGTCGATCACCACCTTGTGCTGGGCATCGAGCTTGCGGTGATCGATCTTGTAGCCGATGTCCACCGACAGCTTGCCCTTCTCGATCTTGTATCCCGCGAAGCGGCCGGAGTAGGGCGTGACACTGGTCATGTCCACGCCCTTGAAGCTCATGTGGATGTCGGAGTAAGCCGTCGCCGCCAGCGGATTGACTTCGCCCCAGATGTGCACGGGGGCGTAACGATCCACCTTGCCAGTCAGTTCCACTTTGGCGCGCGCGCTGGGATTGGAGGACAGGCCGAGCACCGAGCCGCCGAGCGTCTGGATGCCCACCGCGAAGTTGGGCTGGATCCAGTAGTCCGTATAGTTGGCCGAGCCGTTGTCGACGTGAATGGCATCGATGGCGATGGCCATGGCACCGGCGACGGATTGCTGTTGCGGCTCGGGCTTCCCGGAGTGGCCGCGCGTGCGGCGGCGATCCTTCGATTTGCTTGCCGGGGTCTTCGAGTCACTCGATGTTGTTGCCGTCGCAGCCGTAGCGTCGGTTGCTGCCGCTGTAGCCGCCACCCCGGATTCTGCGCCCGGCTGGGTTACGGCTGCCGTCGCTGTTGCCGTCGCGGCGGCTGTCGAAGACACTGCGCTGTCGTCCGACGCATCAGCTTCAGCCGGCTTCGGCGCGGGAGCGCCGGGCGGGCGCAGGATCCTGGCCACATTCACGCTGCGATCGGACTCGACGATGACGCGCGCGTAAGGTCCGTGCGCGTCGATGGAATGGATGTGCAAGCTGGCCGGCGCCGAGTTGTAGTCGATGCCCGAGACCTGCAGGCGATCGAACTTGATGAAATCCTGCCTGAGGGCGTTGTCCACGGTCTTGAGCTTTGCGACCTCCGCCTCACCGCGAACCGTCAGGTGTCCGTCAGCTGCGCGCTCGGCAGTTAGCTTCGTGGAGAATGCACCGGAGCGCAGAGTCATGGATGTTTGCTGCGCGATGTAGGGCTGCAGTGCCGTCAGATCCAGCGCGTCCAGGTTCACTTGGGCCTTGATGGCGTTGTAGTCGGGTGACAGATCGGCCTTCACATCGAGCTTGCCGGTGTGATTCAGCTTCGTGGCGAAGGTGACGGCGATCGGGGTAGCGCGCGCCGTGGTGAATCCGGTCACGTGGACGTTCAGATCCTCCAGCAGCAGCGTGACCGAGGGGGACAGGCGGCGGTCCTCCGCCGATATCTTCCAGCCGTCCAGGGCAATCTCGGGCACGGAGATCGTCCATGCGGCGTTCGCCGTGCCGGCGGCCGCTGGCACACCCGCGTCGGCTGGCGGCGGCGCACCCGTATCGGGTGTGGGCGGCGCGGGAGCTGGAGATTGCGCGGCGGCTGGAGGCTGCGTGGCCGCTGGAGGCTGCGTGGCGGGCGTCGGGCCCGCGAGTTCGAGCAGGTTCACCTGGCCGCCGCTCTGCACCCAGGCATGGATGTCGCCGCCCGTCAGATGCACGCTTCCAACGGTCACTGAGCGCTTGTTGACGTCTGCATGCGTGTCACGCACTTCGAGTCGTGCGAGCTTCACGTAGTCATCAGTGGAGCGCTTGGGCCTGACGGCGAGATCTGTGACCGTGACGTCCTGAACGCCAACGGACAGCCCGATCGGATTGGTTGCAGTGGTAAAGTCATAGTCGCCGTGCAGCGAGATCACGCCGCTGGGCAACTCGAAGTGCACGCTGTCGCGGATGTAACTCCAGAGCGTCTGGACCTGCAGGTTCGCCACTTCGAAATGACCCCGCGAGGCCAGCGGCAGAGGGCTGACGCTGCCGGACCAGCTGAAATGCTCGCCGGCCTCCGAGGTGCCACTCAACTCGTAGCTGCCGCCATCGCGTCCCACCGTGCTGAAGTGATCGAGCTGGAAGGCGATCGGCTTGATCTCGGTGCGGAAGGCGCTCGGGTGGGCGCGATCCTCGAAGGCGATGTTGCCGCCCGAGACGCTGAAATGATTGATGAACAGGCGTACCGGCTTGGCGTTCGGTTCTGGCGGTGGCGGGGGCGTAGTCGAGGGCGGGGCCAGTTCGCTCAGGTTCAGCGACCCGTCGGGCTTGATCAGCACGCGCGCGAACGGATCCTCCAGCAGGATGGTTTCGAAGTCCGGACCCCGCCGCCAGATGCTGGCAACCGTCAGGTCCACGAGCAGGTGCCGGAACGAGAGCAGCGGCTGCCCATCCGAGTCCGGCAGCGACAGGTCACGGATATCGAGCCGCAGGGAGAACGGGTTGAAACGCACCTCGCCCAGCTGCAGGGTGCGGTGATGGGTCTTCGCCACGAACTCCTGCGCCTGGGAACGGATCAGTTTCGGCACCAGCAGGAAGCCGAGGAGGGCATACAGCAGCACCAGCACTGCCACTGGCAGTGCCACCCACAGGAGCGGACGGCGCAAGCGAGGCGGGAACATGGCCCGCACTTTATTCCAGTCGGCGCGCACCCAGATAGCCCGCCGGAGGCGGCTTTCATCGGGCGAGCTTCAGAGCAGGCGCAGGAACTCCTCGAGCCGGCCAATCCCCTCGTTGAGGCACTCGATCTGGGCCGCCGACAGGCAGGTCAGCAGCTCCCGTTCGCGCTCCAGAGCCAGCGGCACGAGCTCCGCATACATCCGGCGCCCGGCCCGTGTCAGGCGCAACTCGCGTTCACGGCGATCCCGCGCATTGAGGATGCGCTCGATGATCCCGCGCCGCTCCAGTTCCGCGATAGCCCGGCTGACCCGCGTCTTGTGCATGCGAGTGCTGTCCGCAATGTGCTGGGCGGTGCAGCCTCGCTCGGGTCCCACGGTGGCGATGACACGCCATTCCGGTATGTCGAGGCCGAACCGCTGGCGGTAAATGGCGGAGAGGTAGTCGCTGACCCCGACCGCCAGCCGATTGAGGCGAAAGGGCAGGAAGCGGGCAAGCTGCAGGGGTGCGGGCGGTTCGGGTCGGGCGCTCACAGGGGGCTCCGGGACATGGTTGCGTACGCAACTAATTGTGCCATCATGCAGGTCCGGATGACTCATAGACTGCTCCAGAGGGTGTGCCGGTGACCGAGCCCCTGTACCTGAACGGATTTGGCAACCATTTCGGGACAGAGGCCCTGCCCGGGGCCCTTCCCGAGGGCCGCAATTCGCCCCAGCGCTGTCCCTACGGCCTGTACGCGGAGCAGTTCTCCGGCACGGCGTTCACAGCACCACGACACGCCAACCGGCGCAGCTGGCTTTACAGAATCAGTCCCTCAGCGGTCCACGGCCCCTTCAGGCGGGTCCCCGACGGGGGCCTTGCCAGCGGCCAGGAGGAGGTCGAGGCGAGTCCGGACCGCCTGCGCTGGAGCCCCTTGCCCATTCCCGAAGAGCCCACGGACTTCCTCGCCGGACTGCGCACGGCCGGGGCCACTGGCCCCGCTCACTTGCAAAGCGGCTGCGCCATCCACTGGTACGTCGCCAACCGTTCAATGCGCGACCGCTACTTTTACGACGCCGATGGCGAGCTGCTGATCGTGCCCCAGCAGGGCCGCCTGCGCATGCTCACGGAGCTGGGAATCCTGGAGGTCGAGCCTCTGCAGATCGTCGTGATTCCGCGCGGCCTGCGTTTCAGCGTGGAGTTGCCGGATGGCGTGGCTCGCGGCTACGTGTGCGAGAACTTCGGAGCGCCGTTCAGACTGCCGGACCTCGGGCCGATCGGGGCCAACGGGCTCGCCAACCCGCGCGACTTCCAGTCGCCCGTGGCTTGGTACGAGGACCGACGCGGATCCTTCGAGCTGCTGGCGCGCTTCCAGGGACGCCTGTGGAGCGCCCCGCTCGATCACTCGCCCTTCGATGTGGTGGCCTGGCACGGCAACCACGCGCCGTATCGCTACGACTTGCGGCATTTCAACACCATCGGGTCGATCAGCTTCGATCACCCCGATCCCTCCATCTTCCTGGTGCTGCAGTCGATCAGTGACACGCCCGGTGTGGACGCGGTGGACTTCGTGATCTTCCCGCCGCGCTGGCTGGTCGCCGAACAGACCTTCCGGCCGCCCTGGTTCCATCGCAACATCGCGAGCGAGTTCATGGGACTGATCACCGGTGTCTATGATGCCAAGGCCGAAGGCTTCGCGCCCGGTGGCGCCTCGCTGCACAACTGCATGAGCGGCCACGGGCCGGATGCGGCAACCTTCGCGCGCGCCAGCAGCGCTGACACCAGCCAGCCGCAGAAGGTGACTGACACGATGGCCTTCATGTTCGAGACGCGCGCCGTGATCCGCCCGACGCGTTTTGCCTTGCAGGCGCCGCAGCTGCAGTCGGACTATGCGCAATGCTGGCAGGACCTGGTGAGCCACTTCACGCCCGACAGACGATGAGCGCTGCGACCCTGAACGAAACCCACGATCCGCAGCTGCGCAGCTGGGTGGGATCGGCCAACCGTGCCGGCACGGATTTCCCGCTGCAGAACCTGCCCTTCGGCATCTTCCGCCGTGCCGGTGCGCAGGAGCCCTGGCGCGGCGGGGTCGCCATTGGCGATCAGATCCTCGATCTGGCCGCAGTTCACGGCCTGCGCGTGCTCTGCGGTACCGAAGCCGAGGCGCTCGCTGCCTGTCGCGGAACGACCTTGAACGATTTCATGGCACTTGGCGCGCCAGCGTGGACGGCGCTTCGCGCCGCGCTCTCGCGCATCCTGCGGCAGGGCGCAACGCAGATGCCGGTTCTGCGCGGCGCACTGATCTGCCAGTCCGAAGCCGAACTTGCACTGCCGGCCCGCATCGGCGATTTCACCGACTTCTACGCCTCGGTGCACCATGCGACCGCCGTCGGCAGGTTGTTCCGTCCCGACCAACCGCTGCTGCCGAACTACAAATGGGTGCCCATCGCCTATCACGGGCGCGCCTCCTCGATCAGGATCTCCCCTCAGCAGTTGCAACGTCCGCGCGGGCAGGTGCTGCTGCCGGGCACGGAACAACCACAGCTGATGCCCACGCGGCGCCTGGACTACGAACTCGAGGTAGGCGTATTCATCGGCGACGGCAGCAGGCTGGGTGAGCCGATTCCGCTGGCACACGCCGAGCGGCACATCTTCGGCCTGTGCCTCCTGAACGACTGGTCAGCCCGTGACGTGCAGGCTTGGGAATATCAACCGCTGGGGCCGTTCCTCGCGAAGAACTTCGCCACCACGATCTCCCCGTGGATCGTGACACTGGAAGCGCTCGCACCGTATCGTGTGCCGTGGACCCGGCCCGCGGGTGACCCTGAGCCGCTGGCCTACCTGGACGACGCTGCGCTGCGGCAGGTGGGAGGCGTGGATCTCGAGCTGGAGACCTGGATCGACTCGACGGCCATGCGGGCCACGGGCATGCACCCGCACCGCCTGGCGCGTTCCAACTTCCGGCATTCCTACTGGAGCATCGCCCAGATGGTGACCCACCACACCGTCAACGGCTGCGATCTGCAGCCCGGTGATCTGCTGGGCAGCGGGACGCAGTCGGGGCCGGCACCGGAAGAGGCGGGCTCCCTTCTGGAACTCACCGCGGGTGGCAAGCAGCCGCTGACGTTGCCGTCCGGAGAGACTCGCACGTTCATCGCCGACGGCGACCGGATCACGTTGCGCGGCTGGTGCGCGCGGCCCGGCCATGTGCGAATCGGCTTCGGCGAGGCGGCCGGCACCGTGCTGCCGGCCGCGGAACTTCAGAACGCGAAGTAGGGTCCCTGGCCGCCGGAAGTATTGCGCTGCTCGAAGGCGGTGTAGATGTTGCGGCCGAAGTAGAACGGCAGTCCCCAGTCGAACGAGGTGCTGTCCGAGTTGGGCGCGCCGAGATTGGACACGGCAGCGATCGCGGCATTGGTGCTGAACAGGTTCACCGCGTTCGCGATCTGGAAGTTCACGTTGACACTGGTTCCGTTCACACCCTGGATGCGGGCGCTCAGGTCGAGCGTCGAGGTCGGGCAGAAGAAGCCCGGCGCCGTGCTGCTGGAGCTGCACACGGGTATGCTGTTGTCAGGGAAATACAGCGCGTTCGAACCGCTGTCGATGAAGCTGTCGGTCAGCGAACTGCCGTTGTAGGACGTGGTGAGTGATCCGTTGCCGGGATCGACCGTGTAGACAGTTGCGCTTCCCAGTCCGTTGTTACTTTGCGTGCCGATGCCG
>DATKLO010000033.1:0-18273 GCA_035542375.1 Steroidobacteraceae bacterium | reverse complement strand
GCCGCCCCTGTGGAGCTCCCGTCCACATGGTGTACGCTCTGGCAGCGCGTCAAAAAAGCCGGACTGACGGACCCGCTGCCCATGGCCAACAAGATTTCCACCCTGCTGCCGGTCGCGGCGGCGTTGCTCGCCGCCGGATTGCTGGCGGTCAGTTGTTCGACCACCAGCACTCGCGAGAGCACCGCGGCGTCGCTGGACACGGTGCTGGCCGGCGGGCACCGCTCAGAGGAGAACCGCGCGCGCGACCGGTACCGGCATCCCAAGGAGACGCTGCTGTTCTTCGGCATCCGCCCGGAGATGCGGGTGCTGGAGGTGTGGCCGGAGCCCGGCTGGTACACGGAGATCATTGCGCCCCTGGTGCGCGAACGCGGCCATTACTACGCCGCGGTGATCGCGGCGGATCCGGGCAGCAAGTACGTCACGGAGCGTCTGTCGAGCTACCGGAGCAAGCTCGCCGAGCATCCCGAGTTGTACGATCGCGTCGAGGTCGTGACCTTTCCGGCCGATGGCGGCGATGTGGTGCCCGCGGGGTCGGTGGACCTGGTGGTTACCTTTCGCAACATCCATAACTGGATGGCGCGTGATGCGGCGACCCGGGCCTTCGCCACGATGTATCGCGCGCTCAAGCCGGGTGGCGTGCTGGGCGTGGTCGAGCATCGCGGCAATCAGGCAATGCCACAGGATCCGCAGGCCAAGAGCGGCTACGTCAACGAGGACTACGCGATCCGGCTGATCGAAGGCCAGGGGTTCAGGCTGGTGGGTGAATCGCAGGTCAACGCCAACCCGCGTGACAGCAGGGACTACGAGCAGGGAGTGTGGACGTTGCCGCCCAGTTACCGGCTGGGTGACAAGGACCGGGATAAATATGCCGCGATCGGCGAGAGCGATCGCTTCACGCTGAAGTTCATCAAGCCGAAAAAGTAACGCAGCGCAGCGAGACCGCGCTCGACCGCTACCACATCTCCTTCAGGCGCGCACTGACATCCAGCGTGGAACCCTCGGCGGTGCTCTGCAACTGGGCATCGCCCATTGCACCCGAACCCTGGAACATCACTGCCTCGAGTTGCTTGAGCACTCTCTCGGTCAGGAAGCGGCTGCGGCCACCGTAGACGTGCGCATCGCCCTGCCGCGACTGGTTGGTCAGGTGGAACTTCAGCGGCGCCATCAGCAGCAGATCGTTCTGCGCGCGAGTCAGCGCCACGTACAGCAGCCGGCGCTCCTCCTCGATGAGTTCCGGACGGCCGGTCGCGAACTCGGACGGGAAACTGCCGTCCACGACATTCAGCAGGTAGACCGTGTCCCACTCCATGCCCTTGGCGGAATGGATGGTGCTGAGGGTCAGGTAGTCCTCATCCAGCAGCGGCTGGCCGGCCAGATCGCTGGTGGCGTTGGGTGGATCGAGTGTCAGCTCCGTCAGGAAGCGCTCGCGCGAGGGATACCCTCCGGAGAGCAGCTCGAGCTGATCCAGATCACCCAGGCGCGTGTGGAAGTGTTCGTACAG
The DNA here is from genome assembly GCA_035542375.1 of Steroidobacteraceae bacterium. GTDB lineage: Bacteria > Pseudomonadota > Gammaproteobacteria > Steroidobacterales > Steroidobacteraceae > 13-2-20CM-66-19. The sequence goes on along the minus strand of DATKLO010000033.1, from coordinate 16,772 downwards.
GCGTTCGAAATGCGGCCGGTACCACTCGCGGGCCTGGTGCACCTGACCCTGCCACTGGCGTTGCGGATCGGCGAGTGCGGCCAGCAGATCGCACAACCTCTCGAAGGCATGCTGTGCCGCCTGAGGTGCGGCAAAGCTCTTGAGCGCGCTGAACGCGTTGCCGTTGGCTTCCAGGTGTTCCACCGCCTTGCGCGCATTGGCCGGCCCCATGCCCGGCAGCAACTGCACGACGCGGAACGCGGCCAGCGTGTTGCGGGGGTTATCCGCCCAGCGCAGCACCGCCATCAGGTCCTTGATGTGGCTGGCTTCCAGGAATTTCAGTCCGCCGTACTTCACGTACGGGATCTTCCGCTTGCCCAGTTCCACTTCGAGAATGTCGCTGTGGCTCGAGCTGCGGAAAAGCACCGCCTGGCGCTTCAGCGGCACGTTGGCTTCGCGACGGCGCAGGATTTCGGTGCAGACGTATTCAGCCTGCGTCTGCAAATCATCCACGGTCACGATCCTGGGACGCGCCCCCTGACCACGGATGGACAGCAGGTGCTTGCGGTACTGACGCGGCGCATCCGCCATCACTGCGTTGGAGACGTCGAGCACCTGCTGGGTGGAGCGGTAGTTCTGTGCCAGGGTCACCACTTCGGCGCGCGGCTGGAAGCGGTCCGGGAAACCCAGGATGTTGTCCACGGCGGCGGCCCGGAAGGAGTAGATGGCCTGCGCATCGTCGCCCACCACGGTGAGGCCGAATCCGTCCGGCTTCAGTCCGTGGAGGATCTGCGCCTGCAGCTTGTTGGTGTCCTGATACTCGTCCACCAGGATGTGATCGAAATGGGCACCCACGTGCTGGGCCAGTCGCGGCTCGGACATCATCACGTGCCAGTACAGCAGCAGGTCGTCGTAGTCGAGGATGGAGGCGCGCTGCTTCTGTTCGACGTAGGCCCGATACAACCGCGTCAGCTCGCTCTCCCACTGAGCGCACCACGGGTACTGCTGCTCGAGGGTTTCCTTGAGCGTCTTCTGGGTGTTGACGCGGTAGGAATAGATCTGCAGGCAGGTTTCCTTGCGCGGGAAGCGCTGCTCCTTCCCGGCCAGGCCGAGCTCCTGGCGCAGGCCATCGAGCATGTCGGCGGAGTCGGCGCGATCGACGACGCTGAACTGCGGATCGAGCTTGAGGTGCCGGGCGTAATGCCGCAGCAGCCGGTTGCCCACCGAATGGAAGGTTCCCGACCAGCTCAGCCGCTGATTGATGGCCTGGCCGATGCCGCCGAGCGATTCGTTCAGGGCCTTCTTGGCAATCTCATGCGCGCGCCGGCGCATCTCGGTCGCGGCCCGGCGAGTGAACGTCAGCATCAGGATCCGCCCGGGGTCCACGCCGTGGATGGCCAGGTGCGCAACCCGATGGGCCAGCGTATCGGTCTTGCCCGTGCCGGCGCCCGCGACCACCAGCAGCGGTCCGGCCCGGAAGCCTTTGTTGTCCGGGAGCGGCTCGCCGTGGGTCACCGCCTTGCGCTGCGGCCCGTTGAGCTTTTCGAGATGTGACGTAGTTGGCATGTTCCGCGCCCGAATATACGGAACGCCGCCAGCGCCTGTCACTGCATACAGTCACGACTTGAGAAAAAACTCCTAGCGCAGGACGTTGCCGTCCGCATCGAGCACGCGCACCTCGCCCCAATCCAGCTTGCGGATGGCCGGCTCGATCACGGCCAGATCCCCCACGACGATCCAGGTCAGGGCTTCGGGGTGGATCAGGCGGGTCGCCGCCGCCTGCAGCTGCGCCGGGGTGAGCGCGGCGACCTTGCCGACGAAATCGTTCAGGTAACTGTCCGGCAGCCCGTACGTGAGGATGTCGGCGTAGGAGCTGGCCACTTCACCGGAGGTCTCGTTGCTTCCCGGCAGCGTGAGCACGAGATTGTTCTTGGCCAGATGGATTTCCGTATCGGTGGGCGCGCGCGTGCCCAGCAGCTCGCGCAGCTCCTTCAGCGTCTCCTGCATGGACTCGGCCGTCTTGTCCGTCTGCACGGTGGCGCTGACCAGGAAGGGCCGCTGACCCTTGGCGTTGATCAGCGCGGAGCTGGCGCCGTATGACCAGTGCTTGTCCTCGCGCAGGTTCATGTTGATCCGGGAGACGAAGTTGCCGCCGAGCACGGTGTTCACGGTCTCGAACGCAATGTTGTCCGGATCCCAACGCGGCGGAGCCAGATGCACGGCGAACAGCAGGGATTGCTCGGCGCCGGAGCGGTTGACGAGAAAGATCCGCGGGTGCGTCTGAAGGGGCACGGGCGGCAGCTGCTTCACGGGCAACGATTCGGCCGGTGCACGCCAGGCGGCGAGCCGCTGTTCGAGCAGTGGCTGGATCTCCGCGAGCGTGGTGTCACCGACGATCAGCAGCGTCGCGTTATCCGGACGCACCCAGCGGTGGTAGAACGATCGAAGCGCCTCGACTGACATCGAGCGAACGCTTTCCTCCGAGCCGATGCCCGAAAAGGGATTGGAGTACGCGTGTCCTTCTCCATAGATCAGGCGAGGAAACAGCCGTGATGCGATGCCGCGCGGCTGCACCTTCTGCTGCCGGATGGCCGCGATGGACTGCTCTTTCAGACGGACGAGCTCCTTCGCCGGAAAGGTCGGATTGAGCAGTACGTCGCTGAAGAGCTCGAGCGAGTCCGGCAGCTCGCTGCTGATGGCGTTGAGCGCGATGTAGGAGGTGTCCAGCGACGACGCCGCGTTGATCTGCGCGCCCAATGCCTCCTCGCGCGCCGCGATCTGCAGCGCATCGCGTCTGCGGGTGCCTTCGGTGATCATCGCGAGTGCCAGATTGGAAGTACCGGGCGTCGCGAGACTGTCGGCCGCGTGACCCGCATCGACGATCAGGCTCAGCTGCACGATCGGTACGGCATGGCGTTCCGCGAGTACCAGCTTGAGACCGTTCGAAAGTGTCGCACGCTGAAGCGGCGGCAGCGTCAGGATCGGTGCACTGCCGACTTCCGGCAGTTTGCTTCGGTCCACCCCCGTGGTCGCGGCATGGTATTCGGGGACTGGCGTGACGTTCAGGACGAACACACCGTCCGACAGCCAGGTGCGCGCTGCATTCTGCACATCGTCACCACTCGCCTCACGCAGCCACCGCAGCGCCTGCTTGTAGAAATCGGGCGAGCCGCCATAGAGCTGGCTCTCTCCGAGTATCGCGGCCTTGCCGCCGGCGCCGTCCACCCGCTCCACGGCGCGCACGAAGCCGGCATAGGTGGAGACCTTGATGCGCCGAAGCTCGTCTTTCGTCGGACCTGACTTCAGGAAGCGTGCCAGTTCCTCGTCGATGGCGCGCTCGACGGCCTCCGGGTCGCCGTCGGGGCGGATCGTTGCGATCACCTGGAACTGCGAGGCGATCTCGAACGGACCGACGCCCACGCTGACGCTGGTCGCAGTCCGGTCGGTATAGACGAGGCGCTTGTAGAGGCGACTGTTGATCCCCCCTGCCAACACTTCCGCGGCGAGTTGCATGAGGGTGAAGTCCCGCGTGCTGTATCCGGGAATGTTCCAGACCATGTAAACACGCGGCTGCGGCACATGGTCCTGCAGCGTCGCACGCTTCTGCCCGATCATCCGCGCCACCCAGCTCTGCGAGCGCTTCAGCAGCGGACCGGGGGCGATGTCGCCGAAGTAGCGTTCGACTTTCGCGCGTACTTCATCAGGCCGCACATCGCCGGCCACGACCAGCACCGCGTTGGCGGCGCCGTAGTAGGTGCGGAACCAGGTCTTCACGTCCTCCAGCGAGGCCGAATTCAGATCGTCCATGGAGCCGATGGTGGTCCACGAGTAGGGATGACCGGCGGGCCAGGTGCTGGCGGCGATCAGCTCGTCCACCTTGCCGTAGGGCCGATTCTCGCCCTGGCGCTTTTCGTTCTGCACCACGCCGCGCTGCTCGTCGAGTGTCTTCTGGTCGATGGCCCCGAGCAGGTGCCCCATGCGGTCGGACTCGAGCCACAGCGCCGTATCGAGCGCATTCACCGGCACGTTCTCGAAATAGGTCGTGCGGTCCAGCCAGGTGTTGCCGTTCATCCTGGTGCCGCCCAGTGCAAGCAGCGGACGGAAGAACTCGTCGCGATGGTTTTCGGAGCTGGAGAACATCAGGTGCTCGAACAGATGCGCCAGCCCCGTGCGGCCCACACGCTCGTCCTTGCTGCCGACGTGGTACCAGATGTTGACCGCGACGATGGGGGCCTTGTGATCCTCGTGAACGATGAGCGTGAGCCCGTTGGGCAACACGTATTTCTGATACGGAATGTCTATGTCGGCCAGCGCGTCGGCATCCACGGCACGGGCAGACGGCTGTATGCCGAGCAGAACCGCGGCAAGCAGCGTTGACAGTATCGGCTTACGCATGCGCGGCTCTCCGCTGCACATCGGCGCGCATCCAGTCCGTCAGCTCGCTGAGCGCCAGTTGCTCCACGGCCTCCGGTGCCGCGCCGGTATCGAGCGTCAGGCGCTGGCCCGGCAGCTCGAGAAACGCATCGCACGCCGCCGGGCGTGCGGCTTCGTCAACCGGTTGATGGCCGGGATGGCGCGTGTTGTCCGACCGCCGCAGAGCGAGCCTGGACTGTCGCTGCGATTCCGGGAGCCGGCACAGGATCTGCGCAATCGATGGCGCGGGATCCGGCAGTGCGGCCCGGATGGCCGGCTCGTGTTCGCCGGACCTGAAGTTGCCCTCCAGCACGACGCCGGCTCCGCTGGCCAGACAGTCCTGGACACAGGCGAACAGGATGGCGAACGCCGCATCGCTGAGCTGCCGCGAGGGCACCACACGCGAGGCCAGCACCCGCATCAGCGGCTCCTTGATGGAATCCTTCGCCAGCAATGGCAGGCGCAGACTGCGCGACAGGGCGCGCGCCAGCGTGGATTTGCCGGTGCCCGGCAGGCCGGTGACGAGGATCAGTCGGGAGTGGCTCATCGCGGTAGTCTAGTGTTCACGCGGCGGAATTCCACGGCCATGCAGCGGCGGAAACGCGTCGCGGCTGTACGGTTTGAGGGGCGCGCAGTACGCTGCGTTCCCCATGAAGCCCGAAAAACAGTCCGTGCATTTCCGCGGGCGCGTGGTCACTGTCACCACGGACGAGGTGATCCTGCCGAATGGCCATCGCGCCGAGCTGGAGGTGGTCCGGCACCCGGGCGGCGCGGCGGTCGTGGCGGTGGATGCCAGTCAGCGCGTGTGCCTGTTGCGCCAGTACCGGTATGTGGGTGGCGGCTGGTTGTGGGAGTTGCCCGCGGGCAAGCTCGAACCGGCGGAACCCCCGCTGAGCACGGCGCAACGCGAGCTGGTGGAGGAAGCGGGCGTGAGCGCCGCGCACTGGCATTCCCTGGGCTCGGTTTTGAGCTCACCGGGCGTGTTCAGCGAGGTGTTGCATCTGTTCCTGGCCACGGGGCTGCGGCCGGCCCCGCAGGCTCATGAGCAGGCCGAGGTCATCGAGATCCACTGGGTGCCGTTCGAGGATGCCTGCCGCTGGGCCCTGGATGGCACGTTGCGCGATGCCAAGTCGGTGATCGGGTTGTTGCGGGCGCGGCATGCGCAGGAGCAGCTCCCGGCGGATGCCGCGCCGGGTTACGGCACGGACAATCCGTGACGGCGGTCCGGGAATCGCCGCGCCGCCGGCCTTACCGTAGGGATGCCGGCTCAGGCCGGCCACGATTAAACGTAATCCATGGCTGACTTCAAACACCGATCCGAACCGGGCGCCGCGCCCGATGCCACGCCGTCCGGCCCGCGCCGGCGCATGAGCCGGATCGTGCACGATCACAAGGGCAACGCCAGCGTGCAGTGGCACGATGCGCCGGATGACTACGAGCGGCCGAAGCTGGAGATCGAGACGACTCCGGCGGCGGGCGCGCAGCGCGGCCTCGACATCGGCTCGCTGGCGCTGAGGAACGAAGACACGCATAACCCCTACATGCGCGTTCCGGACCCGGATCGCCAGGCCAGCGGCCGCACGACCCGGACCGACCTGCGCAGGCTGTCGGCGTGGATCAAGATGATGCGCGAGCTCGAGGAAGCGAAGAAGCGTAACGGCGGCGAAGAAGGCGGCGACGAGAGCTGAAGCCTTTCAGGCGGTGCGCTCGATGTGCGCGACCTTGCGCGCATTGCTGAGCCGGTAGAAACGGCGCAGCTCCGCCAGCACCTCCGCCTCGGAACGACCCCAGGCTCGCCGCAGCGAGCGGTCCAGCCGCTGGCAGAAGCGCTCGGCATAGCCGGACGCGGCGCGATACAGCTCCACGCGCCCCGCGGCGAGTTGTGGATCGATGCGCGTGCGCTGGAACAGCAGCCGCAGCAGTTCAGCCGGGAAGCGCCGCGGAAACTGCCGGCGCATCAGCCAGAAGCTCGCCACGTACTTGTCCACTTCGGCCTGCATCTCCAGCTCCAGCAACGAGACGGGCCTGTCGTGCCCGGCGTTCCAGGCCAGGTACAGGAAGTGGCTGACCCCTTCGAGCGCAGTCCAGTAGTCGGCCACGTTGCCGTGGTGAAGACTCTGCATGGGATCCGCATTCTCCAGTCGCGCCAGCAGCTGCGGATCCAGGTACAGGGCCATCGCGATCTCATCGCCAGCGCCCTCTGCCGGCTGTGCGACGATGAGTTCCTCATCGGTGGGGCCACGGCCCTGTGCGCACGCGGGCAGACAGGCGCGGTCAGTCACGAGGAAGTCGTAGACGTTGTGAGCGATGCTCACGTCGTAGATGCCACCGATCAGATCCTGCAGGCGCTTCAACAGCATGGGATCAGTGCGCGATGCTGACTCCGCCCGGCGCGGGTTCGACACCCAGTCGCCGCAGGATTTCGTAGCAGCGGCGGCTGCCGGTCTTCAGCCAAACCTCGTACAGACGCAGGATGTCCTCGTCCGTGTGCGTATAGGCCGTCTCGCTGACTGCGTTGAGCGCATCCACCATCGGCTGGAATTTCGCGGCGAGCTCGCCGAATACGGCACCGAGGACCCGGCCCCGGCCGCGCGCCAGGCTGTCCGACAGCGTCGCGTAGGCGCGGCCGCCCATCGCGATGTGATAGTCGATGTCGATCAGCTTGCGGGCAAAACTGCGTGCAAAGAATCCAGCGATGAACAGGGAAACATCCCCCAGGCGCTGCAGGCCGCGATTGCGCTCATCGCGCGTGGGCGCTTCGAGCGCCTCGGAGAGCATGACCACCAGTGGCTTGGTGCGAGCGCCCTGGGGAGTGTTCTCGTACAGTGCTTCCGCGCGCGAGAACAGCGTCAGCAGGTTGACGACGTAGTGTTCGGTCTGGTCCTCGACTTCCACGTGCTGCTTCTCCAGCGCGCCGTGGAGCTCGTCCTTGAAGAACTCCCGCAGGTTCGCAACGGGTACGACACGCTGGGCGGATAGGCCATCAGGCATGACTGAGGTTCTCCTTCAGGCGCATGCGCCTGTTCAGTGAATCGGCAGCCGGCGCTTGCAGTTCACTCCCGCAGGTCGCGCCATTCCGTGATCCGATGCTCCCTTTTCAAGGTAACGCGCGGCAAATGAATCGGTTTCACGCGTAGTGCGAACCAGTAGCGGGTGTTGGCACTATGAGGGTGACTCTGCTAACACGGCCTGGCGCGGGATGGATGCCCGCACCTACGTAGTGTCCGCAAAGATCGGGCGCGTGGTCAAGGGAGCGAGGCGCGCGGCGCCGGGCGCGGTGCTGGCCGGCGACAGTTGGTGGCGGTTGCGCTCAGGCGCCCATGCGGGCGGCGAGTTCGAGGCAGTCGCGCACGCTGAGGTCGGCGGCCGGCAGGTCGGAGGGCCACAGGACGGCGCTGCGGTTCATCCAGGCGGTGCGCAGACCGACCGCGCGGGCGGCGGCGACATCCAGCATGGGATCGTCGCCCACATACAGCAGCTGCTCCGGCTCCACCTGCAGTTCGCGCGCGAGCTGTTCGAAACAACGTCGATCGGGTTTGGCGGCGCCGACGCCGCGCGCGTTGAGGGAGATCGAGAAGAACTCCGTCAGTCCGATGCGCCCCAGGTCGGCGTTGCCATTGCTCAGCGTGCCGAGCGGGAAACGCGCGCGCAGGCGTTGCAGGCCCGGGCGGACGTCCGCGAACAGATCGATCTGGTTGCGGGCGGTGAAGAAGATCTCGAAGGCGCGCTCGGCGATGTCCTCGTCGTAACCGAACTCGCGCGCATGCTCGGCGAGGGAGGCGATGCGCAGATACGTGAAGTCATGAGCGCGATGCGGCTCGCGGGCCGCCAGCTGCTGGCGCGCCAGGCGCATGTCCGCCAGCGACAGGCGTTGCGGAATCCGCGGACAGTGCTCGCGCATCCACTCGATCCAGCGTTCCTCGGCCCGCGCGATGACCGGCTCGACATCCCACAGGGTATTATCCAGATCGAAAGCGATTGCCCGCACCGTGTCCCGCATGACCCACCTGCGCCGAAGTCCGCTGTGGGATTGTACGCCGGTCACGCGGTGCGACGCCCAGGAGAGCTCGTGTCGGACCTGAATCTGATCATCGGCAACAAGAACTACTCCTCGTGGTCGTTGCGGCCGTGGATGCTGCTGCGGCATCTCGGACTGCCTTTTCGCGAGACCCTGCTGACGCTCGACACGCCCGAGTTCAAGGGCCAGATCGCGCAGTACGGGCCCACCGGGCGCGTGCCGGTGCTGCTGCACGATGGTCTGTCGATCTGGGATTCGCTCGCCATCTGCGAGTACCTGGTGGAGCTGGCCGGGCGCGGCCTGCCCACCGATCGCAGCGCGCGTGCCGTGGCGCGCTCGGTCAGCGCGGAGATGCACTCTGGATTCAGCGCCCTGCGTGCGCAGTGGCCCATGAACGCGCGGGCGCGCAACCGGCACACCCCGATCACCTCGGCGCTCCAGGCCGACCTCGAGCGCGTGCAGGAAATCTGGCTGGACTGCCGCCGCCGCTTTGGCCAGCACGGTCCGTGGCTGTTCGGCGACTACAGCATGGCGGACGCCATGTATGCGCCGGTGGTGCTGCGCTTCAACAGTTATGGACCCCGATCGTACGCGGAACAGATGTCGGAAGACGCCAGGCGCTATGTGTCGACTGCCCTCGAGGATCCGCATTTGCAGGACTGGATCGCGGCCGGCGAGAAGGAAACCTGGACGCACGCGCATTCGGAGGTTGGCTGATGAAGCAGGTCAGAACCCTGTCGGTGCGTCAGTGCCTCGCGCTCGCCCTGAGTTTGCTCAGTCTCGGCGCACACGCGGTAGCGGCAGATGCCACCCACGCTGCAGACGCCACGCGCGCTGCAGCCCCCGGGCAGGCGGCAAGCGGCGCGCGCGCCGCGGCCTCCCGGCCCGCAGTCAGCACCTTGCCGGCGCAGATCCGGCCCTTCACGGTGGACGACATGGTGCGGCTGAAGCGCATCTCGGATCCGCAGGTGTCCCCGGACGGCCGTTACGTCGTGTATGTCCTGCGCGAGACCGACATGGAAGCCAACAAGGGCCGCACGGATCTCTGGCTGGTGGATCTGACGGCGAAGACATCCACTCCCCGACGCCTGACGCAGAACGAGGCCGATGATTTCAGTCCGCGCTGGTCGCCGGATGGGCGCTGGATCTACTTCCTGTCCACGCGCTCCGGACTCGCGCAGGTCTGGCGTCTGTCGCTGGATGGCGGCGAGGCCTCGCGGGTCACCGACTACCCGCTGGACGTCGGCAGCCTGAAGGTCTCGCCAAGCGGGGACCGCCTCGCCGTCACGATGGAGGTGTTGCCAGAGTGCACGGAATTGCGATGTACGCAGGAAAAGCTGGCGGCCCGCGAGAAATCGAAGGCGACCGGCCGCGTGTATGACCGGCTGTTCATCCGGCACTGGGACACGTGGGGTATGGGCACGCGTTCACACATCTTCACGGCGCGCATCAACGCCGATGGACACGCCGACAGCCCGCTGGACCTCTCGCGGCAACTCGATGCCGATGTGCCGCCGAAGCCCTTCGGTGACGACGATGAATACGCGTTCAGCCCGGATGGAACGACGCTGGTGTTCGCGGCTCGCATCGCGGGGCGGACCGAGGCGTGGTCCACCAACTTCGATCTGTATCAGGTGCCGGTGGACCGCGCGGCGCAGCCCCAGAACCTGACGAGCTCGAACACCGCCGAGGACACGCAGCCGGTGTTCCTCAAGAACGGTGACCTGGCGTACCTCGCCATGGAACGACCGACGGCCGAATCGGATCGTCTGCACATCGTATTGCGCGAGGCGCGCACGGGGAAGGCGCGGCCGCTGACGCTGTCGTGGGATCGATCGATTCTGCACCTGCGCGCCATGCCTGACGGCCGCAACCTGCTGGTCACCGTGCAGGACGTGGGACAGACGGCGCTGTACTCCGTCGAGGTGGCGACGGGCACGCCGCACCGGATCGTCGGCACGGGCGAGGTGAGCGCCTTTGCCGCCCTGAAGGACTCGATCGTGTACGCGTGGGGCAATCTGGCCGCGCCCGCCGATCTGTATGAGATCGGGCGTAACGGCGGGACACCGCGCCGCCTGACACAGGTCAACGCCGAGCTGCTGGGCCGACGCAGCCTGAGCGAGTTCGAGCAGTTCAGCTTCGCGGGCGCAAACGCGGAGACCGTGTATGGCTATGTGATGAAGCCCTACGGCTTCGAGCCCGGTCGCAAGTACCCGGTGGCGTTGCTCATCCACGGAGGACCCGAAGGCAGCATGGCCAACATCTGGCACTACCGCTGGAATGCGCAGGCGTTCGCCGGTGGCGGCTACGGTGTGGTGATGATCGACTTCCACGGCTCCACGGGCTATGGCCAGGCGTTCACCGACTCCATCGTGCGCGACTGGGGTGGCAAGCCGCTGGTGGATCTGCAGAAGGGGCTGGAGAACGCGGTTGGTCGGTATGCGTGGCTGGATGGGGAGCGCGCCTGCGCACTCGGCGGGTCGTATGGCGGATTCATGATCGCGTGGATCGCCGGCAACTGGCCGGACCGCTTCCGCTGCCTCGTCAACCACGACGGCGTGTTCGAGCAGCGCTCGATGTATTACTCGACCGAGGAGCTGTGGTTCAACGAGTGGGAGAATGGCGGGCCCTACTTCGAGGTGCCGCAGAATTACGAGCAGTTCAATCCCGCGAACTTCGTGACAAAGTGGAAGACGCCGATGCTGATCGTGCACGGCGAGCGCGACTTCCGCGTGCCTTCCACCCAGGGCATCGCCGCATTCACGGCGCTGCAGCGCCGCGGCATCGAAAGCAGACTGCTGATCTTCCCCGACGAGAACCACTGGGTGCTCAAGCCCAACAACGTGGTGCAGTGGTACCAAACGGTGCTGGGGTGGCTGGAGGCGCACCTGAAGCAGTAGATCAGCGCTTGCGGTTCGGTCCCTTGCCCTGGTTGTAGGGATCGTAACCGCCACCGGCGTCCCGGTCGGACTCCAGGCGCAGCTCCTCGTCTTTCTTCTCCTCGGTCTTGAGCTCGGGCAGCTCGAGTTTGCGCAGCAGGCGCGAGGTGCTCTCGATAGCGATGCGGCCGGTCTCCTTCACCCAGTGCCACACGGCATTGCCGCGCGCGTCGTGCACGACACGACCTGAGCCCTCCCGCCCGGATTGCGCGGGCGTTCCCGGTGCGGCGGACCTGGCAGGGGGCGCGGCAGGCGCCGCGGGCCGCGCGGGCGCGGCCGGGGGACGAGCGCCGGGCCGTTGGTCTTTCGGATCACCCATGGTGCCTCCTGTCCGCCCTCAGTCGCTGGCGGACGAATCGCCTTCCTGGGCCTGGCGGGACTGCTTGCGGAACCTGTAGAACGGATCGTCCTCGCGGCCGCGCACCAGGTGGCCGGGCCGGTCGAAGGCCAGCTCGGCCGTCGCGTACTCCTCCGGGCCCAGCTCCGCACGCGACTCGATCTGCGCCATGCCCGCGCCACCGGCGCTGCCATGACAGGTCTTGGGTTCGTTGCTGGCGCTGAAGTGCCCTTCGCCCTTCTTCCAGCGCAGGCTGCACCCCTTGCTGGAATGCACGTCCTGGGTCATGAGGCTCTTGAACAGATCGGGGTTGAGCTGGCCGTTGCGCCAGCGGAACGGCTCGGCCAGCGCGAAGTCGGTCTGCACGATCTCCTTCTTCACGACGCCGAACATCATGATCTTCTGCCCGGTCACGCGGCGGGGATCGCCGAAGGCGCTCTCCTGCACATAGAAGACGTTGTCACCGATCATAGGGGCATCGATGGGGATGATGTCCAGCACGAGTGCATCGTGGACGGGGTGGATGCCACGCTCGCTGTCAGACCTGGCCTGCGCGGAGTTGTCGTAATGCCCGGGCAACAGCTGCACCAGCTCCTGGAGCTGCACGTCCGGCGAGGGTTCCTTGCTGGCGCAGCCGGCGAGCCATTGCGCTGCAAAGCAACACGTCACCACCACCAGCCACTTAACCATAGAACGCACGCCACTCCGCGCGGTAGGAGGAACCCAGCGCCATGATCTTCTCCAGCAGCTCATCGTAACCCACTCCGGCGGCGCGCGCGGATTCGGCGAAGTCCTCGGCCGCCTCGAGATTGGGATTGGCGTTGGCTTCCAACACGAAGATCTGCCCGTCGGGCCGCACCCGGAAATCCATGCGCGCGTAACCGGACAGGCCGAGGGTGCGGTAGATACGCCGCGACAGCTTGTCGAGGCCGGCCAGCACGCCGGCCGGCAGATCCGCGGCGGCGCGGGTGGTGATGCCGTACTTGGCCTGGTAGCGCTTGTCCCACTTGACCTTGCGCGTGGCGATGGCCGCCTGCGAGTCGGGCATCGAGCCGAACACCATTTCCCATACGGGCAGGCGCGTGAGGCGTTCGTTGCCGAGCACACCCACGTACAGCTCACGTCCTTCGATGAACTCCTCGACCAGCGCATCCGATCCGATCTGGGTGTGCACGAAGTCGATTCGCTCCTTCAGCCGGGCGGCATCCTCCACGACCGAGGCCTGCGCAATGCCGAGGGAGGCATCCTCGACGGTGGACTTCACGAACAGCGGAAAGCGCAGCTTGCGTGGCACCTGGATGCGCATGCCGCGACGGAACACAGCGAACTGCGGTGTCGGGATGCGGTGGAACGCGAGGAGCTGCTTGCACAGAGGCTTGTCGCGCGACAGCAGCAGACCACGGGGATTGCAGCCGGTGTAGGGCTGACGCATGAGCTCGAGGAAAGCGACGACATGCTGGTCGTAGGTGACGATGCCGTTGAATTCCTCGAGCAGATTGAAAACGACATCCGGCTTCCAGTCCGTGATGGCACTGCGCAGCTCGGTCAGGCTGTCGAGAACCCCCATGCAGCGCACGTCGTGCCCGCGCTTGCGCAGGGTGCTGGTGACGTCGTACTCGGTACGCCACTCCTCGATCTCCTTATCGGTGTGTCCCTCTAGTTTTTCCGGTGGCACCAGGCTCGCATGCACTACGACGAGCGTGCGCAGTTTTCTCATACGGGAAGGTGCGGAGTCTCGCCCTGCGAGTACAGCCTCGCGGTGCGCTCCAGCAACCAGCGCGAATGGCGGATGGCGTCACGGCGATTGCGCACGTACAGACCCAGGGCCTCGCTACGCTCGATGAGCATGCGCAGGATCTGGTGCACGCTGTAGCTGGCCATGCCCAGTTCGCGCCCGACCGCAGCCACGAGCCGCGTCTTTTCGGCGCGCAGCAGTGCGGTGGCTCGCATCGGCCGGCGCCGTGAGCGCTCCGTCGTGAACATCCTCTGCAGGAGTTCGTCGGTCAGCCCCCGGCGGAACTGATGGTGGCGTGCCAGCTTGCGACGGTAGTGTTGCGCCAGGGTGCGTGTGTTGGTCTCCAGCGGCTCGATGCGCAAGCGGTTGCGCACAGGGGCGCGCTTGCCACGCACGCTGGCCACCAGTTCCTCCACCGCGTTCAGCTTGTGGAATGCCGGCCACTGCGCGTAGCTGCGCCGCCAGTCGGAGTTGGGTTTGAGCCAGACGGCGAAGGTTTCGGCGAAGTCCTCGGTGGGATGCGCCTGCGCGTACCACTCGCCCAGGTGATGTACGTAGCGGCGGCTTCCGGGCCGCGCCTTGTAGCGCTGCGGGTATTGGAGTGAAGCGGGTCCAAAGACTTCGCGCCAGCGCTTGCGTCGCCGCAGCCGGTAGGCATTGTCGAGCGCGTGGCCGGCCTCGTGACGCAGGATGCGCATGAACCATCGGGCATTGCCGCCCTCGACTTCACGCATGATGCGGCGTTCGAGCCGCTCGAGACGCGGGTGAGCGAGGTAGAACGGAACGGCGATGCCGGGCACGCCGTCCGGGGAGAACCACTCCTCGGACAGCCACACATGCGGCCGCACGGAAACGCCGCGACTGTCGAGTTCCCGGTACAACCGCGCGACCTTGCGTCGCAGGGGCGACCCGTCGATCGACAGGCCCAGATCGCAAAACCGCATGGACAGCAGCTGTTCGTCAGACAAGCGCGTCCAGGGGAGCCTGCGGCGTGCGTGACTCGCACGGGAGGCCCGCCTGGCTGAGGCGCTGCGTTTTCGAGCGGCCTGTGCCAAAGATCAGATCCTGCAAGCGTCAATGGTTGGAGCGGCTGCGCGCGAACGCCATGAGGCGCTGTCCGCAGTCTCGAAAAGCCAAGGTACCAAAGTCCCCCGGCCCTGTCTGCGCCTATCGGAGCGGAGGGGCCGGGGCAAACCCGGCCGCGGGAGGTGCGGGAATCAGTTGCCCAGGGCGAGCAACGCGTGTGCCAGCAAGCGGTCAGCGCAGCCTTCGATCAGGTCCTTGTGGATCAGGCTGTTGCGCCACGCAGCGGGGATGGCGGCGACACCATAGTGCGAACCGGCAAGCTGGCCACACACCGAGGCGACCACATCGGAGTTGCCGCCGACGTTGGCGGCTCGCAGCACGGCCTCGCGGAAGTTGCCGGTGGAGCCGAAGGCCCAGAATGCGGCTGCCAGGGCGGCCGGCGCGGTGGCATTCGCCCGTGTGGCGTGCTCCTTGATGGGCGGCACGCCGGCCAGAATCTGTTCCTTGCCCTGCCCCGAGAGGCTCGCGCGCAACGCGCGCGCCAGCTCGCGGCAGGCATCCAGCACACCGGGCGCCTGGCAGGTGGTGCGTGCCGCGTCCGCCGCGACATTGAGGTCGGCCTCGAGCGTGGCGAAATGGAACAGCGCCACGGCGGCCACCCGGGACAGCGGCTCGGGATCGAGCTGGTCCGGATCGTGGGAGCCGGCAAACACGTGGCGGCGCCAGCGGGCCACCGCGAGCGCCCGCGCGGTGCTGGCCGTGATCCCGACGCATTGGCCAGTAGCCGAGAGATAGCCATCCTGCTGCCAGCGCGAGTACCTCTCGACCTGGTCGCGCGCATCGAAGCCGTCGCACTCGAGCAGACTCTCGGCCAGACACAGTGTCATGGCCGTGTCGTCGGACCATCCACCACGCGGCAGATCGAACGGACCGCCGCCGAGCAGGTCGCCCACGGGCGTGAAGGTACCGGGCCTGCGGAACTGGGTCGCCGCCGCCAGCGCATCCCCAACGGCCAGACCCACTAGCGCGCCCAGGAAGCGGTCACGCAATCCCTTGGCCGCCGACAGGGTCGAGGGATCCAGCAGCGGGTCATCTGTCCCGACCAGCGCCGTCGCTTCGGTCCGCGCCGCCGCTTCGGTCCGCGCCGCCGCTTCGATCCGCCCCGCCGCTTCGGTCCGCGCCGGTGCGGTCCACTGCCGGACGAAGTCCACCTGCTCGTCGGTCTCGGGAATGGACGGCCAGCTGCGCGAGCGGCGGCATTGTTGCCACAGACGGTTGAGCTCCCGCAACGCCTCCTCGCCCGACAGACCACTCTCGACCAGCAGACATCCCATGACCATCCCCGTGCGCCCGATCCCCGCCCGGCAATGCACGTAGACCGGCCGGCCTTCCTGCTGCGCCAGGCGGATCGTGGCGAGGATGCCGGCCATCTCGGCGCGCGACTGGGGCACTCCGTGATCCTCGATCGGCTTGCGCAGGTACTCCACAGCCATCGGCAGCTGCTCGTCGTAGCGCGCCATCTCGCCGGGTCGTGTCAGGTCGATGAAGCATTCGATGCCCGCAGCGCGCAGGCGCTCGAGGCGATCCCGGGTCTTCTCGCCGGATCGGCTCACCGGGTGCTCGCCTGCGAGGACCAGGCCGGGAACCACCCAGTAGGAATTGCGCAGCGGCGGTGGTGGGGGTGCGGAGGCGGAGGCGTTCATGCGGTGAGCGCTTGCCTCAGGCGCGGATGGCGAGCGAGTCGAGCCGTCCTTCGAGTTCAGTCTCGTCGGCCTCGGTCATCCTGGTCAGGCGCTGGCCGTCGAGTCCGGCGAAATCGAAGTGCCGGGTATCGGCCAGGTGCTCGAGCTCGACCCGCTGCAGCGCCGAGAAGATGGCGGCGGTGCGGCCGGGAAACCGCCGATCCCAGTCGGCGAGCATGCGTTTGATCTCGAGCCGCTGCAGGTTGTCCTGGGAGCCGCACAGGTTGCAGGGGATGATGGGGAACTGGCGCGCGCGCGCGTAGCGCTCGATCTCGCGCTCGGCCACATAGGCCAGTGGCCTGATGACGATGTGCCGGCCATCCTCCGAGAGGAGTTTGGGCGCCATCGCCTTGAGGCGGCCACCGAAGAACAGGTTGAGGAACAGCGTCTCCACGATATCGTCGCGATGATGGCCGAGCGCCACCTTGCTGATGCCGTTCTCGGCGGCGAAGCGATAGAGCGCACCGCGCCGCAGCCGCGAGCACAGGCCGCACATCGTGCGTCCCTGCGGAATCACCCGCCTGACCACGCTGTAGGTGTCCTGCTGGATGATGTGGTAGTCCACTCCGAGTCCGGCGAGATA
>DATKLO010000032.1:0-14819 GCA_035542375.1 Steroidobacteraceae bacterium | reverse complement strand
GACTGAATCTGCCGGTGGGCACCTACAACCAGATCCGCTTGATCCCGGTGGACTCCTCCGCGGCGCTGCTCGCTTCCGCGAAGTCTCTGGGCGCGATCTTCAATACCGAGGCGGATTTCGTCGACTCGGCCGGCACGTCGTTCCAGTTTCCGCTGGAACTGCAGAATCCCGACAAGGGCATCGGCATTCCCGCCAGCATCACCATCAGCCGCGACAGCAACGCCAGCTTTCCGCTTGCGACGAGCAGTTCGGGAACGACATCCACGGGTTCGGTGTTCACACCCTCGAGCACCGGAATCGATGGCGCATCCGGTGGAACGACCACCACGGGAACCACCGTTGCGGCCAGCAGCACCTCCACCAACACGATCACACCAGTGTCCGTTGCCATCAACATCGATGGCGGCCGCGACCTGGTGCCGTTCGTGTACAGCGGGGTGTCGGGCATCCTGCTGAATCCCCATGCCACCGGTTACGTGAGCACCGCGGTGGGGGCAATCCAGGGCAGCGTTTCGATCGCGAACCTGACTGGCATCGAGAACACGGTGAATCATGTCCAGATTCAGGTGACCGCCGAATCGCTGAGCACGGACGGGTTGCGGCATGTGGCCGTGAATAGCGCCCCTGTGCGCAGCGACGGCACTTTCGTCCTGTACCCGCTGGCCACGAGCACCTCCACGCCCACGAGCTACGACCTCGTGGTGCACGGACCGGGTATCGCCACCCTGATCGTCAAGAACGTGCGTGTGACTCAGGGCGATCCGGCGAACAGCGTGCCGGTCTCGGTCGGCACCCTCGCCCCGCGCAGCGCCGATTCCTTCAACGTCAACCTGAACACGACCGCCCCGCTGCCGGCGGGTGCGCTGGTGGGGTTCTACCAGACCCTGCCCGGGTCCGGGGAAGTGCCCTACCTGATCGAAGAGCGGCCGATCGACCCGTTCAATCGCAATTTCGCCCAGGACCAGTCGATCTCCACGGGCACCGTCGATTCCGGTACGTTCACCTCGGGTGCGAACGTGCCACTCACCACGTCCACGCCGCTCGAGGGTGCCGGGTCCTACCGGGTCTCAGCCACCGCGCCCTTCTTCGCCGATGGTGCATTGACCACGACGGTAAGCGCTCCGGAGGGTAGCTCAACGGCGACGGTGCTGGTCGCTGTGCCACCCCTGAGTGTGGCGTCCGGATCGGCCGCCAATTCGCTGTCCCTGGCCCTGACCCAATCCACGCAGGGCAAATACAATAAGGGCGAGCTGATCGTGAGCCACGATGGGGCCATCGTGGCCACCGCGCCCCTGGATTCGCTGTTCGCCCAGGGCGGCAGCGGCCAGCTGACCATCACGGGGCTGCCTGGTGGTACCTCCTCGGCAGCCCTGCTGTCGGCGGTCTACTTCATCTCGGTCCGGGCCTGGAACACGAACAATCCCACCGGAACCCTGAGCCGGGAAATCTATCCAAACCCTGCCGACCTGAGCGTCGGCAACGTGACCGGGTTCCCCGTAAACATTGACTAAAGCCCGCGGCGGCTGACAATGTAGAGGATTGGCCCGGGGCCCTGCGGGCGGGTACCGGGACCGGCAGCGTGACAAAATGTAATCCGCGCGAACGGATCGGCGGCGGGGATCTCTAAACCACCGACCCGAAGGCCCAGAACCCCAGCTTACGAGGGAGACCAATTGATGACAGTCGAATGCAGTCGCGCCAGATGGGGCGCGACGAGGGTGGCGCGCGCCGCGATCTGGAGCATCGTTGCGGCGTTCGGCCTCTTCAGCGGCGGTTGCGGTCACAACACCATCACTTACGGTACGCCTGTCATCACGGTCAGCGCGACCCGCGGCTCATTCACGAGCTACCTGGCCTACATCACCGATGTCACCCTGACGCGCTCCGATGGCGTCGTGGTCGAGCCATTCGCCATCCAGCAGCAGGTAGATTTCACCAAGCTCACCGACCTGACCGAGATCTACGGGGCCCCGGCCGTTCCCGAAGGAACTTACACCACGGGCACCATCACGGTGAATTATGCCGCCGCCCAGATATTCGTGACGGTCGGCGGACAGGAGAGGGCCGCAACGGTCGTGGATGACACCGGCGCGGCCGTCACCACCGTGACCTACAACCTGACATTCGATCCGGCGCATCCGCTGGTACTGAAAAACGGCACCTCGACCCCGTTCGACATCAACTTCGACCTGAGCGCCTCCAGTGTGATCACGGTTACCTCGGCCACCACGGCGAAGGTGGCAGTCAAGCCGTTCGTCACAGTCACGACGGTACCGACCTACACCAATCCGTTCCGGGCGCGTGGCCTGTTCGTGGTCGCAGACACGAACTCCAGCGGCTTCACGATGAACATGCGGCCGTTCTACGACGAGATCAGTGCCTTGGGCGCGATCACGGTCAATACCAACGCGCAGACCACGTACAACATCGATGGCGTCAACTATCTCGGCAACGCAGGACTGACTGCGCTGGAGAACCTGCCGGTCAGCACGATCATCGCCGCCTACGGAACCCTCGGCGCCCTGAATTCCCTGACTCCGTCGTTCAACGCGACGCAGGTGTATGCCGGCACCAGTCTCGAGAACCTGAGTGAGACGCGCGTCAAGGGCACGGTATCGGCCCGATCCGGCAACACGCTGACCATCCACGGCGCGACGATCTTCAACGAGGTTGGCGCTACGGCCCAAGGCCCCCTCACGTTCCAGAACTCGATCCCCGTGACAGTCAGTACCAACACCATCGTTAGCGTGGACGGACAGCCCAATGCCACGGGGATCACCATACAATCGATCTCCGTCGGGCAGCAGGTGGACATCGGCGGCAGCCTGACGACCGACTCCTCGGGCAATCCGGTGTCGCTGGACGCCACCGCCGGACTGGTGCGGCTCACACCCACCCGGGCCTGGGGTACCTTGCTGGCCGGCGCGACCTCCGGGACAGCGACACTCGATCTGGTCACGCTGGGTGACTACGTCCCGGCGACTCTCAACTTCACCGGCACGGGCACGAGCGCGTCGCTGCAATCGGACCCGGCTCATTACGTACTCGACACAGGCTCGCTGGATGTGAGCGGCAATCCCGTCGGTACGCTGTTGCGCGCGGATGGGCTTGTGACGGCGTTCGGTGCCGCACCGCCCGACTTCATCGCCAGCGCCGTGACCCCGGGTGACCAGACCGAGCAGCTGCTGGTCATCGAGTGGACCAACGGCGGAGCCACCGCGCCCTTCCTCAGCGCCACGAGCTCCGGACTCGTGGTCAACATGTCCAACAGCCATCTGGGTGCCGAACACTACGTCGAGACGGGCCCGACCAGCATCGACCTCACCAGTCCACTGGTGAACCCGACGATCGTGCCGGACACCACCCGCACGAACCAGCTGGCCATCGGCAATCCGACCACCGGCCTGTTCATGTTCAACAGCTACACGAGCTTCCTGTCGAAGGTCACCTCGACGCTCAGCGGGACGAACGCGCTGCAGAAGCTCGTCGCGGTTGGCCGGTACGACACCGCCACGGGTGTCTTCACGGCCTACCGGATCGACCTGGCGCAGCAGTAGTCACATGCCCTGGAAGCGGCGGCCCGCGCAGGCCCGCAATGTGGAGCAAGCGCTCAACATCGCGGATCTGCGTGTGCTGGCCAGCCGCCGCGTGCCGGGCTTCATATTCGAGTATGTCGAAGGGGGCGCGGAGGACGAGCTGACCCTGCGCCGCAATCGCACGGCGCTGGAATCTCTGTGCCTCGTGCCCGGCACACTGGTGGACACCGCCAGCCGGAACCAGCGCACCAGTCTGTTCGGGCGGGAAATGCCGGCGCCCCTGATCATCGCGCCAACCGGCGGCAACGGACTGCTCTGCCACGAAGGAGACACCCTGTTGGCGCGCGCAGCCGCACGCCTGGGGATCCCTTTCTGCCTGAGCACGGTGTCCACCGTGCGCCTCGAGGATGTGGCCCGCAATGCGGGAGGCCGGCTGTGGATGCAGCTGTATGTGCTGCAGAACCGCGCCGTAGCGGAAAACATCATTCGTCGGGCTGACGCCGCCGGTTACGAAGCCCTCGTGTTCACTACGGACGCCAATGTGTTTGGGAGTCGCGAGTGGGACCGGAGGAACTACCGTGCGCCGGGGAAGCCAGGCTTGCGTACCACGCTGGATACGTTGCGCCATCCTCGCTGGCTCTATGAAGTCCTGATCCGCCATGGCATGCCGCGATTCAGGAATCTCGAGGAATTCCTGCCTCCGGGAGCCTCACGTGCCGTCGGCGGCAGCACGATCCTGCCGCCGATGTTCGCCTCGAGTATCACGTGGGATGACATCGCATGGATCCGCGAACATTGGCCGCGCAAGCTGTTGATCAAGGGTGTGCTCAACGTCGCGGACGCCCGGCGCGCCGCGACTCTTGGCTGCGACGGCGTCGTTGTAACCAATCACGGGGGCCGGCAGCTCGACTCCTGCGTCGCTCCAATCGAGGTTCTCGCCGAGATCGTCGCGGCCGTCGGTCAGAAACTTACGGTAATCGTCGACAGTGGCTTCCGCAGGGGAACCGACATCGTCAAAGGCCTCTGCCTCGGAGCCAACGCCGTGATGATCGCGCGCGCGACGCTCTACGGGTTGATCGCTGGAGGCGAGCAGGGAGTGCAGCGGGCCCTGCAGATCCTCACGAGCGAGACTGACCGAGTCCTGGGGCAGCTGGGCTGCCGATCGCTGGCCGATCTGGGGCCGCACCTCATCCGCCGCGGCTGATCCGAAACGCGTGCGGTGCGCTCGCGCAGATGGCGTCGTGGAAGTGCGAAGACGACGCCCGCACGGATTACCGTGCGGGCGTCAGTGCCCGGAGCAGGGTCAGGCGGGGAGAACGCCCTTGGCTTTGGCCGTATGCGTCGCGATGGCATCCATCAGCGGCGGATTGAGGCAGTCATACGGCTCGAGCTTCAGTTCCTTAAGGCGCGCGCGCACGGCGCCCATGCCATCGGGCTTGTAGCCCGACTCGATGATCGAGGAGACGAAAGCCGCGAATTCCGGCGCCGCCCAGCCGCTGTCCTTCGACAGCTCGGTGTGCACGAAATCGAAGCCGTAGAAGGGATGGTTCTTGTTCTCGATGCGGCCGTACATGTGCACGCCGCAGCCGGTGCAGGCGTGGCGCTGGATCGCTGCCGCCGGATCCACGATCTTCAGCTTCTGGCCGTTCGCGGTCACGGAGAGATTGTCGCGCGAGATGACGGCGATCTGCGAGAACACCGCGCCTTCGGGCTTCCAGCACTTGGTGCAGCCGCAGACGTGGTTGAACGAGACGTTGCCCTTCAGGCTGACCGTGACAGGCGCGCTCGCGCACTTGCAGGTGAGGGTGCCGCCGGCGAAGTTGGCGGCCCCGGGCTTGACGCCATTGTCCACGGCGGGATGAATTTTGACAGCCATGATGTTGTTCCTTTCAGCGGTTGATGATTGCCGGAGACTGCCGCGCGCCGGTGACCCGCCGGCGGCGATGGTCTCGCACCTCTAAAACGTGACGACCGAGCGGATGGACTCGCCCTTGTGCATCAGATCGAACGCATCGTTGATCTTCTCCAGCGGCATGACATGCGTGATCAGGTCATCGATGTTGATCTTCTTGTCCATGTACCAGTCGACGATCTTCGGCACGTCGGTGCGGCCACGGGCGCCGCCGAAGGCCGTACCCTTCCAGACCCGGCCGGTCACCAGCTGGAACGGTCGCGTCTTGATCTCCTGGCCGGCGCCGGCGACGCCGACGATGGTCGAAACACCCCAGCCGCGATGGCAGCACTCCAGCGCCTGGCGCATCAGCTCGACGCTGCCCACGCACTCGAAGCTGTAGTCCGCGCCGCCGTCGGTCAGGGCCACCAGGTGCGCCACCACATCACCCTGGATCTCCTTCGGGTTGACGAAGTGCGTCATGCCGAACTTCTCGGCGAGCACCTTGCGCTTGGGGTTGATGTCCACGCCGATGATCTTGTTGGCGCCGACCATCCTGGCGCCCTGGATGACGTTCAGACCGATGCCGCCCAGGCCGAACACCACGACATTGGCGCCGGGTTCGACCTTGGCCGTATTGATCACCACGCCCACTCCAGTCGTCACGCCGCAGCCGATGTAGCAGACCTTCTCGAAGGGCGCATCCTCGCGGATCTTCGCCAGCGCGATCTCCGGCAACACCGTGTAGTTGGAAAAAGTGGAACAGCCCATGTAGTGGTGCACCATCTTGCCGCCGATGGAGAAGCGGCTCGTGCCATCGGGCATCACGCCCTTGCCCTGGGTGGCGCGGATGGCGGTGCACAAGTTGGTTTTGCGCGACAGGCAGGATTTGCACTGGCGGCACTCGGGGGTATACAGCGGGATCACGTGATCGCCCTTCTTCAGGGTGGTCACGCCGGGCCCGACATCGACCACGATACCGGCGCCTTCGTGACCGAAGACCACCGGGAACAGGCCTTCCGGATCGGCTCCGGAACGCGTGAATTCATCGGTATGACACACACCGCTGGCCTTGATCTCGACCAGTACCTCACCCGCCTTGGGACCTTCCAGGTCCAGGGTCACCACTTCCAGGGGCTTGCCGGCCGCGTAGGCAATTGCAGCTTTGGTTTTCATAAGGATTGACTTTCCAGCTCTACTTTTCGGGCCTTTTGGCGCCGGGACGGTGCCGCAGTCTGCGCGCATCCCCGTCGCGAGTCCAACGGCTAAAATCTATACGCGTGGACCGTGGGAGCAACAGCAGACGCTCCCAGCGCAAGCCTGTGCGCGCGGTGTTCCAAAAGGGAGCAATCGCCCGGTGCGGTGTATCGAATTCGATGCTCGCCGGGAGAATGTCCCGTACGCGTGGCATAATCGATCGGCAGGTGAACGCCAACGGCGATCACCGGGAGCTCCGCCACAGACGAGGGGGAAAGGCAATGCTCCAGCCGATCGGTAGCCATGCCCGTTATATCCAGTCGGTGCTGAGGGGCACCTCGCGCGAGGACAGCGCGAGCACTCCAGACTACGTGAAGCGCTCCTGGCTGCGCTGTCTGAACCAGTTCCACCTGGACCCGCAGTCCCAGCGTGAGCCCTATGTCCTGCCGCGCGAGGAGCGCCTGGCACGCAAGGAGCTCAATCTCGAGCTGGTCTCTTTTGCCGACGCCGAGATGGCACATCTCTACCATCAGCTGGCCGGTTCGGGGTATTCGATCATCCTGACCGACCACGACGGGGTGTTGCTCGACTACTACGGCGATCTGAGCTTTCGCAACGCCGCCTTCCGCACCGGGCTGGTGCTCGGGGCGGTGTGGAGTGAGGAGCACGGAGGCACCAACGGGATGGGCACCTGCCTGTTCGAGCGCGCGCCGCTCATCATCCACCGCGATCAGCATTTCTTCTCGCGCAACACCGGTCTCACCTGCTGCGCGGCGCCGATTTTCGATTACCGCGGCGAGCTCGTTGCCGTGCTCGATGCGTCCGGGGAATCCGATCGCGCCCAGCAGCACACGCTCGTGCTGGTCAACATGTCGGCGCAGATGATCGAGAACCGGCTGTTCCTCAACCGCTTCCGCGACGCCTTCGTGGTGCGCTTCCACAGCCGGCCCGAACTGGTCGGCACATGGGGCGAAGGCATCATCGCTCTCGATGGCACGGGCAACATCGTCGCCCTGGACCGCAACGCCCTCTTCCAGCTCGGCTGCAAGGGCGCGAGCGAGCTGATCGGCGCGCCACTCGAGCGGGTATTCAATATCTCGCTGTCGGCCCTGTTGGGTCGCAGCCAGAAGAAGTCGTTCCACGCCCTGCCGATCTACGAGACGCGCCATGGCGGACGCTTCTTTGCCGTCGCACAGGCGCCCCACTCCAAGCGCGCCCAGTCCGGCAAACAGACACTCACTCCCGACGAGGAGCGCGCGAGCCCCGGCATCGGCAGCAGCATCCTCGATGAGCTGGACCTCGGCGATCCGGTCATGGGACGCAACATCCAGGCCGCCAAGCGGCTGGAGTCGCGAGACATCCCGCTGCTGCTGGTGGGCGAATCCGGCTCCGGCAAGGAGTTCTTCGCGCGCGCGCTCCACTCGGCCAGCGAACGAGCCGACAAGCCCTTCGTGGCCGTGAACTGCGGCTCGCTCCCCGAAATGCTCATGCAGAGCGAATTGTTCGGCCGTCCCGGCGCCACTGGCCAGGCTGAAGCCGACCGCGGCCGCATCGTGCAGGCCAACGGCGGCATGCTGTTCCTGGACGATGTCGGCGACTTGCCGCTCGAGTTGCAGGCGCAGTTGCTGCACGTGATCGAAGAGCGCGAGGTGATGCCGCACGGCTGCGATTCCCCGATCAAGGTGGATGTGCGGCTGGTGTGCGCGATCCGTGGGAGCCTGCAGGAAAAGGTGCGGCGCGGCGAGTTCCGCGAGGACCTCTTCTATCGGTTGCAGGGCCTGGTGCTGGCACTGCCGCCGCTGCGCGAGCGCCAGGACCGAAGCGCGCTGATCCGCCATATCTTCGCCCAGGAGGTTGCAGCCACTCCGGCGGTGACACTGAGCGAGGATCTGATCGATGCGCTGTGCGCGTACTCGTGGCCCGGCAACATCCGGCAGTTGCGCAATGTGTTGCGCGGGATGATCGCCATGCGCACGAGCGACAGGCTGGATGTGGCCAACCTGCCGGCCGACTACGGGATCGGGGTGCCGGTGGCGGAGGCGCAGCCGAAGGAGAGTTCACCCGAAGCGCAATCGCTCAATCCGCTGGAGAAAGCCGAGCGGGCCGCGCTGCTGCGTGAGATCGACCTGCATCACGGCAACATCAGCCGGGTGGCCTCGAAGCTCGGCATCGGCCGCAATACGCTCTATCGGAAGATGCGCCGGCTGGGGATCGCCTTTCCGACGCGACAGTCCGCGCGTCGCTAACCACTGACCTGGTGCGGCCTCATGTGTCGGCGTGTGTAGCGCGCCGGCACAGTTCGTTGCGGATCCGCCGCTAGATCTCGCTGTGGGCGAGATAGAAATACACGTAGGCTGTAACGAACAGCACGCACACGCCGCAGGCGATGAAAGTGGCGCAGGCGGCCGCCAGCAACACGAACACGTTGGGCGGACCTGACGCCACGGAACTGCCACCCAGGGCATCGAAGAACGCCGTCAGCGCGATCGCGATGCTGCAACTGAACGCCCAGCGCAGCATGCAGGGCGGCAGTTCGCCGCGCAGGCGGCGGTTGTGCCGGTGGGCAGCCGCGCGCTCCTCGAAGGAACCACGGTTCACATCCTTCATGAGCCGGAACGGCGAGAACAGTCGGGTCAGGGTCTCTAGCATCGGTACTCGCAATCTGCGGTGCGCTCCGGTTGCAGGGTTGGCTCGCTCCGGTCCGCGGTCCACCATAGACGTGCGGGAATCGCACATGTTCCGTTAACTTTGCCGCAGCCGCCGGCGCCAAACCGCCAACCGCTGCGCATTTTCGTGATGGCACAATAGGGTCCCGACCGGCCGTCACTTTCGGAACGCACCGCCATGGCTGACACCATCTTCGGCAAGATCCTCGCGGGCACCATCCCCTGTCACAAGGTGTACGAGGATGACCGGGTGCTCGCTTTCCTGGACATCAATCCGCTGTCCCGGGGTCATACGCTCGTCATCCCCAAGGAGCCGGCCGAGACGCTGGACCAGCTCTCGGACGAGTCCGCGGCGGCCCTCGGCCGGGTGCTACCCCGGCTGTGCCGCGCCGTGATGCAGGCGACTGGCGTCAGGGAATACAACGTCCTGGAGAACAATGGCGCCGGGGCGCACCAGGCCGTGCTGCACGTGCATTTCCACATCATTCCCAAGCCCAGCCGGACCGAGGGGCTGGGGATCGGCTGGCCGGCCGGGGCGCTGGATCGCGAGGAGGCCACGGCGCTGGCGGCCCGTATCCGGGCGGCGGCGGGCGGGGCCTGACCCCCCCGGGGCCGGCACCCGGTCCGTGAACCTGCACCGGCCCGTGCACCTGCACCGGCTGTGAGTCTGCACCGGCTGTGAGTCTGCACCGGCCTTGGGCTGGACCTCGAGCTTATGCAAGGCGGGCCTGCGACCCCCAGGGGGGCCGGGACTGCAATTTGCTTGGCAGTGCCGAACACCCCGTACGAGGAAACGGCCCGCGTGCAACCGCGAGAGATTGGCAAAGCGCCCACCGGCATCCAGGGCCTGGACGAGATCACCCACGGCGGCCTGCCGCTGGGTCGTCCGACCCTGGTCTGTGGAGGCGCAGGGTCCGGCAAGACCCTGCTGGCGACCAGCTTCCTGGTGAACGGCGCCCAGCTTTACGGCGAACCCGGCGTGCTCATGACGTTCGAGGAGAGCGGCGGTGAGATCGCAGGGGATGTGGCCTCGCTCGGCTTCGACCTCGCCGCCCTCGCGGACGCCGGCAAGCTGTTCGTGGACTACGTCCGCATCGAGCGCAGCGAGATCGAAGAAACCGGCGAATACGATCTCGAGGGACTGTTCGTGCGACTTGACCATGCCGTGCGCTCGGTCGGGGCGCGCCGCGTAGTGCTCGACACGATCGAGTCGCTGTTCTCCGGACTGAGTAATTCCAACATACTGCGCGCAGAACTGCGCCGCCTGTTCCGCTGGCTGAAGGAGCGCGGGCTGACCGCCGTCATCACGGCGGAGCGCGGGGAAGGCACGCTCACACGCCAGGGACTGGAGGAATATGTCTCCGACGCGGTCATCCTGCTCGACCACCGGGTGACCGAGCAGGTCTCCACCCGACGACTCCGCGTGGTGAAATACCGCGGCTCTCACCATGGAACGAACGAGTATCCGTTTCTCATCGGCCGCGACGGTCTGAGCGTCCTGCCGGTGACGTCCCTGGGTCTGTCACATCGTGCATCCCTGCAACGCATATCATCGGGCATCGCCGAGCTCGACGGCATGCTGGGCAATCACGGTTATTACAGGGGAAGCACCGTGCTCGTTTCGGGCTCCGCCGGAACGGGCAAGACGAGTCTTGCAGCGCATTTCGCCGATGCCGCCTGCAGGCGCGGCGAACGGTGCCTGTACTTCCTGTTCGAGGAATCGCCCCACAAGCTGATGCGCAACATGCGTTCGATCGGCATCGACCTGCAGCCCTGGGTCACGCAGGGGCTGCTGCGTTTTCATGCCGAACGTCCCTCGCGAGCGGGACTCGAGACCCATCTCGCCATGATGCATCAGCTGGTGCGCGAGTTCCGTCCCACGGTCGCCATCGCCGATCCCATCACCAATCTGGTGAGCATCGGCTCCCCCAACGAGGTACGCGCCATGCTCACGCGCATCATCGACTTTCTGAATGTCAGCGAGGTCACGAGCCTGTTCACCAGTCTCGCGGGCACTAACAACCAGGTGGCAGATGGTGAAAGCGGCGTCTCATCGCTGATGGATGCCTGGATCGTGCTGGGCACCGATGAAGTCGGCGGCGAGCGTCGCCGGCGTCTGAGCATCCTGAAATCCCGCGGCATGTCGCACTCGAACCGCATCCGCGAGTTTGAGCTGACGGCCTCGGGGTTACGCCTGCTTGGACACCCGGGCCTGCGCAGTACGCCCACGGCGGTTGGAGAATGAGTGCCGTGGCAGCGCGTCCCGTCCCGGCGGTAACAAACAGCCCGGATGCCGGATGCCGTGAATTCGTGTTGCGCCTGTATGTCGCGGGCCAGACCCCGCGCTGCATGCGTGCCTTCGTCAATCTCAAGCAGTTCTGCGAGCTGTACCTCGCTGATCGCTACCAGATCGAGATGATCGATCTGCTGCGCGATCCGGCCCAGGCGCGCCGCGACCAGATCCTGGCGGTCCCGACCCTCGTGCGCCGGCTGCCCGAACCCGTAAAAAAGATCATCGGCGACCTGTCCAACACCCAGCGTGTGCTGAGCGGTCTGGATCTGCGCGCGGAAGCGCTCTAGGGGCATCGTGTCAGATACCACTCCAGACCTGCCGGACGCGATCACGGATATGGAATTGGATGCGGACGCTACCGACCGCTACATTCTGCGCCTATACGTGGCCGGGATGACGAGCCGGTCGGCGCGTGCGGTGGACAACGTGCGGGCTTTTTGCGCCAAGCACCTCGAGGGGCGCTATGAGCTCCAGGTCATCGATGTGTATCAGCAGCCGGCCGTGGCCCGCTCCGAACAGCTGTTCGCCGCGCCGACGCTGATCAAGAAACTGCCGCTTCCCCTGCGCCGTCTGATCGGCGATATGTCCAATGAGGACAGGATTCTCGTCGGGCTCGATCTGGTCCCCCGGGTGCAAACTCCCTAGTCATGCTGGAAAGAACGCAAACGGACGAACGCATCGCAGAGTTGACGGCCCGCCTGGACGAGGCCGAGGAGACGCTGCGCGCGGTCCGTTGCGGCGAAATCGATGCGTTCGTCGTGCAGGGACCGGATGGCGACCAGATCTATTCGCTGCGTACGGCGGAGCAGCCCTACCGCAATCTCGTCGAACAGATGCCCGAGGGCGCTGCCATCCTGACGACGGATGGGGACATTACCTACTGCAACCGCCGTTTTGCAGAGCTGGTTGTGGCGCCTCTCGAGAGTGTCATCGGCGGGTCGATGGAACGCTTCGTCAACGTCTGCGACCGGCCGCTGTATCACGAGCTCCTCGATGCAGGCACGGGCAAGCGGCGCTCGCGGCTGACAGCGGCCGACGGGCGACTGATCGATGTGCTGATGTCCCTCACAACGTCCGAGTGCGACGGCATCGAGCGTCGGCACCTGATCATCACCGACCTCAGCGAACTGCTCGACGCACAGAACGGCCGAGATCGGGCCGAGCAGCAGAGTCAGGCCAAGGACGAGTTCATGGCGATGCTGGCGCATGAACTGCGCAATCCGCTCAGTGCGATCACCGCTGCGGTGCAGGTCCTCGACGCTGCCAGAGGAGATGCGAATGCCAGTTCTCGCGCGCGTTTCATCATCGCCCGACAGGTGCAGCACCTGGCGCGGCTCGTCGATGACCTGCTCGACGTCAGTCGCGTGGTGACCGGCAAGATCATTCTGGAGAGGCGCACTCTCGATCTGTGCGACCTGGTGAAGCGCACTACAGCGGTGTTCGCGGAACGTGAAACGACCCGACGTTTCGCGATGTCGGTCGAGCCGGTCTGGGTCGAGGGCGATGTGGTGCGGATGGAGCAGATCCTGTCGAACATCATCGGCAACGCGGTGAAGTACACGCCGCAGGGCGGGAGCATCAGGATCTCGCTTGCCGTGGAAGGCGAAGAAGCGGTGCTGCGCATCCAGGACAATGGTTTCGGCATCTCGCCGGACCTGCTGCCGCGGATCTTCGATCTGTTCGTGCAGGGCGAGCAGACGCTCGATCGGGCGCAGGGCGGCCTGGGCATCGGTCTCACCCTGGTCAAGCGCCTGGTGACGTTACACCGGGGCACGGTGAGCGCGGACAGCGACGGTCCGGGCAAGGGAAGCCTGTTCACGCTGCACTTCCCGCGGGTGAGGGCGGTTGGCGCGGCGGCAGCGATGACCCCTGCCCCCCGTCCCGGGGCGGTCCGGCGGCGGGTGCTGATTGTTGAGGACAATCGCGATGCTCGGGAGATGTTTCGTCTCATGCTCGAACTCGACGGACACCAGGTAATCGAGGCCGAAGATGGCTACGCCGGGTTGCGCCTGCTGCGCACCGAGGCGGATCTCGACGTGGCGTTCATCGACGTCGGTCTCCCCGGCCTGGATGGCTACGAAGTCGTACGCCGCATCCGCGAGGAAGCCGGTTCGAACCTCCGCGTTTCGCTGATCGCGCTCACTGGCTATGGTACTCCCGAAGCGCTCGAGCACTCACGCCGCGCTGGCTTCGATCACCACCTCATCAAGCCTGTGAATCCCGATACGCTGTTCAAGCTGCTTGGAAGCAGCGAGCGCCTGCGTGGTCAGCATGGGGTGCTGCCGCACTACGGATCGGTTTCCGGCGTAAAGCCATCCCATCCGACGCCCGTGGCGAAGGACATGTCGCTGCAGTAGCGGGCTGGGTGCCCTCCCTGGGGCACTATATGAGTTGCTTTACCGTTGCCGGATCGGCTCGCACCTCGTATAATGCGCGGCTCGAACTGGTGCGGGGTGGAGCAGTCTGGCAGCTCGTCGGGCTCATAACCCGAAGGTCGCAGGTTCAAATCCTGCCCCCGCTACCACACATATATTCCGTTGATTTCCAAGGACTTTTTGCATCAGGGCCGCTCCGTCCAGGCGCGCCTCGGCGATGATTCCGCCCCCTTTCCGGGGGATCATGGTCACTCCACCACCCAGATAACCGCGCAGTTCCTCGCGCGCCTCAACAACGTTTTTCTGCAGGATGCGTGACAGGTCGGCGATGTCGCCCACGACCTTCTCGAAACGGGCC
Source organism: Steroidobacteraceae bacterium (assembly GCA_035542375.1). Lineage (GTDB taxonomy): Bacteria > Pseudomonadota > Gammaproteobacteria > Steroidobacterales > Steroidobacteraceae > 13-2-20CM-66-19. The sequence goes on along the minus strand of DATKLO010000032.1, from coordinate 503 downwards.
GTGAAGCTCGGTAGGAATTCAACTATCTTGCGCACGCGCGGCGTCTCCAGATCTTCTGCGCGCAGTTGCGCGCGCTCACTCTCCGCCGCAGTCAGACGCTCCTTCAGCGTCGCGCTCGCAATGCCGTTGGCGATGGCTTCCACGTAGCGGTCGATTTCAACATCGAGGCGTGCGAGCCGCGCCCGGCGTTGCTCGCGCTCGGCGTCCGCGCCCTTCGCGCCCTCATTCAACACCCGCCTGAGTTCATCCGCGAATACCTGCTGGTACTCCGGCGCCGGCACGATTTTGCGGATCTCCGTCATCAGACCCTCCTCGAGCCTGAGACGCGGTACGCGGCCTGCATTCTCGCAGGCGCCCCCGAAGGCCCGCGTGGCGCGATGACGTAACCTATTTTTCGCACATTTTGAGGCGGTGGCCTCGATCTGGTTCACTGGCAGTTACCACACGACCAAGAACCAGACCAAAGCGAGGCCACCATGGGAGACGATACACCGGCGGCGCTA
>DATKLO010000031.1:0-2676 GCA_035542375.1 Steroidobacteraceae bacterium | reverse complement strand
TGTCTTTCCAAGTCTCCTGCTCCTACGGGCCCGGTCGCTACGACCCCGCCTACGAGCGTGACGGCCATGACTATCCCTTCGGCCTGGTGCGCTGGACCGAACAGCGCAACTTCGAAGCCGTGCTGGACCTGCTGGCCGCGGGCACGCTCGATGTGCAGCCGCTCGTCACGCATCGGTTCGCTCTCGCCGATGCACCGCGCGCCTACGATATCCTGGCCGGCAACACCGAGCCGTACCTGGGCATTGTGCTCGAGTACGGGCAGCGCGCGAGCGCCGCTCCCCCGCAGCGGACCATTCAGCTCGCGCAGCTTGCGACCCGGGAGCCGCAACCCGGGGCCGCGCCGGCACTGGGCGTCATCGGCGCGGGTAACTATGCGGCGCGCGTGTTGATTCCGGCTTTCGTCCGGGGCGCGCCGCGACTGATCGCGATCGCCAGCAACGGCGGGGTCACCGCGGCCCACCTCGGCCGCAAGTTTGGCTTCGCCGAAGTGTCAACGGACGCGGCTGCCGTGATATCGGACCCGCGTGTGAATGTCGTTGTCATTGCAACACGACACGACACGCATGCGGCGCTGGCCGCGCAGGCATTGCGCGCGGGCAAGCATGTATTCGTGGAGAAACCCCTTGCGCTGACCCTGGACGAACTGGAGGCGCTTGAGGTCGCGTACGCCGTACACAATGTGCAAACCGCGCACGCGGATCGGGCCGATCAGGCCAGTCAGGCCAGTCAGGCCGGCGACGTGGGTCAGGCCGGCAGGCGGCCGCTGCTGATGGTGGGTTTCAACCGCCGCTTTGCGCCACACGTACGGCGCATGAAGTCGTTGCTGCAGACCCTGCCGGGGCCGAAGTCGCTGCTGGTCACCGTAAATGCCGGCGCGATACCGGGCAGTCACTGGACCCAGTCCGTGAGCGAAGGCGGGGGTCGGCTGGTGGGCGAGGGCTGTCATTTCATCGACCTGATGCGTTTCCTCACGGGGGCGCCGATCACCGGCTGGCAGGTTGCAGCCCTCGGCAGCCCGGCCACGGGTGGCTTCGAGAACGACAAGGTCACCGTCACACTGTCATTTGCCGACGGCTCGGTCGGCACGCTGCACTACCTGGCGAGCGGTCACGCATCCTTTCCCAAGGAACGGGTCGAAGTGTTTTGTGGCGGCCGCATCCTGCAGCTCGACAATTTTCGCCGGTTGCGCGGTTTCGGGTTCGGCGCGCGCGGATCCTTGCGGTTGTGGCGCCAGGACAAGGGCCAGGAGGCCTGTGTGTCGGCCTTCCTGGAGGCAGTACGCGCGGGCACCCCGTCGCCGATTCCTTTCGCGGAACTGCTCGAAGTGAGCCGTTTCAGCATTGCCGTCGGCGAGGCCGCCCGCCAGCAGGGGTTCGCACCGTGTCCGCCGTGAAACTCGTGCTGGGCGCGTGGCTGATGCCCATTCCGCTCAGCCTGATCATCGCGCTGATCGGACTCGCCCTGCGGGCAGCGGGCCGGCGAAGCGCGGGACACTTTCTCATCGGTGGCGCGTCGGTGCTGGCCGTTGCCGCCTGTTGCGGATTTGTCGGGCGCGCCTTGCTGCACCCGTTGGAAACGCGCTACCACTCTGTCGTGAATGCGGCAGCCATCGTGCCAGCGCCGCGCTATGTGGCCGTGCTGGGCAGTGGCTATCAGCCGCGCGAGGGCCTGTCGGTCACGGGCGCACTCGGAGCCGATGCGGTGATCCGGCTCGCGGAGGGTATCCGGCTGTATCGCCAGCTTCCCACGGCCACACTGATCGTGTCCGGTGGTCCAAGTTCCGGCGATCCGCCGGCGGCGCGAGGCTATGCACTTGCGGCGACCGAACTGGGCGTGCCGTCTCAGGCGTTGCTGCTGATCCAGACGCCGACCGACACGGGGGCCGAGATCCGTGCGATCCATGACCGAATCGGTGACGCGCCCGTCCTGTTGGTGACCTCGGCGGCACACATGCCCCGGGCGATGGAACATTGCAAACGCGTAGGTCTGCACGCCATCGCGGCGCAGACCGGCAACCTCACCGATCCTTCACCGCGCGGACAGTCTTGGTGGTCGCCACCCTCCGGCACGGCCTTGCGCAAGACCGAAACCGCGTTCCACGAATACTTCGGCCTGCTGGCCCTGAGTTTCGGGATCACCTGATGCGGTATCACAGCGCATCCGTGCGACGGTGCGCGCCGGAGATGTTGTCGTGCCTAGCGCGTTGACCGGGGCGGCTGCGTTGTGAACACGCCGCTGCTGTACTTCCACACGCTGCGCCATTTGCGTCCGGTCCAGATTGCCGGGCGGGTCTGGTTCACTCTCTACCGCCCGAGACCGCAGCTCGGTGCGGCTCCGCAGCGCCGGTCCGCTCCAGGGACCTTTGTTGAACCGGTGCATCCGGAATCTTCGTTGCCGGGCCCAGGCCGATTCCGCTTCCTGAACGAGGAGCGATCGCTCGAGCGCGGCGCCTGGGAGCCACCGGATGCTTCCCGGCTCTGGGTCTATCACCTGCATTATTTCGATGACCTGAATGCGCGTGAGGCAGACGCCCGGCGCGCCTGGCATCAGGATCTGCTGTCCGGCTGGGTTGCCGGCAACCCGCCCGGTCGCGGCGTCGGGTGGGAGCCGTACCCACTCTCACGCCGCATCGTGAACTGGGTCAAGTGGGCCGCGGCCGGCGGGGAGTTGACCGC
>DATKLO010000030.1:0-32766 GCA_035542375.1 Steroidobacteraceae bacterium | reverse complement strand
GTGGCTTCCACGGACGTACGCTTGCGTGCGTCAGCCTGACCGGCAAGGTGCAGCCCTACAAGGCGGGTTTCGGCCCCATGCTGCCCGAGGTGTTCCATATCCCCTTCCCGATGAGCTACCACGGCGTGTCCGTGGATGATTCGCTGGACGCGCTGTCGCAATTGTTCAAGGCGGATGTGGATCCCGCGCGCGTGGCCGCGATCATCATCGAGCCCGTACAGGGGGAAGGCGGCTTCTATGTCGCCCCGGCGGAACTGCTGCGCAAGCTGCGCACCCTGTGCGACCAGCACGGGATTCTGCTGATCGTGGACGAGATCCAGACGGGCTTCGCGCGTACGGGGCGCATGTTCGCGGTGGAGTACGCGGGCATCGAACCCGACCTGATGACCATTGCGAAGAGCGTCTCCGGCGGTGTACCGCTCTCGGCGGTGATCGGCAAGGCTGACATCATGGATTCACCAGTGCCCGGTGGTCTGGGCGGCACTTTCGCGGGATCACCTCTCGCCTGCGCAGCCGGGCTCGCCGTCCTTGATGTCATCCGCGAAGAGCAGCTGTTGAACCGTGCTGGTCACATTGGCCAATTCATGACGTCACGTCTGCGTGGGCTGCAGGCGCGCTTCCCGTGCATCGGTGAAATCCGCTCACTCGGGGCCATGGTGGCCATCGAGCTGGTGAAGAACGGTCGGGCGGACTCGCCCGATGCCGACCTGACGAAGGCGCTGGTTCAGGCCGCAGGAAAGCGCGGGCTGATCCTGTTGTCCTGCGGCGTTTACGCCAACGTCATTCGTTTCCTCGCACCACTGACGATCAGCGACGCGCTGCTCAAGGAGGGCTTCCACCTTTTCGAGCAGGCGTTGGGAGATGTGGCAAGCACGACTATGCCGGCCGCTGCGGCATCGGCCTAGGAAAAACGACGCGTATGCACAGGCCTGCGAGGTTCCCTCGCGGGTCCTGCGTTTTCAGGCCCGCCCGGCGTTGGCGTCGGTAGGCGTGTGGAAGTATTCGCTCTCGGCGGCGAGTTGTTCCATCAGTCGCTTGAGCTCGGCCATGCGCCCTTCAGCCGTGCTGATGGGCATGCAGTCCTGGCAGCGAGGATCACCGCACGGCTGGCGGGAATACAGCCAGTACTGCAACGCTCCCGCCAGCAGCCCGTCGGCGATATCCCACAGATCGGCGTCCTTGTCCTTGTCGGCCAGCCTATTCCCCAGGTCGACGGCTTTCGTGAAGGCCGAGTCGAAGGTATCAGCGATCTCGGTCATGTTCCCCTCATCTCCGTCATCCCGACATTATAAAGCAAACATGGACTTGCTTCGGGCCCGCGGGCCCTCCGGGGCGACCGTAGCGTGGCCCGGCCTCACCCGCCGACTCCCCGGCCCGTTCCGCGGTTGCACTTCTGAGATGGCCACCACGGAACCCCCCGCCGGCTCCCCCTCATCATGGTGCGAAGCCGAAGAGCCACTGCGGCCGAAGCCGTGCGTCCGTGGGTCATGGCTTATGTCATATGCTGGAAATCCCCTCCCAAACGGCTGATTCCATCAACGCCGCCCGCGCCGAAGCAGGCCCGCGGACCGAGTGGACGGGCAGCCGCTGGCTACGCTTAGGGATAGGGAGTCGCCTGGCTTTGGGCCTGGCCGCCGTTGCCGCCGTGATCATCGCCGGCCACTACCTGGCCACCCGCACCACCCGCATCGCCGTGAATGCTGTGCGCGCCATGCAGACGGAGCACGAACCAAGAGCGCAGCGAGCCAGCGCGGTTGTATCGACGTTGGTCGCATACGATCAGACTGTCATCGAGTACCTGCAGGCCGGGCGGACCCCCAGTTACGCCACCATTACCAACGCGGCCAACGCGCTCGACGCTGCCGTCAGCGCGTACTTCGAGCCTGCCGATAAATCTGCCGAGAAGCCCGCCTCCCCATCCGAGGCCATGGCGGGCAAGCAATTGCGCCCCCGCATCGCCAGCCACATCGAGCACGGCCGCGACCTCGCCAAACACGCCTCGCAACGCGCCGAGTGGCTGGAACAGCGGTACGCTGCTCTGGATCGCGTGCAGCAGCGCATCGCGTCCGCCGGCGGCGGTGGTCTGGCCATCAACGGCAATCAGGTCATCGCCAACCGTTCGCTGGCGGAACTCGCCACGGCGATCAACGGCGTGCGCGGCAATTTTGCAGCTCCCGCGGTGCTGTCCAAGCGCGAGCAGGAGTTCGAGGAAGCGCTGCAGTCCCACAGCGCGGAGCTGCAGCGTTCACCCGGGAGCACCTGGCTGGATCTGGAAAAAGAGGACTTCCTCGAGGCGGTCAAGCTGCGCCAGGCGATCGAGAAATTCGACGCGACGAATGGAACGGCGCGCCGCGAGTTCCTCGAAGAGAGCGCCGATCTGACCGCAGGCGTTCAGCAGTACCTGCAGGAGCCCGCCAGACGCGGGTTGGTCGAAGCAGCGGCGCGTGCCGCTGCCGCCGCTGAGAACGCAGAGCAAACACTCACGATGACCGGCGTCGCGGTCCTCGGAGTTCTATTGCTCGTGTCCGTGCTGCTCGTGGTCAGCATCAGCCTGCCCGTGCGTCGCCTGACGGCCGCCACCCGATTGCAGGCCACCGGTAATCGCGCAGCACGCGCCCGCCGTGGCGGATCGGCCGAGGTCGATGCCCTGGCCGCATCCTTCAACACCATGGCGGATCAGATCTCGCGCGCCGAATCAGAGCTTCGCGCGCATCAGGCTGAACTCGAGCGGCACGTCGCCGAACGCACGCATCAGCTGCATCACCTCGCTCACCACGACCCGTTGACGCAGTTGCCGAACCGGCGACAGCTCTCGGCCCGTCTGGGCGGGGCGCTGGCCCGCGCGAGCGCCACGGGACAGCGCCTGGGACTGCTCTTCGTGGATATCGACAATTTCAAGTCGATCAACGATACGCTCGGACACAATTTCGGCGACCGGGTACTGCAAGGCATCGCCGAGCGATTGCGCGCCGCCGCCGACGGCCGGGCGCTGCTCGCGCGGCTCGGCGGCGACGAGTTCACGATGCTGATCGAGGACGTCAAGTCGGTCGAGGAAGTGGAGCAGCGGGCCGCGGAAATCGTGGCGACGCTGCAGCAGCCGTTGACCGTTGATGGGCGACTGCTGGCAACCAGCGCCAGCGTCGGCGCAAGTCTGTTTCCGGATCATGCCGACGACGCCGAACAGTTGTTGCGCGCCGCGGACGTGGCGCTGTTCCGTGCCAAGGAACTGGGTCGTAACCGCTTCGCCCTCTACAAGCCTGCGCTCTACGACGCCGCCGCCCAGCGTTTCCGTCTGGAGCAGTCGCTGCGCCGCGCCGTCGAGGCCGGCGATCTGATGCTGATGTTCCAGCCGCAGATCGCGCTGCATACGTTCGAAGTCATGGGACTGGAGGCGCTGCTGCGCTGGCGCAAGCCCGACGGCCGCATTGCCACCGCCACCGAGTTCATCCATATCGCCGAGAAGACGGGGCTGATCCACGAACTCACCGACTGGGTGTTGCGTTCGGCCACCTCGACTGTGGCCGCGTGGCGGGCCCAGGGCTGGCACCGCGCCGCCGTATCCATCAATGTGTCGCCGCCACAGTTCTTCGAAAGCGATTTCGTGGAGCACATCCAGCGGGCGCTGGAAGTGACGGGGTTGCCCGCCAGTGCGCTCGAACTGGAGCTGACGGAGACCGTATTCCAGACCGGTCCGACGACCGTGGATTCACTGCGCCGCCTGCGCGAACTCGGCGTCTCCATTGCGCTCGACGATTTCGGTATCGGCTATTCGTCCCTGACCTCGCTCGAGCAGTTACCCATCACCAGCGTGAAGCTCGACCGGATGCTGGTGGAAGGCGTCGACTCGAATCCACGCTCGGCGGCGATCGTCCGCTCGATCGTGGCCCTGTGTCATGGGCTGGGACTTCAGGTCATCGCGGAAGGCGTCGAGCGGGCCGCGCAGCTGGAGTTCCTCTCACACTGTGGACCAGTGGGCGTGCAGGGTTACCTGCTCGCGTACCCGGTGGAGACCCACGAGGCCCAGCGCGAATCCGTCGCCGCTGCCAATCGCGCGCGCACCATTCTCGAGACCACCGCCAGGACCGCCGCGGCGGACCCGGCAAGCGGTCCGCTCGTGTTCGTCGGCACGACCAATCGGCGCAAGGGTACTTAGCCGCCGACGCGCTTCCTCAGCTCTTCGAACTCCGCACGTAGGGTCCGGACCTGCTCCTCCAGCGAGGCGAGGCGCTCGTCGTTGTGGGAAGCAGGAAACGACACTTCCGGCGACCGCGGTTCACGCAGCGCGTGGGGATCCTGGGAAGTGCCGGTTGCACGGCTGTCGCTATCGCGCGCTGCACCTGCGTCCAGCACAGGCCCGGTAAACAGCTGCGCGTAACGGGACTCCCGTCTGCCGGGCTCGCGCGCCAGCCGCGCCACGAAGGGCCCATCCGGTCGGTCCATCAAGCGGGTCAGCGTGGCTTCGGTCTCGGACACCTCGCTGAAGGGTGCCATCCGACTGGCCCGGCCACGCAGCTCGCCTGGTGTCTGTGGTCCGCGCAGCAGCAGCTCGCACACAACGGCCAACTCCTGCGGATCGAGCTTCAGGCTGCCGAACTCGGTGTTGCAGAAGCGATGCTGGTACTTGGGCACGCGGCTGCCGAATCCCGATTTCTCCACCACGAAGTGCTTGCGGGCGAGTCCGTCCACCACCTGGCGCACGGTCGGCTCGTCCAGATCCAGCACCGGGTCGCGATTGCTCTTCTGGTTGCACGCGTTGACCAACGCGTTGAGTGAGAGAGGGTACTGATCAGGTGTGGTGATCTGCTTCTCGATCAGGCAGCCGATCACCCGCGCTTCGATTGCCGTCAGTTCGATTTTCACTGGCGCTCCCGCAGCCACGCATCGCGTGCCGCCACACCCAGGTCCGGATGATCCGTGAAGAATCCATCCAGGCCCGCATCCAGGAACCGGAACAACTCGGCCCGCAGATGACCCAGTTCGGCGCCGGAGCGATCCTCGCGCGGCAGGTACTGATTTTCCGCGCGGAACGTCCAGGCATGCACACGCAGATTCTGCGCATGTGCATCCGTTATCAGAGAGGTCGCGGGCCCTGAGCCGTCCTGCGGATCACGGGTCAGGATCATCAGCTTGTACGGGCCGATGGCGTCCGCGTAGGTAGCGATCTCCTTCAGCCCCGCCGGCGTTACCATATCCGCGTAAGTCCGCTTGTCGCCCCGCATCACGAAGTCATAGGGGGCCCCCTCGGGTTCAATGAGCTGAACGATGGGCAGCCGGGTCATCTGGCGCATCGCTTTCAGGTTCGAGACCTCGAAACACTGGATGTGCGCACCGCCGTCGGGCCCCTGGTACCCGTAACGGTGCAGCGTGCCGACGAGTTTCTCTTCCATGGCCAGTCCAAGACCCGCGAAGTAGCTCGGATGCTTGGTCTCCGGGTAGATGCCGATGCGCGCGGGCGGCGGCAGACCGCGCTGGCGCGCCGCCGCCTCGCGCTGCCGCTGAACGCCCGCCAGCAGTTCGAGGATCTCCTCGAGCGTGGGCACTTCGAACTGGCCATTGAAGCGGGTGTTGCCAGGCCGCACGTCCGGTATGCGCTCGCGCGCGCGCAGCGTCTTCAGCTCCGCAAGCGTGAAGTCCTCCGTAAACCAGCCGGTCATGGATACGCCGTCGATGATTCGAGTCGCCCGCCGATTCGCGAATTCCACGTGCTCGGCGACGTCGGTGGTGCCACCGATCTCATTCTCATGGCGTGCAACGAGCACACCGTCCTTGGTCATGACCAGGTCAGGCTCGACGTAATCCGCCCCCGCCTGCATCGCTATGAAATAGGAGGTCAGGGTGTGTTCAGGCACATAACCGCAGGCGCCGCGATGGCCGATGACCAGGGGTCTAGCAGCGAGGGTACGCGTGGACATGTAGCGTGGCTTCGTGATGGGTGACACCGGGCATCCGGCGGGCGCTATTCCAGCACCCCGGCGACATTCCGGCAACGAGTGGGCACGGGTCTTGCTAGACTGTCCGCGTGCTCACGGAACAAGACATCTATCTCTTCCGCGAAGGCACGCATTACCGCTCGTACGAGAAGCTCGGCGCCCACCCTACCTCCCCCGCATTACCTTCGGAGCAGGGCACCAGCTTCGCCGTCTGGGCCCCGAATGCGGCGTCCGTGTCCGTGGTGGGCGACTTCAATGGCTGGAACCCTCAGTCCCACCGGCTCGAACTCCGTGGTGATTCTTCCGGCATCTGGTCGGGATTCATCAGTGGTGTGCGCCCGGGCGCGCTATACAAGTACCACATCGTCTCCCGCAACTCGGGCTACACGGTCGACAAGAGCGATCCATTCGCCTTTCGCTGTGAGGTGCCGCCACGTACCGCCTCGGTCGTCTGGGATCTCTCCTATGAATGGGGAGATGACGAGTGGATGCGCAACCGTGCGCAACGCAATGCGCTGGATTCACCGCAGGCGGTGTACGAGCTGCATCTGGGTTCCTGGCGACGCGTGCCGGAGGAACATAACCGCTCGCTGAGTTATCGCGAACTGGCGCATGCAGTGAGCGACTACGTGATCGACATGGGCTTCACGCACGTGGAGCTGCTGCCCGTGACGGAGCATCCGTTCTACGGTTCATGGGGATACCAGGTCACCGGCTACTTCGCCCCGACCTCGCGCTACGGCACCCCGCAGGACTTCATGTACTTCGTGGACTACCTGCACCGCCGGGGCATCGGCGTCATCCTCGACTGGGTGCCCTCGCACTTCCCCTCGGACGAGCACGGCCTGGCCTACTTCGACGGTACTCATTTATATGAGCATGCCGACCCGCGGCAGGGCTACCACCCGGAATGGAACAGCTCCATCTTCAACTATGGGCGCGCGGAGGTGCGCGACTTCCTGGGCAGCAGCGCGCTGTTCTGGCTGGAGAAATACCATATCGACGGCCTGCGGGTGGATGCCGTCGCCTCGATGCTCTACCTCGACTACGGCCGCAAGGCCGGCGAGTGGGTACCCAACGCCTTCGGCGGACACGAGAACCTGGATGCCGTCGAGTTCCTCAAGCAGCTCAATCTGGCCGTGTACCGGGATCACCCGCACACCCAGACCATCGCCGAGGAGTCCACCGCCTGGGCCATGGTGTCCCGGCCCACGTATCTGGGGGGACTGGGGTTCGGCGAGAAGTGGAACATGGGCTGGATGCACGACACCCTGAAGTACTTCCAGACCGACCCGATGTTCCGCAAGTACCGGCACAACTCGCTGACGTTCAGCATCTGGTACGCGTTCACCGAGAACTTCGTCCTGCCGATCTCGCACGACGAGGTGGTGCACGGCAAGGGTTCGTTGCTCGGCAAGATGAGCGGGGATGAGTGGCAGCGCTTCGCCAACCTGCGCCTGCTGCTCGGCTACATGTGGACCCATCCCGGCAAGAAGCTGTTGTTCATGGGTTGTGAGTTCGGTCAGGTCCGCGAATGGACACATGACAGCAGTCTCGAGTGGCACGTCCTGCAGTATCCGCAACACTCCGGCGTGCAGCACTGGCTGCGCGATCTCAACCGCTTCTATCGCGAGACTCCGTCGCTCTACGAGCAGGACTTTTCCCCGGACGGCTTCCAATGGATCGACTGCAATGACGCGGATGCCAGCGTGTTGGTTTACCTGCGCAAGGGCCGGCGTCCGCAGGATATGACTCTGGTGGCCTGCAACTTCACTCCCATACCGCGGGAGAACTATCAGGTCGGCGTTCCACGCGGCGGCATCTGGCGTGAACGTCTCAACAGCGACGCGCGTGATTACTGGGGCAGCGGAATGGGTAACTTCGGCGCGATCGAGGCTGCGCCGCTGCCATCACATGGCCACCATCACTCCCTGAGCTTGCGCCTGCCTCCCCTGGCGGTGCTGGTGCTCACGCCGGATTGAGACTCCGCGAGCGGGTCGTGGCGACAAAGGTCCGCGCCGTCGTGGAAAACATCGCCCCGCAGGTGGATTGCGGGCGGTTCCCCATCAAGCGTACGGTCGGCGAGGACGTGGTCGTGGAGGCCGACGTCTTTGCGGACGGCCACGACTGCGTGGCGGCCTCTCTTTTATATAGAGAATGCCGGGTACCCAGGGAATCCCACGCGGCCGAGGGCCCCAGCGATGCCCAGGGGCGCGGCGAGGCTCAGAGGCGCGGCGAGGCCCAGGTCGGCGAACGTGGTTGGATCGAGTCTCCCATGAGGGAGATCGGCAACGACCGCTGGCGCGGCACCTTCACCGTCGAACATCCTGGCGCCTTTGAATACACGGTGGCGGCCTGGGTCGATCACGTCGGATCCTGGCGACGAGGTCTGCTGAAGAAGCACGAAGCCGGCCACAACGTGGATCTGGATCTGCGTCAGGGAGTAAACCTCGTGCGGGACGCTGCGAGTCGGGCCAACGGAGCCGACGCTGAGCGCTTGCGTGAGTGGGCCGCGGTGCTCGAAGGTGCAAAAGGGGCATCTGTATCGGAACGCGTCGAGGCTGCTCAGGATGAGGCACTCTGTACCGTCGCGCGCCACTATCCAGCCCCATCCATCATCGCGCAGAGCGATCCGCCGCTGGGCGTTTGGGTCGATCGCGAGCGTGCCCGCTTCTCCACCTGGTACGAGATGTTCCCGCGCTCGGCAGCACCCGAAGCCGGCCGGCATGGCACGTTCGCGGACGTGGAACGGCTGCTGCCCTATGTCGCTTCAATGGGCTTCGACGTGTTGTACCTGCCGCCGATCCATCCGATCGGACTCGCGCAGCGCAAGGGGCCCGACAACACACCCTCGCGCAGTCCGCGAGACCCCGGCAGTCCCTGGGCGATCGGTGGCCAGGCCGGCGGTCACCGTGACATTCACCCACAACTGGGCACGCTCGAGGAGTTCAGACACCTGATCGCCTCGGCGGCCTCGCACGGAATCGAACTCGCGCTGGACCTGGCCTTTCAGGCCACACCCGATCATCCGTATGTGCGCGAACACCCCGACTGGTTTCTGCGCCGTCCCGATGGTTCCATCCAGTACGCCGAGAATCCGCCCAAGACCTACCAGGACATCTATCCGTTCCACTTCGAATCGGAGTCGGCGAACGAGCTGTGGTCGGAGCTGCAGTCCGTCGTCGAATACTGGATCTCGCAGGGCGTACGGATCTTCCGCGTGGACAATCCGCACACCAAACCATTCGCGTTCTGGGAAGCGCTCATCCAGGGCATCCGGGCCCGGCATCCGGACACGATCTTCCTGGCGGAGGCCTTCACGCGGCCCAAGGTGATGTACCGCCTGGCGAAGCTCGGCTTTTCGCAGTCCTACAACTACTTTCCGTGGCGCAACACCAAGCGCGAGCTGACCGATTACTTCGGTGAGCTCGCCGCTGCGCCCGTGAACGAGTTCTTCCGTGCCAATCTGTGGCCCAATACCCCGGACATCCTGCCCGAGTATCTGCAGTTCGGTGGTGACGGGGCCTTCCGGGTCCGGCTGGTGCTCGCGGCCACGCTGGGCGCGAGTTACGGCATCTACGGCCCGGCGTTCGAGCTGATGGAAGCCCGGCCGCGCGAGCCGGGCAGCGAGGAATACCAGGCCTCCGAGAAGTACCAGATCCGGCACTGGGAGCGGGCCGATCCGGCCAGCCTGCGCGAATTCATTGCCCGTGTGAATCGCATCCGGCGCGAGAATGCACCGTTGCAGAGCGACCGCGGCCTGCGTTTCCACGAAGTGGACAACGATCTGCTGATCGCCTACAGCAAGACGCGCGACAACGACAGCCTGCTGGTCGTCGTCAACCTCGATCCGCACCATGCCCAGTCGGGGTGGCTGCAGCTGGATCGGCAAGCGCTGGGCCTGCCCGCCACGGGAGCTTTCCAGGCCCACGACCTGCTCTCCGGCGCGCGCTTCCTCTGGCAGGGCCCGCGCCAGTACGTGGCTCTCGATCCGAAGCGCACGCCGGCACACCTGTTCCGCATCCGCCGCCGGGTGCGCTCCGAACGGGACTTCGACTACTTCCTGTAAGGGCGACCGACCGCAAGGGCCGCACCGGCCCGGAACGCCGGCCGATGGTCGCCGGCCTGGCAGCGGCCCTGCTCGGCAGCGGCCCTGCTCGGCGGCCCTGTCCTATGGTGGCCCTGCGCGGCAGCGGCCCTGTCCTGTGGCGGACCCTGCTCGGCGGCCGCCTTGTCCTGTGGCGACCCTGCGTGGCAGCGGCGCCAGGTTGGGCACGGACCTTGCTGTTACAGACCGATGCTGTGCAACTGCCTTGCGGCAGGTCATTGCATGGCCGGAAAAGCCCGATGAATGCACAGCCCGACCCGCCGTCCTCCGCCGATCCTCTCTGGTACAAGGATGCCGTCATCTATGAAGTACACGTACGCGCGTTCTTCGACAGCAACGACGATGGTGTCGGCGATTTCACGGGACTGACACGCAAACTCGATTACATTCAGGACCTTGGTGTCAACACGATCTGGCTGCTGCCCTTCTACCCCTCGCCGGGCAAGGACGACGGCTACGACATCGCGGATTATCACAACATTCACCCGCAGTACGGCACGCGCGGCGATTTCCGGTTGTTCGTCAAGGAAGCGCACCGGCGCGGACTGAGAGTCATCACCGAGCTCGTCATCAATCACACCTCGGACGCCCATCCCTGGTTTCAGGCGGCGCGCCGCGCACCACCGGGATCACGCAAGCGCAACTACTATGTCTGGAGCGACACGCCGGACAAGTACGCCGGCACGCGTGTCATCTTCAGCGACACCGAGACGTCGAACTGGGCGCTCGATCCCGTGGCCCGGACCTACTACTGGCACCGTTTCTTCAGCCACCAGCCTGACCTGAACTTCGACAACCCGCACGTGCTGCAGGCGGTGATCCACATCATGGAGTACTGGCTGGACCAGGGCGTGGATGGTCTGCGGCTCGACGCCATCCCCTATCTGCTCGAACGCGAGGGCACCAGCAACGAGAACCTGCGCGAGACCCACGAGGTGGTCAAACGGATCCGCAAGGTGATCGACGAACGCTATGCGGATCGCATGCTGCTCGCCGAAGCCAACCAGTGGCCGGAGGACGTGCGCGACTATTTTGGCGACGGTGACGAGTGCCACATGGCGTATCACTTCCCGCTGATGCCGCGCATGTACATGGCGATCGCACAGGAAGACCGCCATCCCATGGTCGAGATCATGGAGCAGACACCGGATATTCCGGACAGCTGCCAGTGGGCCATCTTCCTGCGCAACCATGACGAGCTCACCCTGGAGATGGTGACCAGTCGCGAGCGCGACTACATGTACAGGATGTACGCCGCGGACCCGCGGGCGCGCCTGAACCTCGGCATCCGCCGCAGGCTGGCGCCACTCATGGAGAACGATCCGGAGCGCATCAAGCTGATGAACAGCCTGCTGCTGTCGATGCCCGGTTCGCCCATCATCTATTACGGCGACGAGATCGGCATGGGGGACAACTTCTTCCTTGGCGACCGCAACGGTGTGCGCACACCGATGCAGTGGAGTCCCGATCGCAACGCCGGATTCTCACGCGCCGATCCACAACAGCTCTATCTGCCGCCCATCATGGATCCGGTCTATGGCTACGAGGCGGTCAACGTCGAAGCCCAGACCCGCGATCGCTCATCGCTGCTGAACTGGATGAAACGCATGCTGCAGGTCCGCAAGGGCTCGCAGGCCTTCGGCCGCGGCACGCTGCGCTTCATCCGGCCCGGCAACCGCAAGGTGCTGGTCTACCTGCGCGAATACGGCCCGGACACCATCCTGTGCGTGTGCAACCTGGCCCGCTCGGCGCAGCCGGTGGAAGTCGGTCTCGCGGACTTCAAGGGCGCCGTGCCGATCGAACTCCTCGGGCGTACACCCTTCCCGCCGATAGGCGATGTGCCCTACCTGCTGACATTGCCAGGGTACGGGTTCTACTGGTTCCGGCTCAGTCGCGCCGAACAGCCGCCCGCGTGGCACGACGAACGCCTGCCGCGGGATGACTTGCCCGTGCTGGTGCTGTTCGATGGCTGGACCAGCTTCTTCCCGGAGAGGGTCGCCAACTGGCGCGCGGGACTGGCGACGCGGTTGCGTCAGCAGCTCGAATCGCGCCTCGTCCCCGCGTTCATCGCGACGCAGCGCTGGTATGCCGGCAAAGGCTCTCCGATCGAGCGCGCGTGTCTGGGCGACAACGGCGAATGGGACACCCCGCACGGCCGCTGGCTGGCTGGAGTGTTCGAGGTCCAGGCAAAGGGTCAGACCGAACTCTACTTCCTGCCGTTCGCCATCGCCTACGAGGATACGGAGGAGACTCGCTGGCAAAGGCTGCAGCCGGGCGCGATCGCGCGTGTCCGCCGACAGGCCACCGTCGGAGTGCTGGCGGATGCCACCGCTGATGAGAACTTCTGTCGGGCCGTGGTGGAAGGTATCGGCGCGCAGGCCGAGATCCGCACCGAACGGGGCCTGGTGAGGCTGACTCCGAGTAGTTGCTATGCGCAGTTGCGCGGGGATCCGGGAACGCCGCTCGCGGTCAGTCCGGCCACCGGCCAGGGCAGCAATACCACCGTCCGGGTCGGTGAACATTTCTTTCTCAAGTTCTACCGGCGACTGCAGTCGGGAATCAATCCCGAACTCGAGGTGGGTCGCTACCTCACCGAAGTCGTGCGCTTTCCCAACATCGTGCCCGTGGCCGGCGCGGCCGAGTACCAGGACGACCAGGGCAAGCCCGTCACGCTCGCCCTGCTGCAGGCGTTCGTCATGAATCAGGGTGACGGGTGGGATTACACCGTCAACTATCTCGCGCGCTTCCTGGAAGAACGCCGCACGGCCACCACGTTGCCGGAGGATGTTCACGGGTTGTACCTGGAGCTGATGAAGACCCTGGCGACTCGCACTGCGGAGTTGCATCGGGCTCTGGCAACGCCGACAGCCGATGCGGTGTTCGCGCCGGAACCGATCCGGGAGGAAGATCTGGCGGCCTGGCGCGTGAACACGGCACAGCAGGCGCAGCAGACCCTGGATCTGCTGGCACAGCGCCTGGCCGAACTGCCGCCCGCCGTGGCGGCGGACGCCGAATCGCTGCTCGCCCGGCGCGAGGTGCTGCGGCGGCGAATCGAATCGGCCGTGCCCACTGTGCCGCAGGGACTGAAGATCCGCTGCCACGGCGACTATCACCTGGGCCAGGTCCTGCTCCGGCGCAACGATTTCATCATCGTCGATTTCGAGGGTGAGCCGGCCCGGCCGCTGGCCGAGCGCCGTTGCAAGCATTCGCCCTTACGCGACCTCGCCGGGATGCTGCGCTCTTTCACCTATGCCGCGCGGGCCGCCCTGCAGCGCGGCACCGCGCAGACCGGCGATGACACCGCCCGCTTCGAGTCGCTGCTCGAACGCTGGGAGAGCGAGGTCCGGCGCACGTTTCTTGCGAGTTACGACGGCATTGCCCGCGCGGCGGGTCTGTACCGCTCGCTGCAGGAGGTCCGGCCGCTGCTGGCTCTGTTCGAGATCGAAAAGGCGCTGTACGAGGTGCGCTATGAGCTCGGCAACCGCCCGGACTGGGCCGGCATCCCGCTGCGCAGCCTCATTGCCTTCACCTGAAGCAGGAGCACTGACTCATGGATCAGCAGATCAGTCCCGTCAGAACGGTGGGCCACACCGAGCAACGCCCGATCAGCGCGGTCTGGCCGGGGCAACCCTATCCGCGCGGCGCCACCTGGGATGGCGAAGGCGTCAATTTTTCAATGTTCTCGGCGCACGCCGAGCGTGTGGAACTGTGCGTGTTCGACGCTGCGGGTCGTCACGAATTGCAGCGGATCACGCTGCGCGAACGGACCGATGAGATCTGGCATGCCTACCTGCCGGAGGCCCGCCCGGGACTGCTGTACGGGTACCGGGTACACGGCCCGTACGAGCCGGAAAAGGGTCATCGCTTCAACCCTCACAAGCTGCTGATCGAACCCTACGCGAAGACACTGCACGGCACCCTGAACTGGAGTGATGCGCACTTCGGCTACCGGCTGGGCCATTCTCGGGCCGACCTGTCCTTCGACAAACGCGACAGTGCCGCCGGCACTCCCAAGTGCCGCGTCATCGATCCGGCGTTCACGTGGGGGGATGACCGGCCGCCGCGCGTACCCTGGCATGACACGGTCATTTACGAAGCGCACGTGCGCGGCATGACGATGCGGCACCCGGAGGTTCCGCCGCATCTGCGCGGAACCTATGCGGGACTTGCGACCGCGCCCGTCATCGAACATCTGCTGCGACTGGGAGTCACCACCCTCGAGCTGATGCCCGTGCATGCGTTCGTCGATGACCGGCATCTGCTCGACAAGGGATTGCGCAACTACTGGGGATACAACACGATCGGATTCCTCGCACCCGACATGCGCTACTCCGCGACCGGTCGTGTCAGCGAGTTCAAGACGATGGTGAAGGCGCTGCACTCGGCGGGCATCGAGGTGATCCTCGATGTGGTCTACAACCACACTGCGGAAGGCAACCAGCTCGGTCCGACTCTGTCGTTCCGTGGCATCGACAACGCCTGTTACTACCGGTTGCTGCCCGAAGAGCCACGCTATTACATGGACTTCACGGGCACCGGCAACACGCTGAACCTGCAGCATCCGCGCGTGCTGCAGCTGATCATGGACAGCCTGCGCTACTGGGTGCTGGAGATGCACGTTGACGGCTTCCGCTTCGACCTCGCCTCGGCGCTGGCCCGCGAGCTGTACGACGTCGACCGGCTCGGGTCGTTCTTCGACACCATCGGCCAGGACCCGGTGCTGTCGCAGGTCAAACTCATCGCCGAGCCCTGGGACATCGGCAGTGGCGGCTACCAGGTCGGCAATTTCCCGCCGGGCTGGAACGAGTGGAACGACAAGTATCGCGACACGATGCGCGCCTACTGGAAGGGTGACGGCGGCCTGATTGGCGACTTCGCGCGCCGCCTCACCGGCTCCGCCGACCTGTACGAAGCCAGCGGCCGCAAGCCGCATGCCAGCGTCAACTTCATCACCGCGCACGATGGCTTCACGCTGCAGGATCTCGTCAGCTACAACGACAAGCACAACGAGGCCAACGGCGAGGAGGGACGCGACGGCAACAATGACAACCGCTCCTGGAACTGCGGCGCGGAGGGAGCGAGCGCAGATCCGGCCATTCTCGAGCTGCGCACGCGCCAGAAGCGCAACCTGATCGCGACCCTGCTGCTGTCGCAGGGCGTACCGATGATCCTGTCGGGCGATGAACTCGGGCGCAGCCAGCAGGGCAACAACAATGCCTACTGCCAGGACAATGAGCTGTCCTGGCTGAACTGGGAGCTCGATGCCGGGCAGGAGAGCTTCCTCGGCTTCGTCGCCCACCTGATTGCCTTCCGCCGCCGTCACGCCGTGTTCAGCCGGCGCCGCTTCCTGCAGGCCGCGGCCAATGCCGAGGGTGTCAGGGAGATCGCGTGGCTGACTCCCGAGGGCGGCGAAATGACCGCCACGCAGTGGGATCAGCACTTCGCGCGCTGTCTGGGCATCTACCTGTCCGGCAGTGCCATCGAACGCCGCGACCGCCGCGGCCGGCCGGTTGCGGACAACAATTTCCTGCTGCTGTTCAACGCCCACCATGAGGAGATTGCGTTCACGCTGCCGGCCTTTCTCACGGCTCGTTCCTGGTGGTCCGTGCTGGATACGGCCTCGCCGGAAGAGCCTTTCGAGCAGAAGCGACACGAGGCCGGCTCCACGTACCCTCTCCAGGGTCGCTCCCTGGCGCTGTTGCGGGAGACGGCCTACCGGTGAGCAGACACCGACACGAGATGCCCTTCGGCGCCCAGCTGATCGGCCATGACGCGGTTCGCTTTCGCCTGTGGGCGCCGGCAGCCCGACAGGTTGAACTCGTCCTGCCCGATGTTGCCGGCGACGCACCCGTACTGCCTTTGCAACGCCTCTCGGCAGGTTGGTTCGAACTGGTCACGGATCTGGCGCGTGCGGGATCGCTCTATCTATATCGGATCGACGGCGCGCGCGATGTGCCCGATCCGGCTTCGCGCCGTAATCCTCGGGACGTGCACGGCCCCAGCGAGGTCGTCGATCCTCTTGGCTTCGAGTGGAATGACGAGGCCTGGCGCGGCCGGCCCTGGCACGAGGCCGTGATCTATGAGCTGCACATCGGTGCGTTCAGCGCGGAAGGCGACTTCGGCGGCGTCGAGCGTAAGCTCGATCACCTCGCGCAGCTCGGCGTCACGGTCATCGAGCTCATGCCGATTGCCGATTTTCCCGGGCAGCGCGGCTGGGGTTACGACGGGGTGCTGCCGTTTGCGCCCGAGTCCAGCTACGGCACGCCCGAGCAACTGAAAGTGCTGATCGCCGCGGCGCATCGGCGCCGGATGTCGGTCGTGCTGGACGTTGTCTACAACCACTTCGGCCCTGAGGGCAACTACTTAGGCGTCTACGCACCCCAGTTCTTTACCGAGCGTCACCACACTCCCTGGGGCGCGGCACTGAACTTCGACGGGGACGGCAGCCGAACGGTCCGCGATTTCTTCATCCACAACGCGCTCTACTGGCTGGAGGAATACCGTTTCGATGGCCTGCGTCTGGACGCCGTGCACGCGATCGCCGATGACAGCCAGGTCCATATCCTCACAGAGATTGCCGCCTCGGTCCGCACCCGCATCCAGGGTAAGCGTCGCATCCACCTCATCCTCGAGAATGGCGCCAACCAGGCGCGCTTCCTGGGCCCACCGGGCGAGAGCAACACGTTCGATGCCCAGTGGAACGATGACGTCCATCATTGCGTGCACACGATTCTCACCGGTGAGCATGACGGCTACTACTCGGACTATCGCGAACTCCCGCACGCCCGACTCTGCCGCGGCCTGGCGGAGGGTTTCGTGTACCAGGGCGAGTTTTCCGCGCACGAGGGCGCCGCGCGGGGTGAGCCCAGTACCCACCTGCCCGTTACTGCGTTCGTCAACTTCCTGCAGAACCACGATCAGATCGGCAACCGGGTGCTCGGTGAACGTCTCGGACAGCTCGTGCATGACGAGCGGGCCTTGCGTGCGGCTGCGGCCCTCGTGCTGCTGGCACCGTCGCCGCCGCTGCTTTTCATGGGAGAGGAATGGAACGCGAGTCAGCCCTTCCCCTATTTCTGTGACTTCGAGCCCGGACTCGCCGAACGGGTGAGGGCCGGACGGCGTGAGGAGTTCGCGCGCTTCGAGCGCTTCCGCGAGCCCGGCGCCGCGGACCGGATTCCGGATCCCACGCAGGCCCGCACCTTCGCCTCCGCCCGGCTCGACTGGAGCGAAACGGATGCGCTCCATCACCGCGACTGGCTGGACTACTACCGTCGGCTGCTGGCCGTGCGGCATCGGGAGATCATTCCCCGCATCCCGGATATCGGCCGCGGCCGCTGCCTGAAGCTCGCGGCCAACGGCTCGTTCGCCGTCGACTGGGCCCTGCGGGATGGATCCCTGCTGCATCTGTTGGCCAACCTCGCCGACCATCCCGTGCCCTTCGTCGGCCGGGCGGCCGGGCGCATGGTGTTCTCGACCCACCCCAACATCCGGGCGGCCAGCTCGCGCAATGAGTTGGCGCCGTGGAGCGTGACCTGGCTGCTCGAGCGCAGCGGTGGCGTTTCGTGAGTCCGTGATGCCGCCGGGCGGATCCGGGGCGCGTACTGCGCCAGTTGCATCGAGTGGGGGCCTTGCACCTGGGGCATCCGGCGCCGTCATACCGCGGGCGACCTACCGCATCCAGCTGAACAGGACGTTCACGTTCCGCGATGCCACCGCGATCGTGCCGTACCTGGCTGCTCTGGGCATCAGCCACGTCTATTGCTCGCCCTACTTCAAGGCGCGTGCCGGCAGCCTGCATGGCTACGACGTGGTGGACCACAACTCCTTCAATCCGGAGATCGGAACCGAGTCGGACTTCGAACAGTTCGTGAGCACACTGCGCGCGCACGGAATGGGGCACGTGCTCGATCTGGTCCCCAACCACGTCGGCATCATGGGGTCCGACAACCAGTGGTGGATGGATGTACTCGAGAACGGCGAGGCGTCAGCCTATGCGGACCACTTCGACATTGAATGGCACCCGGCGAACCCCGCACTGTCCGGCCGCGTTCTGATTCCGGTACTGGCGGATCCCTACGGGATCGCGCTCGAGCGCGGCGAACTGCAACTGAAGTTCGAGCGCGACACCGGCAGCCTCGCGGTGTTCTATCACGAGCACCGTCTGCCGCTGGATCCGGCGACCTATCCCCGGGTGCTGTATCGCGTGCCGCCGAACTCGCACGACGGGCAGCTGGCCGCGCTCAGTGCGGCCTTCGCCGCCCTCCCCGACCGAAGGACGAAGACGCCGTTGGATATCCTCAGGCGGCGCGCGGCCATCACCCGGCTCAAAGGTGAGATGTCCACCCTCTGCGTTGTCGATCCGCAGGTCTGCCACAGTATCGATACGGCCGTGGCCGGGTTCGCGGGCCGCCCCGATGATGCCGCCAGCTTCGATGCCCTGCACGACCTGCTGGAGGAACAGGCCTACCGCCTGGCAAGCTGGCGAGTCGCATCGGATGACATCAACTATCGGCGCTTCTTCGACGTCAACGACCTTGCCGGTCTGCGCGTGGAGCACCCCGCCGTATTCGAATCGACACACCGGCTGCTGCTGCAGCTCGTTGCGGCCGGCAAGATCGACGGACTGAGGATCGATCACCCGGATGGCCTGCGCGATCCGGCCGAATACTTCCGGCGCCTGCAGGCGCGCGTGGCCGAGGTGCGCGCGGCGGGGGCCGGGACCAACGTGGGGGCCGGCTCGGAGGTTGGGGCCGAGGCCGAGGCCGAGGCCGGGGCCGGGGCCGGGGCCGGGGCGCTGCCCATCTACCTGGTCGCGGAAAAGATCACCGCCTCATTCGAGCATTTGCCGGCGGATTGGGCGGTACATGGCGAAACCGGTTATCGCTTCGCCAATGTCCTGAACCGGATGCTCGTAGACGGCGCGACGCGGGCGCGCATGGATCGCGTTTACCAATCGTTCGTGGGCCGGTCGATGGAGTGGTCCACGGTGGCTTACGAGGCGCAGCACATGATCCTGCGACGCTCGCTGGCCTCGGAGCTGGGTACGATAACGACTCAGCTGACGCGCATCGCCCAGGCGGATCGGCGCACGCGCGACTTCACGTACAACAGCCTGCGGCAGGCGCTCGCGGAAGTCATTGCCTGCTTTCCGGTCTACAGGACATACGTGGCCGAGCAGGTCTCTGAAGCGGACCGACGCTACATCGACTGGGCGGTGGCTGCCGCGCGCCGCCGGCGATCCGCCGCGGAGTCGCCGGTCCTCGACTTCGTGAGAGCGGCGTTGCTGATGGAGCTGCCTGTGGGGAGCGACGCCCTGCGCCGGCAACTGCAACAGTTCGCGATGAAGTTCCAGCAGGTGACAGCTCCTGTCACGGCCAAGGGTGTCGAGGACACATCGCTCTACCGTTTCAACAGGCTGATCTCCCTGAACGAGGTAGGCGGTGAACCAGATGCCTACGGCATCAGCGTACGCGGGTACCACGCCGACTCCCTGCACCGTGCGCGCTCTTGGCCACACGAGATGCTCGCGACGTCGACGCATGACACCAAACGCTCGGAGGATGTCCGGGCACGGATCAATGTCCTGTCCGAGATGACCCAGATCTGGCGGAAAACCATCGAGCGCTGGAGCCGGATTAACCGCTCGCGCAAGCGCGAGGTGGAGGGCATACCCGCTCCCGACCCCAACGACGAATATCTTCTGTATCAGACCCTGGTGGGCACCTGGCCGCTCGGGAGCACGGATGCTGCGGTGCTGACCGAATACCGCGAGCGCATCGAAGCCTATATGGTGAAGGCCGTCCGCGAGGCGAAGAACCGCTCTAGTTGGGCCAGCGTCAACGCGGAATACGAAGACGCGTTGCTACAGTTCATCCGGCTCGCCCTCGAGCCCCGCGACGGGAACCTGTTCCTGGCGGACGTCACCGCCTTGCAGTCAAGGTTGAGCCGCTACGGCTTGTTGAATGGTATGTCACAGACGCTTTGCAAACTGACCGCACCGGGAGTCCCCGACATCTATCAGGGTAACGAGCTGTGGGACTTCTCTCTGGTGGACCCGGACAACCGCCGCCCGGTGGACTACGGGATGCGCCGCGAGCTGCTGGCCGGGATGCGGGCGGATACCCCTTCACTGGGCGGTATGCTGGAATCGCTCCACGACGGCCGGGCGAAGCTGTTTATCACCTGGAGGACACTGCAGTTCCGGCGCGAGCGCGAGGCTCTGTTCCGCCTCGGTGACTACCAGCCCCTGCGCGTGATCGGGGAACGCGCAGCGCATGTCTGCGCCTTCGCGCGCAGTCATGAAGGGGAACTGGCGGTCACCGTGGTCGGTCGGCTGTATTTGAGGCTACTCGGCGAGCAGTCGGACGCGCCCTCTGACGCGGCCCTGTGGGGTGAGACCATCGTCGAGTTGCCACGAGCCTGCGCACCTGGAGTGCAACTGCGGAACGTCCTGGACGGCACCGTACTGACTGCCGGCCGGCACGGTCCCCGGTCCAGTGTACGTCTCGGGGAGGTTCTGGCAGAGTTTCCGGTGGCGCTGTTGTCCCTGGATCGACCGGAGACGGCGCCAACTCATTCGCCACGTCACTGACAGAGGCGGGGTCGAGACCTGAAGGAGACTGCCGTGAACCCCACGAATCATCTGCGACGCCTGGCGCTCTTGCTGGCCCTTGCCGCAAGCCTCGCGGCCTGCTCGGGTATTCCGCGTCAGGATCGCGACCAACAGACGCTCGAGCGCTTCCTGCATTACGCCGGACCTCCGGTCGATCGGATCACCTGGCTGGGTCGTTACGATGGCTGGCAGGCGCTCGGGCAGTATCAGCTGGCCGTCTGGACCAACGTGAGCGATGCGTACCTGATCACCGTGTTCTCGCCTTGCGAGAATCTGCTGTTCGCGCAGCGGATCGCACTCACCTCGACGGGTCACACCGTCTACCAGAAGTTTGACAGCGTCGTGGTACACGGCTGGAAGTGCCAGATCGCCGAGATCAGGCCGGTGGACTACAAGCGCATGCTCCAGGACATGCGTGCCGAGCGCGAAGCACTCAAGGCCCAGAAGGCTCAGGAGGCCAAGCCCGATCAGCGATAGCCGCGCGCCTGCAACGTGAACAGGTGAGCGTAACGACCGTTCATCCGCATCAACTCCTCGTGGCTGCCGTACTCCACGATCCGGCCGCGATCGAGAACGGCTATGCGGTCCGCCATGCGCACGGTAGAGAAGCGATGCGAGATCAGGATCGTGATGCGGCCTTTGGCGAGCTGACGGAAGTGCTCGAACACTTCGGCTTCGGCCTGCGCATCCATGGCCGCCGTGGGCTCATCGAGCACCAGCACGTCGGCGCGGGTTCGCATGAAGGCGCGTGACAGGGCGATCTTCTGCCACTGGCCGCCGGAGAGTTCACGGCCATCGCGAAACCATTTGCCGAGCTGGGTGCGGTAGCCCGACGGCAGCGTCTCGATGAACTCGCTCGCCTGGCCCTTGCGCGCCGCTTCGCGCCAGCGCTCCTCGTCCTCGAAGAACTGCTCATCGCCCGCGCCGACGTTCTCCCCCACCAGCATCTGGTAGCGGGCGAAGTCCTGGAAGATCACACCGATGCGCTGGCGCAGGGCCGTCTCGTCCCATTCGGCCAGATCCTGGCCATCCAGCAGGATGCGACCGGAGGTGGGCGCGTAGAGCCGGGTGAGCAGCTTGATCAAAGTGGTCTTGCCGGAGCCGTTCTCACCCACCAGTGCCAGGCTCGCCCCCGGCTGCAGCTGCAGGGTGACGTGCTCGAGCGCAGCCTCCTGCGCCCCCGGATACGTGAAGCCGACATCCTCGAACTGGACGCCCTGCTCCGGATGCGGTCCGTGATGCACTCCATCGACCGGTTCGGGAATCGGGGTCTCGAGGTATTCGTAGAGGGTGGACAGGTACAGGTTGTCCTCGTACATGCCGCCGACCGCGGACAGCATCGCCGACACAGCGGACTGGCCCTGACGGAACAGCGCCAGATACATGGTCATCTGACCCAGAGAGATGGCGCCCCGGACCGTGCTCACGGCGATCCACGCGTAGGCACCATAGAGCGCCGAAGTCGCAACCAGTCCCAGACCGAATCCCCAGACATCGCGGCGGATGGTCAGGGCACGGTCTTCCTTGTAGAGCCTGCGGAAGATGTCTCGGTATCGATCCAGCAGGCGCGGACCCAGGCCGTAGAGCTTCACTTCCTTCGCATAGTCTTCGCGGCCGATCACCGTCTCCAGGTAGATCTGCATGCGCGTCTCGGGCGAACGCCAGCGAAACAGGCGGAAGGCGTCGCCGGAGAATTTGGCTTCGGCCACGAAAGCCGGCAGGCCCGCCAGCAGCAACACCGCGACGGCCCAGGGCGAGAAATGCACCAGCAGGGTGCCGTAACTCACCAGGGAGACGGCGTTCTGGACCAGGCCGAAAGTCCGCATGACCAGGCTCAGCGGCCGGCTCGAGGCTTCGCGGCGCGCCTGGGTCAGCTTGTCGTAGAACTCCGAATCCTCGAAGTGCCGCAGCTCGAGGGTCAGCGCTTTCTCGAGGATCATCACGTTGACGCGCTGCCCGAGCTGCGCACGCAGAAGGGACTGACACAGCGACAGACCGCGCTGAGCAGCCGCCACGGCGGCGACGAGCAGACCCTCCAGCACGACCAGCTCGATCACGCGCGAGGCATCGCCCCCGCCCGCGCGGATGGCGGTAACCACCGCGTCGACGATGAGTGACCCAATGTAGGCAACAGCCGCCGGCAGTACACCGGCGATCAGCGTGAGCAGTGCCAGCCCAACAGTCAGCGCACCGTTGGTGCTCCAGACCAGCTCCACCGCGCGGCGGCTGTAGCGAAACACTCCGAGGAAGCCCGGCCCCTGCGTACCGGGCCCCTGGGTGCCTGGTTCCTGCGCGCCGGAACCGGGCGCGGCGGATCCGCCGAGCCGACCGCCCGAAGTCCCTGTACGCGACCTGATTTCAGGATGCGGCGTGCGCGCCATCTCAACCGCGCGGTGGCGGTGTCGATCCCTGCTGTGGACTCAACCCCGTGATCAGACGCGAACCTCGCCGAAAAAACAGATAGCTGTAGATCCAGCCCAAGAGTACGGCCACCCGGTTGCGAAAGCCAATGAGCACCGTGACGTGCAGTGCCAGCCAGGCGAACCAGGCCAGCAGGCCGCCGAAGTGCACTTTCCCGAGCTCCACGACCGCGCGCGACTTGCCGATGGTAGCCATCGAGCCGAGATCCCGGTAGTGAAATCCCTCTGTCCGCGCGGCGTTCCTGCCAGTCAACCCTTCCTGGATCACGCGCGCCACGTACCGGCCCATCTGCAAGGCCCCCTGCGACACTCCGGGGACCTGCTTGCCCGTGGCCGAATCCACCAGATACGCCGCATCGCCGATGACGAACAGGTCGGGATGGCCCGGTACCGAGCAATCGGGCTGCACACGCACGCGTCCGCCCGGGCCAAGTTCGGCACCGAGCGTAGCGACGATGGGCGAGGCGCGGACACCGGCGGCCCAGATGACGTTGTAGCTATACAGTCGTTCACCACCGGCTTCGACGCCGTCGGGGAACACATCAGTGACCGGCTTGCCGAGACGTACCTCGACCTGAAGGTCGTGCAACTGGCGCAAGGCGCGCTCGGAAGAGTCCGGCGACAGGGCTGGCAGCAGTCGGGGCCCGGCCTCGATCAGAATGACTCGCGCCTTGCGCGTATCGGCGAGACGGAAGTCGCGTGGGATCACATCGACTGCCAGTTCCTTGATCGCCCCGGCCAGCTCCACTCCCGTGGGACCACCGCCGATGATGATGAACGACAGATGGGCAGCCTGCTGTACCGGATCGGATTCGAACTCGGCGATCTCGAACGACAGCAGCATGCGCGAGCGGATCAGCGTCGCGTCTTCCACTTCTTTCATGCCCGGCGCCAGGCGATGCCAGTCGGCGTGGCCGAAATAGTTATCCACCGCGCCCGGCGCCAGGATCAGATAGTCGTACGGTACCGGAGTGTCACCAGCGTAGACGCAGTGAGCCGACGGATCGATCCGAGTCACTTCGGCGAGCATGACCAGCGCGTTATGCTGCGTCCGCAGAATGCTGCGGATCGGCTGCGCGATGTCCGCCGGTGCCAAGGCGGCGGAAGCAACTTGGTAGAGCAGCGGCTGGAACAGGTGATAGTTGTTTCGATCGATCAACAGCACATCCACGTTCGCACGCCGAAGCGCTCTAGCCGCGAACAGTCCACCAAATCCGCAGCCGACGATGACAACGCGTGGTCGCGCGGGCGCTGGCAATGGAGGCTCCCGGTTCAGGTGGTCGATGCGCCGATTATGACCCAGAGGCGCAGGTCTCGATCCGGCGGCGAAGTGGGAGCGTTCACAAACGCGTCATCCCTGTTCCGCTTTGCGCACAATCGCGAGTCGCGCCACCCACGCCGATGGGCCGACCGCGGCTATCGCAGGTAGGTTGGGCATGTGCCCCGGTATGGAGACAGCCCTGACGGGGATTTTCGTCAGTGAGAGCGACGGACGGGCATGAGCATTTTTCCGTTGCGCACGGCGGCCGGGACCGGCGTAATATCGGGGTGAGTGAGAGACCCGGCCGCTGCGTGGGAGGCACACATCCGGCGGATTCTCACGAAAGGCATCGGGAATCGAGGCGAGGTCCCGGCTTTGTCCAAGAACGAAGAACGTTACCTGCTGCGGGCCCTCGAGTTCGAAAACGTCCTGCGCGCTTGCCTCTACCGTTACACACGCAACAGTTCAGATGTAGAGGAATTGTTGCAGGAAACCTACGCGCGGCTGCTGGTGGCAGCCGCGTCCGACGATCCGGAAGTCCGGTCCGTACGCGGCTTCGCTCTCACGGTAGCCCGCAACGTCGCATTCGATTGGCTGCGCCATCGGCAGGTCGTGCCCATCGAGCTGGTCGCCGACATCGAGGCGCTCGAGATCCTCGACGAGAACGAACAGGTCGAGGAGACCGTCAACCATCACCAGGAGCTTGCGATGCTGGTGAAGGCCATACAGGAGTTACCCGAGCGCTGCCGCCAGGTATTTACCTTGCGCAAGGTATACGGCTATTCGCAGAAGGAGATTGCCGCGCGCCTGGGTATCTCCGAGAACACCGTGGAGCAACATCTGACACGCGCGGCGCGTCTGTGTGCACGAGCCCTCTTCGACCAGCCGATCCTGGCGGGCCCATCGCGACTGCTCGACCGTTTCCGTGGCCGCAAGAGGATGCATGTCCCGGGCCACTGATATCGCGGACACAGCCGCTCAATGGCTCGTCCGGCTCGAGGCCCAAACCTCGCCGGAGGTATGGGATGCGTTCCAGGCCTGGCTCGATCAGGACCCTCGCCACCAGGCCGCGTTCGTGCGCCTGCGCGTGGCCTGGAACCGGATCGACGTCCTGAAGAATCTGCGGCCCGCGGACGGCAACATCGATGCGGACCTGTTGTCCCGGGCGCAGGTGCGGCCCGCGACCCTGAGGGCGCAGGGGCTTCACCCGCTCAAGGGCAAGCCGCGCCGACGCAGCGAGACGGCCCCCATGCCGGAGCGGCGGCGCATTCTCCTCGCGGCGGCAGCCGTCACGGCGGTGGCAGTCGCGGGATGGCTCGGCACGCGTGAGTTCGGCTGGAAATCCTACGCGACGAGCGTCGGTGCCCACACCGATGTCGTCTTGCAGGACGGCAGCACGGTCCGACTCAATACCGATACCCGACTCCGGACGCGAATTTCCACCCACCGTCGCGAGATCGTCCTCGAACGGGGCGAAGCGCTGTTCAACGTGTCGCACGACGCACGCAGACCTTTCTACGTCACGGCAGCCTCAACTGTCGTGCGGGCAGTTGGAACGGAGTTCTCCGTCCGCATCCGCGACGCGGCGCATGTTGACGTTCTGGTAGCCGAAGGTCGGGTAGCATTGGGCTCGCGGGCCTCCACAGGCAGCCTCGACGAGGCGACACCTCTCGCCGCCGCACCGCAGCTTTCCGCGGGCAAAGCTGCCAGTGTCGAACCCGGCACAGTCGTAGTCATGGATGTCCCCTCCGCTGACATCCCCCGCCGCCTGGCCTGGACCGCCGGCCGGCTGGCGTTCCAAGGCGAGACGCTTTCGTTCGCGGTGCAGGAATTCAACCGCTACAACCGGCGACAGCTGGCGGTGACCGATCCCGCCCTCGGCCAGATCCAGGTGGGTGGCGTCTTCCGGGCCACCGACCCAGACAGTTTCGTGGACGCCCTGCGACATTCGTTCGGCATCCGCGCGCAGACACTCAGAAGCACCGGCGAGATTCGCCTCGTCGCCGAGGACCGTATTCCACCTCCGTAGCGGAATTCAGAGCACGGACGCCACCGCACAGGACAAAGGAGAATGGACTCTCTCAACCGACGCCCACGGACCGGGTTACTTCCCGCAGGCCTGATCGTAGTTGGACCAGCCGCCGCGGCGTGCGCGGCCACATCCGCATATGCGGCACCGGCGGCATACACAGCAGCAGCGGCATTTGCGACACTGGTGGAAAAAACCGTCGAATTTCACATTGCCGCGGGCGATGCGGTCTTCACCCTGAACGAATTCAGCCGGCAGTCGGGACTGCAGCTGCTGTTTGATTACAACGAAGTGCGAGGGCGGACGACGCGGGCGATCGATGGAGAATTCGAACCCGCAGCAGCCCTCAGGCGCATGCTGGCAGACACCGGACTGGTGTTCGATTTCGTGAATGAGCGCACTCTGACGATCACGCCCGCCGCGCGCGTCCGTTCCGGGCAGGCGGCGCCTCCTCAGATCGCACGTGGCGCACCCGTGAACCCCGCGATCCCCCCGGTGCAGGACAGCAAACCTGACAGATCCGGCAGCGCGGAACCGGCGATCGACGGCCGCAGCTCTTCGATCGAAGAGGTGCTCGTCACGGGCACTCATGTAACTGGCGGTTCACCGGTGGGCGAGCATGTCATCGTGCTCAACCGGGATGACATCGATTCGAGCGGCGCCGCGACGCTCCAGGACTTCATGCGCACGCTGCCGCAGACCTTCGGCGGTGGACCGACGGAGGATACCCACATCGGCGCGGAGGCGATGACCAATTCAGGGCTGGGCACGGGGGTCAATCTGCGTGGACTGGGCGCACGATCCACCCTGGTGCTGCTCGATGGCAGGCGACTGGCCCCGGGCGGCAGCGAAGCCGAGTTCGTGGACATCGAGAGCATCCCCCTGTCCGCGATCGAGCGCATCGACATCCTGCCCGACGGGGCGTCCGCGCTGTATGGATCGGATGCGGTGGGGGGCGTGGTCAATTACGTGATGCGCGATGGATTCACCGGGGCGGAGAGCACGTTCCGGGCAGGATCCGGAACCTCCGGCTCGCTGAAGGAATACCTCGTGGCGCAAACGCTCGGATCACAGTGGAACTGCGGTAACGCCATGCTCTCGGTGGAGTTCTACCGGCGTGACTCGCTGCCAGCTTCTGCACGGCGGTATGCCAACAGCGATCTCGTATCCCTGGGCGGCGGCGACTTCGATTCGCTGTTGGCCAATCCGGGCAACCTGGTGGTGGGTAATCAGACCTACGCGATACCTCACGGCCAGAACGGTACCCAGCTCGAGGCAGGCGCGCTCCACGCCGGCACCGAGAACCGGCAGAACCTGTACGAGGACGCCGATCTTCTGCCTCGCCAGGAGCGCTGGAGTCTGTTTGCCTCAGGTGCTGAGTCGCCTGCCGCCGCCGTGCGGCTGTTTGTCACCGCGCTCATCAGTCATCGCGATGCCCGCGAGCGCACGGGGGGATTCGGCACTGATCTGACCGTGCCGGACAGCAATCCGTTTTACGTCAACCCACGCGGCGGCACCGCGCCGGTCGTCGTCGATTACAACTTCCTCGAGGACCTGGGCCCGCAGATCGTGGACACCGCGATCGACACCCTGAACTTCACCCTGGGAGCCAGCGCAGAGCTGGAATCCTCCTGGAAACTGAGCCTGTCCGCGAGCTACGCCCGCGAGAATCAGGACCAATATGCCGGCGGGCAGGTGAATTTCCCGGCGCTCCAGGCGGCGCTTGCGGACTCCGATCCCGCTACGGCGTTCAACCCCTTCGGAGATGGCTCTCATTCGAGTCCGGCGACCCTTGCGGCGATCTCTTCGAGCAGTCGTTTCTACACCGACTCGCAGCTGCGCTCCGCGGAGTTCACAGCGGACGGCCCGCTCATGAGGCTCCCGGCCGGTTCGGTCCTGCTGGCTGTGGGGGCCGACCGCCGCGTGCAGTCTTACAGCTCACTCGAGCCGACTTCGGTCATCGCCCCCGCGACGCGCAACAACGCCAGCCGCGACGTGACCGCCGGGTTCGGTGAGTTGAAGATACCGGTGCTGGGCTCCGACGGCGCGCGCCGGCAGGAGCTGGAACTGTCGCTTGCGGCACGGGTAGAAAGCTACAGCGATTTCGGCAGTGGCACGGCGCCCAAGGTGGGTGTTCTGTGGTCTCCGGTCGAGGCCATCGCCCTGCGCGGTACGTGGAGCAAATCGGTCCGCGCACCCACACTGGCCGATCTCAATGAAGCGCACAACGTCGCCATCGAGTACGTACTGCCGGACTCCGCCGCTCCGGGCGGGGCGACGAACGTTCTGGTGTGGTCGGGCAAGAACGCGGCGCTCTCGATGGAGCATGCGCGCAACTGGACCGCGGGACTGGATCTGAAGCCGGATACCGTGATTCCCGGCGTTGCCGCCAGTCTCACCTATTTCGATGTGCTGTTCCGCGACCGCATTCAAAGCCCGATGCTGACGGGGGACTTCCTTGATGAACCCGGGCTGGCGCCTCTTGTCACGCGAAATCCGTCCACGGCATTGCTCACGGCCGTCTGCAACCAGAGCACCTATCTGCAGGGCACCGCCGCGGACTGCGCCCATCTGCCCGTCGGAGCACTGATCGATCTGCGTCTGCACAACGTGGGACGGGTAAGCACACGGGGATTCGACCTGCTGGGGAGTTTCGAGCATGCGTTCGAGCAGGGCCGGCTCAGGCTCTCGCTGTCGGGGACTGACCTGTTGCGCTTCAGCCAGGCGCAGACCGCCGCGTCGCCCGTCATGAATGTGCTGGACACGCAGAACAACCCGATCGATCTGCGTCTGCGCGCCACAGTGGGCTGGCAGCGTCGCGCCATCGGAATGAGCGCCGCCGTCAATTTCCAGAACCACTACCGCGACACGGCCGATCAGCCGGCGCGCCGCGTGGATTCATTCACGACCATCGATCTGCAGCTCCGGTATGACATGGGAATGAGCTCCGGCTCGTGGCTGGCCAACACGCGATTCACGCTGAACGCCCTCAATCTGTTCAACGTCAGTCCGCCGTTCCTCAACAACCGGATCGCAGGTCTCGGCTACGACCAGGAGAACGCCGACCCGCTCGGCCGGCAGCTCAGCCTTCAGGTGCGCAAGTCCTGGTGATGACCGGTTGATGGCGGCCGGGTGCGGCCGGCGGGTCTGGCGCGTGCGGCGGACTCGGTATGACGGGTGTGCTCAGTGGGTATCCAGCCAGCGAGCCAGCCACATCTCCACGCACAGATGCTGCTGCAGGATCTCGCTGTACTGGAAGTCCGGCGGAGCCTCGCCGGGTGTCAGATACTTCTCCAGTGCGCTGCGATCCAGCAGACCCTCGCGGACCAGACGGCCGTCGAGCAGGTGCTCACGGACGAACTCGAGGTTGTGATCGAGGATGTCGCGCACATGCCGGTCGATATGTCCCTTGTTGCGCCGATTGACGATCTCGGGGGGAAGGTCCCGCGCGAATGCCCGGCGGGCCACTGCGCGGTCCATGCCACTGCCAATCAGCACGTAAGTCGGTATCCGCAGGCACAGCTCAACGAGTGGCTGCGACAGCAGTGGCATGGTCCGCTCGGGGCAGACCGCATCGAAGAATGAGCTGGTGTAGAGCGGAAAGGCACCGACCGTCAGCGTGTGCCACAGAATCCCGGGCGGTACTCCGCGCGTCAGCTCGGGCGCGAACCACGGATGGATGAGACTGCGGTCGCGGCGTGTCGCCGCCACCAGTTCGGGATTGACCAGTTTTCGCTCGGGTCTGACCGCTGCGGTGAGAGGATTCCAGCGACGCGCGAAGCGGGATCGGATCGCCGACGCGAGCAACGCCCAGACGGATCTGCGGGAAATGCGCGCCGCATCGACGGCCACCTGCATGAGACCGGCCCCCACTCCCCGATCGAACAGATAGTCCGCTAGGGCCAGTTCTGCGCGGGCCTGAAAGAAGACGCCATCTCCCCCGGCACCCGAGAACAGCCCATAGGCGTCGCGGCTCAGGGCCAGGTTGGATTCGAATTCGCCATGCTCGAGTTCGTACAGGTAGAACCACGGGCGCGCCGACCGGCGCAAAGAGGTCAATCGATCCAGCCGGACCGCACGGGCATCGAGCGGTTGTTCGATCAGCTCCGTGCCCGTATGTGCGGCCATCAAGCGGGCGAACTTGCGTTCGTCTTCACCCGGCCCGGTGCCGTAATAGGTCAGGCATGTCAGATGCGGCCGCGATGGCGCGTCGCACAGGCAACTGAGCACCAGCGACGAATCCAGCCCGCCGGACAGATTGTGGACGATGCCTGAGTAGCAAGCCGCCCAGGCGTGGACACAGTGGCGAGTGGTCTGCCGCACTTCGGCCGCCGCCCGATCCGGATCGGTGATGGGATCGCTTCGTGCAATCTCGAGCGCACGCCACTCGAGCGTGCGGCTCACGGAGTCTGCGCAGAAGCGCGCGCACTCGCCGGGTTGAATCTCCGCGACCTCGTTCAATCCCGTGGCGCGCAGCTGCAATCCGGGATGCGCAACGAGCGCGCGGATATAGTTCCAGTTGACGGAAAAGGACTGCAGGCCCAGGGCATACCAGTCCTGCAGGTCGGAACAGATGATGTGGATGCCCTGCCAGCTGACGAGCAGGCAGGGCAAAGCTCCGCCGGGATCGCGCAGCACCCAGGTCTCGCCCGTGGCCCCGTCGTGGATGAGCGCCACGTAGCGACCCCAGAATCGCTCCAGCAGCCGGCGGCCGCCGGTCGCGACGATCCTGACGGTCTCCGAACGGTTGAACTCGACTCGCAGCGCGCCGGCAGGGTCGGTCGCGCCCCGATTGAAGATCCTCCCGAAGATCGCGCCGCTCTGACCATATAGCGTGACCGTCTCGCTGGCGCCCTCATCCACACCCGC
Organism: Steroidobacteraceae bacterium; assembly: GCA_035542375.1. Taxonomy (GTDB): domain Bacteria; phylum Pseudomonadota; class Gammaproteobacteria; order Steroidobacterales; family Steroidobacteraceae; genus 13-2-20CM-66-19. The sequence continues at coordinate 1,537 of DATKLO010000030.1, read as the reverse complement.
GTGAAAGGCAAGCAGTCCATGGGCGGTGAGCGCGGTTGTCCAGCCGGTCTGTGACTGCAACAGGCGCTCGGATATCAGACGGGCCGCGCTGAACCCGCGCGGGTCCCTGGTGTCCCACACCAGTGCGAGATAGCGATACATCGCAGAACCGCGTCAGACCACCATGATGGGAGTGAACCCGCTGACGTGCTCCGCGGTGTCATTGAAGACGAACCCGCCCTGCTGCACCCAGCAATGCGCCGCGAACGGGCGCGTCTGGACTCCGAAGACCCAGTCGGGATAGAGGTCATGCCGCGCCAGAAACTCCAGCAGCGCCAGCGAGTCGTACAGACATTCATCCTTGGAAGCGAAGAGGAACACCCGGTAGTGGGAAAACGCGGCCAGCAGAGCGCGTACCCGCTCCAGGTCCAGCGGTTTACGCGTCGCGCGACCGGATGACTTGCGCGCTTTCACCCCGCGGATGACTCGTTCGAAGGAGCAGCATCGAAGCAGACACTTCGCTCTCAGGGCAGCGGCAACAAACTTCATCCACGAACCGGGTCGGGTCGCTTCCCGTCCTGTTGAGGAGACCTCGCCGCTCGCGGGTTCGATCCGAACCGGCGTGGCATCCTTGCCGCCCGCGGCAATCTCCGTGATGAGCCCGCGCTCGATCAGCGGCGTGGCATCGGCGACAGAATCCGACTGCTGCGGGTCGGTGAGGCGATCTGGCGCCACCGGTGCTGGCACCGGCCAGCCGCGAATCACCGAGTCCAGCCCTGCGGTCGCGGCCGCCTCCAGCGCCCAGTAGCGGTCCGCCTTCAGGTCGAGAAAGACGACCTGCTCGCCGTCAACGCAGACAAAGACATGCTCGGCCAGCAGATAACGGGCCATGGAGTCTCCCAAACGCCCGCTCCGCCCAGGCGGCAGATCACCGCCCGACGGAGCGGGCACTCATGCAGTGCCGGATCGGATGGGTCCGGAACGCCGTGTGGTCTTAGGGATACAGCGTATCGTTGGGTGGAACACCCACTTCGAGCCAGATCAGGTACGGCACGCCACGCGTCCGTTGCGAGACACGCCCGCAATCGGCCGGCACGGCCGCGCGCAGCGTCTGACCTGTCGGCTTGTCCTTTCTGTCCTTCGAGGATTTCATGACTTCTCTCCTTTCCTTGTATGACTTCGAACCAATACGCACCTCTGGCGCACCGCTTGTCAGGTTGGTTTCGACAAGCGATCATCGGTCCGCGCCACAACGCTGCACCCAACTTGGCCGCGCGTCAAGCCCCCGTTGGCGCTGCCCGGGGCAGCCATAACGGAACGGCCCGAGCCGGCTGCGCCCGATCGGCGGACAGATCGACCAATGTGTCCTGGATCGCCCTCTGCACAGCGTTAATTGGTCTGGTGGGGCTGATTGGCCGAGGGCGTCAATCGGGCTGTGGGCACCGTGCGGCGGGTAGCCGCCGGTTCGTCGGGTCACGGCCGCCACGTCCGCTCTCACGCCCGCGTGGCCTTTCGCTGGAGCGGCGGCGAGCTGGGCGTCCTGGTGTTGGCGAGGGCC
>DATKLO010000029.1:0-24518 GCA_035542375.1 Steroidobacteraceae bacterium | reverse complement strand
ATCACGATGCGCGGCGACGTCCGTTCGGATGTGCTGAAGGAGCTCGAACGGCACGTGTCCACGCTGGGAGAGTTTCAGTCCAAGCCCGGAGTTGATCCCGATCGCCTGCGCGCGTTGATCGCGAATCTGCAGCGTCTGCGGGGCGAGCTGATGAACGCCGGCTCCACCTTCCTGCAGCCGCTGCGCGACTCTGAGTTCCTGAGCGCCATCAAGCACCGCAGCGCCATCCCTGGCGGCACCTGCGAGTTCGATCTGCCCGACTACTATTACTGGCTGGCACAGGCCGAGGAGTCGCGCACCAGAACGTTCAACCAGTGGCTGGGCCTGCTGCGGCCCCTCTGCGATGCCATCACCGAGCTGCTGTGGCTGACCCGGCAGAACGGCCGCACGCGACGCGAAACCGCAACCGGGGGAATTTTCAACATCACCTTCGATCGCGATACGCCTTACCAGCTGCTGCGGATCTCCCTGCCGACGAGCGCCGGGCTGTATCCCGAGATCAGCGGCAGCCATTACCGCTGCAGCGTGCGTTTCCTGAAATGGAATGGACTCACCGCGCGGCCAGCACAGGCCGACGAGGACGTACCCTTCGTTTTGAGTTGCTGCGGCTGAGCGCCAACACAGGTGGCCCGTGAGCCCGCCGATCGTCAAGTGTCCCACCTGCCGCCGGGAGATCGACTGGGCCGAGGCGCCTTTCCGACCCTTCTGCAGCGAGCGCTGCCGGTTGATCGATCTGGGCGCCTGGCTGTCCGAGAAGCACGCCATCGCCGGCGACACGCCGGAGTCCGATCCGGAACGGGATCCCGAGGATCACCAGAGCTGATCAATCCGCCCTGAGGATGGCCTTCAGATGCAGCGTCGCCGGATCGAATACGGCGAGCAGCGGTCTGTCGTGTCCGGACAGGAAGATCGTGTCGGCCTGGTCGCTCGGCAGACCATGCTGCTGGAGGCGCCGCTTCAAGGTCTGCTTCTCGGTCTTCGTGAAGATGAAGAACTGGTCGGCGGGCTTGAGCTGTTGGCGCAAGGCAGCGTGGCCCGCCGCCCAGGGTTTGAAGTAGCGCGGCATCTGGATCACGTCCGGCCCTTCACCGCTGACGGCGCCGGCCATGATGCGTGACTGCTCCGCCGGATCATCCGGCAAGGGCGCCCATACCCAGCGCGGCCGGCTGTACCAGTGCGGGGCGAAGTCGGGATTCTGCTTCAGTGCCAGGGCAATCTCCTCCGGTGGTATCTCGGAGGCCTGCACGATCTCCAGCCGATCTGACGAGAACGTGTAGTAAAGCGGCCTGCCACGCCATAGCGTGGCGCTGCCATATGCCAACGCCACGACCTGGAGCGCGACGATCACCGCGATGTCGCGAGCCAGCTCGCGCCGCGGCTTGTTGGGATTGGCGATCAACAGCGTGAACAGCGGCCCCAGCGTGACATCCACACCCGCGAGTATGGCCGTGACATGCAGCACGCCGGTCAGATACCACCCCGGCCAGCGGTACCAGCCCAGGTACAGCGCGCCGAGCACCAGGGCCAGCACGCAGGCGCTGCCCAGCAAGTGGAGCCCGAACGCCTTGAGACGGAACTTCATGGCGAGCCCTGCGGCGCAGCCGTTGACTCTTCCGACGCGATTCCGGGCACCGGCATGCCCAGCGCTTGGGCTGCGAACGCCCATTGATCCGCGAAGTTCTCCACCTGCATCCACACAGGCTTGCCGGCCCCATGACCCGCACGGGTTTCGATACGGATCAGAATCGGATTGGAGCAGATCTGGGCTGCCTGGAGGGCGGCGGCGAACTTGAAACTGTGCCAGGGGACGACGCGGTCGTCGTGATCCGCTGTGGTGATCAGCGTAGGCGGATAGCAGGAGCCCTTCTTGACGTTGTGATACGGCGAGTAGGCATACAACGCCTGGAACTGCTGTGGGTCCTCGCTCAGGCCGTAATCGGACGACCACTGGCGGGCATTGGCGCTCGCGGTGTGATAGCGGAGCATGTCGAGGACACCCACGGCGGGCAAGGCCGCACCGAACAGATCAGGGCGTTGGGTCATGACCGCGCCAACCAGCAGCCCGCCGTTGCTCCTGCCGTGGATGGCCAGGCGGCGTGTACGGGTGTAGTTCTCGCTGATCAGATATTCGGCAGCAGCGATGAAGTCGTTGAAGACATTCTGCTTGTTGCCCAGCGTGCCGGCCTTGTGCCAGGACTCGCCGTATTCACCGCCACCCCGCAGATTCGCCTCAGCGTAAACCCCGCCCATTTCCAGCCACGCCATCACGGACGGGCGGTAGTTTGGCGTCAATGAGATGTCGAAGCCACCGTAGCCGTACAGCAGCACCGGTTGATTGCCATCCTTCACCATGTCCCGCCGGTGAGTGATGAACATCGGAACACGGGTACCGTCCTTGCTCAGATAGAACACCTGGTCGGTGACGAACTGGTCGGTCGATGCGACCGTGACGGGTGTGCGCCATGGCGTCGCAGAGTTGGTAGCCGTGTCGTAGCGATAGATGCGCGTGGGTGTCAGGTAGTCCGTGTACGAAAAGAAGGTCTCCGAGTCGGCGCCGTGACCGTCAAATCCCTCGACCTGTCCCAGCCCCGGAAGTGCGACCTGACCCACAGGCTTGCCGTCACGCTCGTACATGCGCACGACGCTGTGGGCATCCTCGACATACTTGGCGATGATCCGACCGCCGACATACACAGCGCTGTCCAATGCGGTTGACTGCTCCGGGACGATCGTCGGCCAGGACATGGCTGACTTGCGTGCGTCGACAGCGATGACGCGTCGCTGCGGAGCACCCTTGGTGGTATGGAAAAAGAGCTGATCCCCATCCGAGCCGATGAAGTTGTAGAGCGCATCCCAGGCAAAGAACAGCGGCTTCACGCCGGCTTCGGGACGCCTGAGGTCCATGAGGCTCACACCGTTGTGCTCGAAGCCCTCGTTGAGTGTGATCACCAGATAGTGACCGTCCTCCGTAACGCGAGCTGCAGGAATCCGCGTGGGATGATCCGTTACGGCATAGACGAGCTTGTCCTGATCCTGCGACTCACCCAGGCGGTGGAAGTAAACCGCTGGACGTCCCGCATCGTCCCCCTTGCCGTTCGGCAGGGCGGGATACTTGCTGTAATACACACCCGAGCCATCGTGGGCCCAGGAGACGCCCCAGAACTTGGTGTAGCGCAGCGTATCGGACAGATCGGCGCCATCGGCCACGCGCCGGAATTTCCAGATCTGCCAATCGGTGCCGCCGTCGGACAACGCATACGCCACCAGGTCTCCCTGGCGGCTGGGTGAGAATTCGGCCAGTGACACGGTGGCATCGCTGCTCACGGCATTCGGGTCGAACAGCACGCGCCCCGGCGAGTCCACGCGGTCGGACACCAGCAGCACGCTCTGGTTCTGCCTGCCGTCGTTGTGCAGGTAGAAATAGTGCCCACCCTCGCGGGCCGGGATGTCGTAGCGCTCATAGTTCCACAGCTGCGCCAGGCGCTGCTTGAGCCAGGGCCGGTGCGGAATCGCCTCCAGGCGCGGCTGCGACAACCGGTTCTCATCGGCCACCCAGCGGTGGGTGGCCTCGGAGTCCAGATCCTCGAGCCAGCGATACGGATCCTCGACCGTCACGCCGTGGTAGCGATCCTTCACGGCAAGCCGGAACGTGAGCGGATACACCGGTGGATTGGCCGGCGCCGGATTCAGGCCCACCGCCACTTCACTGGCGGATCGCAGGGGCGTGCCGTTCGGCCCATTACCCGGCATCGGACGGGCCCCCTCGAACTGCAGGCTGGCACAGGCCGCCAGCACCACGACCGCGCCGGCGGCGGCCGTCCAACCATAGCGCTGGGGGATCTTCATCCTTAAACTCGTCCGCGGTCATGGGGACCGAAAGTCTAACAAACTGAATGCGCCCGCGACTCCTCGCCCTGACGTACCTCATTGCCACGATGGCCCTGCTGTCCAGCCCCGCGAAGGCCGAAAAACTGACGATCGAGCGCCTGTTCGCGGCACCTGATCTCTCCGGCGCCACACTCCGATCGGCGCGCATTTCCCCGGACGGCCGTCTCGTTACCTACCTGCGCGGCGCGGCAAGCAATAAGGACCGGATGGATCTGTGGGCGTATGACCTGTCGCGACATCAGCACAGATTGCTCGTGGACGCCTCACGGCTCGTCCCCGAACAACGAGCCTTATCGACGGAAGAGGAACAGCGGCGCGAGCGCCAGCGCACCTCTTCCCTGTCGGGCATCATCGAGTACGAGTTCTCACCTGATTCGCGCTACCTCCTCGTGCCCCTGGCCGGCGACCTGTATCTATACGATCTGCACGCCCAACCCGAGCAAGCGGTGCGGCGACTGACCCACGGTGCGGGCTACGCCACCGACGCGAAGTTCTCGCCAGCAGGTCACTACGTCAGCTACGTCCGCGATCACAATCTCTTCGTGTGCGACCTGGCGACTGGGACCGAAACTGCGGTGACGCACGAGGGTCACGGCCCGATCAGCTTCGGCGTGGCCGAGTTCATCGCCCAGGAGGAGATGTCTCGGACCACGGGATACTGGTGGTCACCCGACGAGAAGCGCATCGCCTACACGCGGGTGGACGAGACGCCGGTTCCCGAGATCGAGCGTTTCGAGATCTATGCCGATGGCGCGAAGGTGGTCCGGCAGCGCTACCCGTCCGCGGGCAGTGCCAATGCCAACGTATCGCTGTTCGTCGCCGCGGTCACCACGCCTGCGGTCACCACTCCCGCGGAAGCCACGCTGCCGCCACGGACTGCTGGGCCGAAAGTCGCGACCGCGCAGGCGGTGACCCGGTCCACGCAAACCAAAGTGGCCTTGAGCGATGTGGGACAACCCGCCCCCGTCAAGGTCGAGCTGGGCAGCGACCCGGATGTGTACCTGGCGCGGGTCAACTGGTTCCCCGACTCCAGCGCGCTGGCCATTCAGCGCCAGACGCGCGACCAGAAGACCCTCACCCTGTTGCGCGCGGATCCGGCAAGCGGCGCGACGACCGAGTTACTGACCGAACGCAGCGATACGTGGGTCGAGCTCAACGACGAACTCACCTTCCTCGCCCGATCGCGCCAGTTCATCTGGGGCTCGCAGCGCACGGGCTACGAACATCTTTATCTGTACGACTGGAACGGGAATCTGGTACGGCCGCTGACTCAGGGCGAGTGGCAGGTCACCGGTGACAACGAATCGCACGGTCTGCGTGGCGTGGACGAGGAGCGCGGCCTGGTGTACTTCCTCGCCAACACGCCGACACCACTGGAACGGCATCTGTACAGCGTGTCGCTCAGCAACCCTTCCGCGCCGATGCATCGGATCACGACGGAGTCAGGCTGGCACGCCGTGGCCATGTCGAGCGATACGCGGATGTTCCTCGACACGTTCTCGACTCCAGATCAGCCGCCATCCGTGACCTTGCGCAACGCCGACAGTACGGTCATCGCGGCACTCGTTCCGAACCAGATCACGCGTGATCATCCGTATGCGCCGTATGTGGCCGATCATCTGCCCACGGAGTTCGGGACCCTGCAGGCAGCTGACGGCCAGACTCTGCACTACCAGATCATCAAGCCGCGTCCATTGCTCGCTGGCAAGCGCTATCCAGTCATCGTCGACGTCTACGGTGGCCCGGGCAACCAGCGCGTACGCAACGCCTGGGGTGGTTATCCGCGCAGCAACGAAGGATTCTTCAGGCAGTACCTCGCGCAGCAGGGCTACGTCGTCTTTACGCTCGATAACCGCGGCAGCGGTTCACGCGGCGTGCGGTTCGAGACCGCGCTCTACCACCATTTCGGCTCGGTCGAGGTCGACGACCAGGTCGCTGGCGTGGCGTTCCTGAAATCCCTGCCCTACGTGGATCCCGGCCGCGTGGGTGTGTTTGGCTGGAGTTACGGCGGCTACATGGCGCTGATGTGCATGCTGCGCGCCCCCGATGTGTTTGCGGCAGGTGTGGCCGGAGCGCCGGTGACCGACTGGACTCTCTACGACACTCACTACACCGAACGGTACATGGGCACTCCGAAGGAGAACCCGCAGGGCTATCTGCAGAGCGGTGTGCTGGAGCACGCAGCGCAACTGCGCGGGGCGTTGTTGATCATGCACGGGATGGCTGACGACAATGTGCTGTTCGCGAACAGCACGAAGCTGTTCAAGACGCTCCAGGATCTGGATGAGCCCTTCGACGTCATGACCTACCCTGGCGGCAAACACGGGCTGCTGCGCCACGCGGACATGGGCCCGCACGCTTACATGACCGTGAAGCGCTTCTTCGACCGGACCCTGGGCAATCCGGTCGAGCGACCCCAAGCCGATCCGGCGGACCGGTTCAGGGGAACTTGATCTTGCCGCCGCCCGGACCCGGCGTGGGGCCCAGTCCGCCGCCCACTTCCGGGACGACGATGCGCGAGGCCGCCTCGCGCCGCATCTCACGGGCTTCGTCAATCGCCTGCTCCAGGGCGCCCTTGACGCCCTCGGGGAAGCGGTCGATGGCATCCTTCAGGTTGGCGGCATCGATCTCGAACACCAGCGGCAGCACCCCAGCCGGCGTCAGCAGCTGCGTCTGGCCCGAGAACAGCACGGGTCGGGTGGCATCGACGGCGCCATCCAGGCCTACCGGTGTCAGGCGGCGGATCGTGCCGGCCCGGCGATCGGTGAAGACATCCTCCCGATAGAGGCTCGCGGCATCGATTTTGACGTCGGGAAGATCATTCTGAGCTGCCATGGCGGATCCCATTCAAGGCGAAATGAAGCTGAACAACATTGTACACAGCGCCTGAGTGGGGACCCAACGGCGGGATGCAAGTGGCCGCCGAACGGTCCCGGCACGCGGCACGGCACGCGCGAGGCGCCGATGGGTGCCGGCGTGCGCCGCGGGCGCAAGCCTCAGGTGCGTCGCGCAGTCTCGCGCTGCAGGGCCTCGATGAACGGCAGATCGGCTTCGAGGATGTCCTCTTGCGCCAGCGCCCCGACCTCAACCCACTTCAGTGCCTGCCCGTCGAGTCCGCGAGGCATGCCGGAGAAGCCCTCGACGATCCACATCGAGAGCTCGACCTGACGATCGACATAGTCATGGCTCAGGCGCATGAACGGCCGGCTGGATGTCACCTCCACGCCCAGTTCCTCGCGCAGTTCACGTGTCAGCGCGTGATCTTCGCTCTCGCCCGAGGCGACCTTGCCCCCGGGAAACTCCCAGCGACCCGCCATGTGCTTGCCGGCCGGCCGCTGCGCGATCAGCACTCGACCGTCGCGATCGCGCAGCGCAGCAGCTACCACCAGCACTCGCGCGGGCAACGCTAACCGATTCCCGACAGCGCGCCGTGGCAGTTCTTGTACTTCTTGCCCGAGCCGCACGGGCAAGGCTCGTTGCGGCCGATCTTGCGCTCCGATCGCACGAAGGTGCCCTGCGCCTCCTCCGCTGCGGGCAGCGGCACGACACCTCCACGCTGCGGCGAGCCCGGCGCCCCGGGCGGTGCCCCGGGCGGGAGACCCGCCAGGCGAGCAGGGTCCGCGGCCGCGGCCTGGCCTGCGTCATCGGCGGCCAGTGCCGAGTGAGCCTCGGCATGCTGGGCCTGCAAGGCCCGCATCAGCCGCTGCCGGCGCTCCTCCTCCTGCTGATCGATCTCCGCCTGGGTGCGGACCTCGATCTTGGTCAGCATGGAGACCGTTTCGAACTTCACTCGATCCAGCATGGCCGCGAACAGCTCGAAAGCCTCCCGCTTGTACTCGAAGCGGTAGTCCTTCTGGGCATAGCCGCGCAGGTGAATGCCCTGCCGCAGGTAATCCATGGCCGCCAGGTGTTCACGCCAATGCTGATCCAGCATGTTCAGCATGATGTCCTTCTCGACATGCCGCATGATCGGCACGCCTTCCTCGGCGTTGCCGACGCGGACCACCTTGGCATCGTAGGTGTCGATGACCGCCTTGGCGATGCGCGCGCGCAGCGTCGCCTCATCCAGCTCCGGCTCCTGATCGAGCCACGCCTTCGGTTCGATGCGCGCGTTGAAATCCTTGAGCACCGCATCCGCCAGACCCTGCATGTCCCAGTCGGCGGGAGCCGCGTGCTTGGGCATGTACTGGTCGAGCAGTGTCCCGACCGACTCCTCCATGATGCCGCGGATGGCAGCAGACAGATCGTCCGTGCCCATGATCTCGGTGCGCTGCTGATAGACGACCTTGCGCTGGTCGTTCGCCACATCATCGAACAGCAGCAGCTGCTTGCGGATGTCGAAGTTGTGCGATTCAACCTTTCGCTGCGCCTTCTCGATCTGCCGGGTGAGCATCCCGCTCTCGATGACCTCGCCCTCCTTCATGCCGGCCATCTGCAGCAGGCGCTTGGTGCGCATCGGATCGCCGAAGATGCGCATCAGGTTGTCTTCCATCGACAGATAGAAGCGGCTCGATCCGGGGTCACCCTGGCGACCGGAACGGCCGCGCAACTGATTGTCGATACGACGCGACTCGTGCCGCTCGGTGCCGACGATGTGCAATCCGCCTGCGGCCACGACCTTGTCGTGCCGGATCTGCCATTCCCCTCGGACCCGTTCGCGGGTGGCATCGTCCACGTCACCGAGTGAGGTCAGCTCGGCCTCCAGATTGCCTCCCAGCACGATGTCGGTTCCGCGGCCGGCCATGTTGGTGGCGATGGTCACGGCGCCCGGACGACCCGCCTGCGCGACGATGTGGGCTTCACGCTCGTGCTGCTTCGCATTCAGTACCTGGTGCGGGATCTTCTCCTTCTGCAGCAGGCCGGCCAGGAACTCGGAGGTTTCGATGGACGTGGTGCCGACCAGCACCGGCTGCTCCCGCTCCACGCAGTCGCGGATGTCCTCGATGATGGCCTCGAACTTGTCCTTTTGCGTGAGGTACACGAAATCCGGCATGTCCTTGCGGATCATCGGCCGGTGCGTGGGAATCACCACGACTTCCAGGCCATAGATCTGGAGGAACTCGGGCGCCTCGGTATCGGCCGTGCCGGTCATGCCGGCCAGCTTGCGGTAGAGACGGAAGTAGTTCTGGAAGGTGATCGAGGCGACCGTCTGGTTTTCCTCGCGGACGCGTACGCCTTCCTTGGCCTCCACGGCCTGGTGCAGGCCGTCCGACCAACGCCGGCCCTGCATCGTGCGGCCGGTGAATTCGTCGACAATGATCACTTCGCCACCGCGGACGATGTACTCGACGTCGCGCTTGTAGAGCGCGTGAGCCCGCAGCGCCGCGTTCAAGTGGTGCATCAGCCGGATGTTCGCCGGATCGTAGAGACTCTCACCCTGACGCAGCAGGCCGAGCTCGATCATCAGAGCCTCGACGTGCTCGTGGCCTTCCTCGGTGATGTGCACCTGCTTGGTCTTCTCCTCCACGGAGAAGTCGCCGGGTCCGTTCTCTTCCATCTGGCGCTTGAGCCGCGGCACCAGCTGGTTGATCCGCAGATACAGCTCGGTGCTCTCTTCGGCGGGCCCCGAAATGATCAGCGGCGTGCGCGCCTCATCGATCAGGATCGAGTCCACTTCGTCAACCACGGCGTAGGCCAGCCCGCGCTGCACCCGATCCTCGAGCCGGTAGGCGAGGTTGTCGCGCAGGTAGTCGAAGCCGAACTCGTTGTTGGTGCCGTAAGTGATGTCGCAGGCGTATGCCGCGCGCTTCTCCTGCGCGTTCTGAGCGTTCTTGATGACACCCACCGTCAGACCGAGGAAACGGTAGATCGGCCCCATCCAGTCGGCATCGCGCTGCGCGAGATACTCGTTCACGGTCACGATGTGGACACCGTTGGCCGGGAGCGCATTCAGATAGGCGGGCAGGGTCGCCATCAGCGTCTTGCCCTCCCCCGTGCGCATCTCGGAGATCTTGCCTTCGTGCAGGGCAATTCCGCCTATGAGCTGCACGTCGAAATGGCGCATCCTGAGGGTGCGTTGCGCAGCCTCGCGCACGACCGCGAAGGCTTCAGGCAGCAGCGCATCCACCGAAGCGCCAACCTTCAGCCGTTGCCGGAATTCGTCGGTCTTGGCGCGCAGCGCCTCATCGCTCAGTGCCTGGATCTGCGGCTCGAGCTCATTGGCGGCGCGGACGTATCGGCCATAGCTGCGCACCAGCCGGTCGTTCCGGCTGCCGAAGACGCGCGTGAGGAATTGCAGCAACGTAAGGTCCTGGAATGAAAAAAGACGAGAGCCGCCAAGCCCTTATCGTCGGTTCGCGGGCTGCGCGGGGAGCTGTCAAAGCGGCGTATTCTACGCAATAGAGGCCACAGCGCCCAATTGGTTCTGGCGGCGGGGATTTCAAGACCTCCGCAGGGCGCCCGACAGCGACCCTCTCAAGGGCTCCCAGGGGGTGCGGGAGCGGGGGGCTCCCCGGGGGTTCGGGCACGAGCTCCCAGGGGATGCGGGAATGGGTGCGGGAGGTGGTCCGACACGTGTGCAGCCCCCACCGCCGATGGCGCCGATGGCGCGACCTCGCGCGCGGCGGGCCCGAAAACTCAGCGGCCGATGAAACTCAGCGGATCGATCTGCCGGCCGTTGCGCAGCACTTCGAAGTGGACGTGCGGGCCGGTCGAGCGGCCGGTGGAACCCATGAGGGCGATGGCATCGCCCCGCTTCACGGTCTGGCCGACGCTGACCAGCGTGCGCTCGTTGTGGGCGTAGCGGGTGACATAGCCGTCGCCGTGATTGATCTCGACCAGGTTGCCGTACCCGGTACGGTTGCCGGCCCAGGTCACGACCCCTGCGGCCACTGCCATGACGTTGGCACCCTCGGTGCCGGCGAAATCCACGCCCTTGTGATAGGCCTCCTCACCCGAGAAGGGGTCCTCACGTTCGCCGAAATACGAGGAAATGAAGCCCTTGGCGACCGGTCGCCCCTCCGGGTGGGTCTGCTCCTTGAGCTCGCGGGCCAGGATCACGTTCTCCAGCGCCGACAGCTGCGAATCGCGCAGCGCCACCCGCTGCTCCAGCTCCTGCAGCTTGCTGGACAGGTCGGGAATCTGGGCGCTGATGCCGGAAAGCGCTTCCGGGCCGCCGCTGGGCGGGGCGCTGTCGAAGTCGAATTCATGGCTGTCGATGTCGGCCATTTCCGTGAGCCGCTTGCCCAGCGCATCCAGGCGGATCACGTGGGCGTTCACCTCGCCCATGCGCATGGCCATGGCATCGACGCGCTCGTTCATGCGCTCCTTGAGTTCGGAGATCTGGTGCTTCTGGTCGGCCAGGATGGCGCTCCAGCGGGCGCTCTCGCCCCGGGCGACACGCCCGTTGCTGCCCTGGCCCAGCTGCATACCGAGCGCGAACGCGGTGCCCAGGATGCCCACCACCAGCACCGCCAGCACCGTCAGCGTGAGCGGGTGCGCGAGGTTCAGCTGGCGCGCCAGCCCCTCCCGCTTCGAAAAAAAGATGATATTCATCGCGCGCGCTCCCGACTCGTGCAATACCCCGTTTCGATGGGCGGTAGCCGAGTCGCTCGCGAACGGCTGTAGCCCGGGCGTTGACCGCCCTGTTCTCTTTCAATCGACGTAAATAGCTTGCACCTTGCTGGCAACCCCGCTGTCATGGCTCCTCGCTGTAGACCGGTGGCTTTGCGTCCCCGCCTTTAGGCGGGTTTGCCCAAGCAGCAATTTCAATATGCCCAATCAGCCCCGCCGAAACAAGCGCGGAAACCCGCGCACTCCCCGGACGGACGTCGCAAATCCGGTGCCTGCTCCGCATTCTGTCAAAGATGTTCTGTCACGTCTGACCCCCACGCTCACGCGCGTCTGCGCGCAGGCTGGGCGCCAGGATTTCTGGCGCGAGTGGCTGGCGGCGCACCTGCCCGAAAGCCTGCTGCCGCGGCTCTCCGGGGTCGTGGAGCGCGAGGGCATCCTGGTCGTTTTCGCCGAGTCCGCCGCGTGGTCCGCGCGCCTGCGTTATGCAATGCAGGAACTGGAACCGCGGATCCGTGATGCAAGCCCGCAAATCAGCGGATTTGCAGTACGGGTGTTGCCGCAGCGCAGGCGCGGCTGAGTGCGACGCTCGCGCGGGCACGGTCGCGATTCAGCCCGAACCGGGCAGCGCGGGCGCCTCGATGTAGGAGATCGGCGCATCCGCGTACGACTCGAACGACACCTCTTCCCAGGTGTTGTGGTCCGCCAGCAGCGTGCGCAACAGCCTGTTGTTGAGGGCGTGGCCGGACTTGTGGCCGCTGAACTCGCCGATCAGGCTGTGTCCGAGCAGGTACAGATCGCCGATGGCATCGAGGATCTTGTGCTTCACGAACTCGTCCTCGTAGCGCAGGCCGTCCTCGTTCAGCACACGGAAATCATCGAGCACAATGGCGTTGTCGAGATTGCCACCGAGGGCCAGGTTGTGGGCCCGCAGCGTCTCCAGGTCGCGCATGAAACCGAAAGTGCGCGCCCGGCTGACCTCCTTCAGGAACGAGGTCGTGGAGAAGTCCATGGAGGCCTTCTGCGAACGGCGCTTGAAGATCGGGTGGTTGAATTCGATCTCGAAGTTGACCTTGAAGCCATCGAACGGATCGAACTGCGCCCACTTGCCGCCGTCCTCCACGCGCAGGCGCTTCTTCACCCGGATGAAGCGCTTGGGCCGGCGCTGCTCCTCGATGCCGGCCGACTGGATCAGGAACACGAAGGGACCCGCGCTGCCGTCCATGATCGGCACTTCGGGCGCACTGAGCTCGACCACCGCGTTGTCGATGCCGAGTCCGGCGAAGGCGGACAGCAGGTGCTCCACCGTCGAGACGCGGCCCTCGCCCTTGCCAAGAGTGGTTCCCATCGTGGTGTCGCCCACGTTCTCGGCGTGAGCCCGGATCTCGACCCGCTCGGGGAGGTCGGTCCGCCTGAAGACGATTCCAGCATCCGCAACGGCCGGGTGCAGCGTCATCAGAACCTTCTTGCCAGTGTGCAGACCCACACCCGTGGCACGAATGGAGTTCTTCAGCGTCCGTTGTCCGACCATGTCTTGACTGTTCTTCCGGGAAAATCGCCCCGTGGAGGTGTGCTTCGCGGCAACACGACCCCGGGGCGCAAAATGGCTGGTTAACGTATCACAGGCGAAAAACCGACTCCAATGCCGTCCTGCCGGAACTGTGCGGTTCCGCGCGGCCCCTCACCGGGCTTCGAGGCGCGCGCGGGCCTCCGATCAGTCGGCCTGACGACGCAGAAACGCCGGAATATCCAGCAGGTCCTCGGGATCAGCCTCGGGTCGCAGCCCGTCACCTACGGCGCGCTGTCGCTGAACCGTGGGCTTGTCCAGCGCGGCATAGTCGCTGGTGGACAGAGGTCCCCGGCGTACGACCCGCATGGCAGGCTCCGCCCGGGCACTTTCGCGGTGCGCAACGGGCGCCTCGCGAACCAGTGCTTCCCGATGCTGCCCCGGCAGTGCACGCGTGGCGGTTGCCGGCCGCCCCAGGCCCGTTGCCACCACGGTCACCCGGACCGTGTTCGACAGTTCCGGATCGATCACGGTTCCGACCACCACGGTCGCATCCTCGGAGGCAAACTGTTTGACGATCTGCCCGACCTCCTGGAACTCGCCGATGGACAGGTCCATGCCCGCCGTCACGTTCACCAGGATGCCATGCGCGCCGGCGAGGTTGATATCTTCCAGAAGAGGTGAGGATACGGCCGCCTCGGCCGCTTCGCGCGCGCGGTTCTCACCGCTCGCCGAGCCCGAGCCCATCATCGCCATGCCTGTCTCCGCCATCACGGTACGCACGTCCGCGAAGTCCACGTTGATCAGGCCGGGACGCGTGATCAGCTCGGCAATACCCTGCACCGCCCCCTGCAGCACCTGGTTGGCCGACTTGAAGGCATCCAGCAGCGTGGTTTGCGGTCCCAGCACCGTCAGCAGCTTCTGGTTGGGAATGGTGATCAGCGAATCACAGTACTTGCTGAGCTCCGCCATGCCGTGATCGGCCACGAAGGAGCGCTTGTTGCCCTCCATCTCGAACGGCCGGGTCACCACGGCCACCGTCAGGATCCCCAGCTCCTTGGCGACCTGCGCCACCACGGGAGCGGCTCCCGTGCCGGTGCCACCGCCCATGCCGGCAGTGATGAACAGCATGTCGCAGCCTTCCACCAGCTCGACGATGCGGTCCCGATCCTCCATCGCGGCCTGGCGGCCCACCTCGGGATCGGCCCCGGCGCCGAGCCCCTTGGTGATGTTGCAGCCGATCTGCAGTGCGGTCTTCACCTTCGCATGCT
Source organism: Steroidobacteraceae bacterium (assembly GCA_035542375.1). Classification (GTDB taxonomy): domain Bacteria; phylum Pseudomonadota; class Gammaproteobacteria; order Steroidobacterales; family Steroidobacteraceae; genus 13-2-20CM-66-19. The sequence continues at coordinate 10,343 of DATKLO010000029.1, read as the reverse complement.
TCAGCGCCTGCGAATCGGTGTTGATGCACATGAATTCCACCCCGTCGATCCCGCTGGTGACCATGTGGGCCACGGCGTTCCCGCCGCCGCCACCCACACCGATCACCTTGATGACGGCGCTCTGGCTATACGCGTCCATCAGTTCAAACATGTTTCGCGCTCCTGTCCACAATCATTGGTTGGTCGAGCCCTGCGGCCCTTGTTCGCCCGTAATACCCAGCTCTTCTGTCTCTCGTCTGTCAGCTCAAAAGTTGCCCTGGAACCAGGACCGCATGCGGTCCAGCACGCTCTTCGCGTTGCCTCCCAGGGAGCGCCCGCGCCTGGCGGGCATGACGTTGTCGCGCGCGTAGAGCAGAAGCCCGACGCCCGTCGAATAAATCGGATTGCGCACCACGTCCGACAGGCCGCGCACGGACTGCGGCAGGCCCAGCCTGACGGGCACGTGGAACACTTCTTCCGCCAGCTCGATGGCGCCTTCCATCTTGGCGCTGCCGCCGGTGAGCACGATGCCCGCCGCGATCACTTCCTCGAAGCCGCTGCGGCGCAACTCCTCGCGCACCAGCCCGAACAGCTCCTCGTAGCGCGGCTCGACGATCTCGGCGAGTGTCTGCCGCGCGAGCCGCCGCGCCGGGCGGTCTCCCACGCTGGGGACCTCGATGCTCTCGTCGGGGTTGGCGAGCTGCGAGAGAGCGCATGCGTAGCGGATCTTTATGTCCTCCGCATACTGCGTCGGCGTGCGCATGGAGACGGCGATGTCGTTGGTCACCTGATCACCGGCAATCGGAATGACCGCCGTGTGGCGGATCGCCCCATTGGCGAACACGGCCAGATCGGTGGTACCTCCACCGATGTCCACCAGACACACGCCGAGTTCCTTTTCGTCCTCCGTCAGCACGGCGAAGCTGGATGCCAGCTGCTCGAGCACGACGTCGTCCACCTCGAGGCCGCAGCGCTGGATGCACTTCTCGATGTTCTGCGCGGCGCTGTCGGCGCCGGTGACGATGTGCACCTTGGCTTCCAGGCGCACTCCCGACATGCCGATGGGATCGCGGATCCCTTCCTGGCCATCGACGATGAATTCCTGCGGCAGCACGTGCAGGATCTTCTGGTCCGCCGGGATGGCGACCGCCTTGGCGGCGTCGATGACATGCTCGACATCACCGTGGGTCACCTCCTTGTCCCGGATCGCCACGACCCCGTGGGAGTTGAGGCTGCGCACATGGCTGCCGGCGATGCCGGCGAACACCGAGTGGATCTCGCACCCGGCCATGAGCTCGGCCTCTTCCACCGCGCGCTGGATCGACTGCACGGTGGACTCGATGTTGACCACCACGCCCTTCTTCAGTCCGCGCGAGGGTTGCGAGCCGATGCCCAGCACCTCGATGGAGCCGTCCACTCCGACTTCGCCCACCAGCGCGACCACCTTGGACGTGCCGATGTCCAGCCCCACGATCAGATTCCTATCGGAGCGTTTAAGCATCCCGACCACCGTCTTCTTTAGCACTGTGTGAGGCTCCGCCACGCCAGCCGATCGCAAATCCATTGGTGTACCGCATGTCCACGTAAGAGATGTCCCCGCCCCGCTGCGTCACCAGCTTCAGGGCCGCAGTGATGAATTTGTCGAAGCGCTCATCGATCTGCCGCCGCCCGAGCCGGACGGTGACGCCGTTCGACAGGTCGAATTCCCAGGCACCCCGCGCATCCAGGCGCATCGCCGTCAGTCGCAGGCCGGCCTGGATGAGCCGGCCCTGCGCGGCGAGATAGCGCTGCGCCACTTCGGCCTCCTTGCCGTCCGGTCCCGACAGTTGGGCCAGTTCCGGCGGCATGTGCCGCTCGTCCTTCGAAAACAGCTCACCGCGCGTATTGAGCAGTCCGGTCTCGCCCCAGCGCGCCGCCGCGACCTGTTCGATGACCAGCACCCGCAAGCCGCGCGGCCAGGCGCGCTGCACGCTCACAGCATCCACCCACGGGAGCGTATGAATGGCGGCGCGCACCGCATCCAGATCCACGCTGAGCAGCCCCGCGCCTCTGACACGCTGCTTCACGACTCGCTCGACGTCCATTGGCGCCACGCGTTGAAAGCTGCCGGACACCGCCACGGACTCGATGGGTTGATCCAGAGCCCACGTGACCAGACCGGCCATGGCGCACACTGCTGCGAGACCTCCCGCGGACATGAGCAGCACGCGCCAGTTGGCCTTCCAGGCGAAAGTCGGCAGCCGGAAGCGGCGTTCGGTCTGTTTGCGGCGATTCTTGCGGCCCAGCATCGGTGCGCCCTCAGTGTCTCGTGCGCGTGAAACTGGTTTCGAGCACGCGCCAGACCAGCTCGTCGAATTCGATGCCGGCGGCGCGCGCCGCCATCGGGACCAGGCTGTGGCTGGTCATGCCGGGAATGGTGTTCACCTCCAGGAGCAGCGGCCGGCCGGCTGCGTCCATCATGAAATCCGCCCGCCCCCAGCCCTCGGCGTCGACCGCCGCGAAGGCCGCCACGGCCAGGTGCGCCAGGTGCTGTTCCGCCGGGGCCGACAGTCCGCAGGGGCAGAAGTAGCGGGTGTCGTCGCGGAAGTACTTGGCTTCGTAGTCGTAGAACGTCCTGGGCGTCTCGATGCGGATCGCCGGAAGGGCGCTACCCTGCAACAGCGCCACGGTGTATTCCTTGCCCGTGATCCAGGGCTCGGCGAACACGCTGCGCTCGATCTTCGCCGCCGCGGCATAGGCAGCTGGCAGATCGCTGGCGCGCTCCACCCTGGACATTCCAACACTGGAGCCCTGGGTGGCCGGCTTCACGATCAGCGGCAGACCGAGTCGCTCGAGCGCGCTGTCGAAGTCCGCGGCACCGCGCAGCACCACATGATCGGCGGTCGCGACACCAATGGCCTGTGCGAGGCGCTTGGTGCGCAGCTTGTCCATGCCGATCGCGGAACCCATCACGCCGCTGCCCGTGTACGGCACGCCCAGGTACTCCAGGGCGCCCTGCAGGGTGCCGTCCTCGCCGCCGGGTCCGTGCAACGCAATCCAGACCCGGTCGAACTTCGCCGCGAGCAGATTCTGCAGCGGCTGCTCGCCCGGATCGAACGCCTGCGCATCCACGCCGGCACGCTTCAAGGCTTCCAGCACCGCAGTGCCGCTCAGCAATGAGATCTCGCGCTCGCTCGAGTCCCCGCCGAGCAGCACGGCAACCCTGCCGAACTCCCGGGCATCGCTCACACGGCGCAGGGCGGCTGGATCGTGGTGCAGTCGCATCAGCGCGGCGCCCCCATGATCCTGACTTCGGTGTTGAGATGAACGCCGTGCAGGCGCTCGACCTCCTCCTGCACGTGGCCGATGAGCTGCTCCAGGTCGGCGGAAGTGGCGTTCCCGTGGTTGATGATGAAGTTGGCGTGCTTTTCCGACACCGAGGCATCGCCGATGCGGTAGCCCTTGAGTCCCGTGGCCTCCACCAGGCGCGCGGCATGATCGCCCGGTGGATTCCTGAACACCGAGCCGCAGCTCCATTCGCCGATGGGCTGCGTGGCCTTGCGGCGCTCGAGCAACTCGCGCACGCGCGCGTTGTTGATGCCGGGCTTGTGTTCGAACCTCAGGTTGGCCGAGATGAACCATTCATCGGGAGGCCCGACCACGTGCCGGTAGCCCACCTGGAACTCACTCGCTGCCCGCGTGCGTTCGCGCCCGTGCCGATCCATCGTCTGCACTTCGAGCACGTGCTGCCACGTCTCGCCCCCGAAGGCGCCCGCATTCATCGCCAGGGCACCCCCAAGCGTACCGGGAATTCCCGCGAAGAACTCCGCCGGCCCCAGGCCCCACTTGACGCACTGCCTGGCGATCCGTGCGCAGGCCACCCCGGCCTCGACGTACACCGTGTTCTGGTTGAGGCGATCGAAACGATCGAGCGTGCCGACCGTGCTGATGACCACGCCCTTGAGTCCGCCATCGCGCACCAGCACGTTGCTGCCGAGGCCGATCCAATGAACCGGCACATCGTCCGGCAGGGAGCGCAGGAACGTCGACAGGTCGGCGCGGTCGCGCGGATTGAAGAACAGCTCCGCCGGGCCGCCAACATGCCAGGAGGTGTGACGGCTCATGGGTTCGTTGCGCTTCACGCGCGTCGCGAACTCGGGCGCGAGTGCCATACTCATGACGCCTCCCCTGCCAATGACACCACGGTTGGTGACGGCCCCACGCCCAGCCTGGTCGGCAGTTCGTGCGAAGCGGCGCTGATGTGTCCGGCGCCCATCGTGACGACGACGTCGCCGTCGCGAATCACATCCGACAGCGACTCCGCCAGGTCCTCGACCCTCTCCACGAATACGGGCTCGACAAGTCCGCGGCCCCGCACGGCACGGCAGATTGCGCGCCCGTCGGCACCCGGAATCGGAGACTCACCGGCGGCGTAGACCTCCGTGACCAACAGGGCATCGGCGCTCGACAGGGCTTTGCTGAAGTCGTCGATCAGATCGTGAGTCCGGGTATAACGATGCGGCTGGAATGCCAACACGATGCGACGGCCCGGATACCCCTGGCGCAGAGCCTCGAGCGTCGCGGCCACCTCGGTCGGGTGATGTCCGTAGTCATCGATTACCGTGATCCGGCCAGCCGCCGTCTGCACGTCGGCAATGTGCTGCAGGCGCCGTTCGATTCCCTCGAATCGGGACAGCGCGCGCTGGATGGCGGCATCGTCGATGCCGATCTCGCTGGCGACCACGATGGCGGCCAGCGAGTTGAGCACGTTGTGCGTTCCGGGGAGGTTCACGGTCACGTCAAGCGGCGGACGAGACGGACGAACCACGTCGAAGGAAGTCTGCAGGCCCGCGCGCCGGATGTTGGTCGCGCGGACATCGGCATCCGCCGACGCAATGCCGTAGGAAACGATCGGCCGGCCCACGCTCTGCACGATGCTGCGCACGTGCTCGTCATCGATGCACAGCACCGCCAGCCCGTAGAACGGCAGGTTGTGCAGGAACTCGACGAAGCTCTGCTTGAGCAGCTCGAAATTGCCCCCGTGCGTCACAAGGTGATCGTTGTCGACGTTGGTGACGATGGCGATCAACGGCTGCAGATGGGTGAAGGACGAGTCGCTTTCGTCGGCTTCGGCGACGAGATAGCGCCCGGCTCCCAGGCGCGCGTTGCTGCCCGCGCTCTTGAGCCGGCCCCCGATGACGAAGGTGGGATCCTCACCGCCTTCGGCCAGAATGCTCGCCACGAGACTGGTGGTCGTGGTCTTGCCGTGAGTACCCGCCACGGCAATCGAGTAGCGGAAGCGCATCAACTCGCCCAGCATCTCGGCACGGGCCACGACGGGAATCCGCTGTGCCAGCGCGGCCTCGATCTCCGGGTTGCCGCGCACGATGGCGCTGGACACAACCACCACATCGGCGCCAGCGATGTTGCTGGCGGCATGGCCAATCGCGATGCGTGCGCCCAGCCGTGCCAGATGAGCGGTGACCGCGTTGGTCTTCAGGTCCGAGCCCTGGACGGCGTAGCCGAGATTGATCAGCACCTCGGCGATGCCGCCCATGCCGCTTCCGCCGATGCCCACGAAATGGATCGTGTTGATCCGCCGCATGCGATCGCGGCGATCGGGCGTGGCGCGGCGCTCGACGCTGGGCCGCTCGAGGTTCACGCGCCGATCCTTCGCTGAGCGTCGCTCGTCGATCATGCCGCCTGCCTTGCCATCTCGAGGCACGAAGCGGCGAGTTCATCCGCGGCGTGCGGCCTGGCCAACTGCCGCGCGCGCTCCGCCATGGCGAGCAACTTGCCGCGGCCGGCACACAAGCGCTGCAGCTCTTGCGCGAGCCGCTCGGCCGTCAGGTCGCGGTCCGCGATCAGGACCGCGGCTCCTTCGCTGACGAGGTACTGCGCGTTGTGGGTCTGATGGTCATCGACGGCCGCAGGAAACGGCACGAGAATCGCGCCGACGCCGGCGGCAGCGAGTTCCGACACGGTCAGGGCACCGGAACGGCAGATCACCAGATCCGCCCACGAGTAGGCCTCCGCCATGTCTTCGATGAAGGGGCGCACGTCGGCGCGCACGCCTGCGCTGGCGTAGCTCTGCCGGCCCGCCTCGATCCAGCGTTCGCCTGCCTGGTGGCGCACATCGATCGGCGGAATGGCGGGATTGCCGGCCTGCTTGAGGCGCGCGAGTGCGAACGGAACCACGGCATTCAGGCGCGTCGCACCCTGACTGCCGCCGATCACGAGAATGCGGATGGCGCCATCGCGCAGCGCGAACCGGCCGGCGGGCGGCGGCAGGGCGCTGATGTTCTCCCGCACGGGATTACCGATGAGGCGCGCACGCGATCCGGGACCGAAGCTGCCCGGGAAAGCCTCGAGGACCTCGCGCGCCAGATGCGACAGGCAGCGATTGGTGAAGCCGGCGACGGCGTTCTGTTCATGAATGAGAAGCGGCCGGCGCGTCAGCCAGGCCGCGACGCCACCCGGGCCGGTCACGAAGCCGCCGAGGCCCACGACCACCACGGGGCGGTGGCGCCACATGATCCGCAGCGCCTGTGCGAGAGCCAGCAGGAGTTTGAAAGGTGCCGCCAACAGGGTACGAAGTCCCTTGCCACGCAATCCGCCCACGGACAGCCACTCGATCGGGATCTGCTCCGCCGGCACCACCCGCGCCTCGAGTCCGCGCCGTGTGCCGAGCCACACCACCTCGAGCGACCGCGCGCGCAGCAGGCGCGCGAGCGCGAGCGCGGGGAATACGTGCCCACCCGTGCCGCCGGCCATGATCAGAATGGGGCGGGCGACCGTGCTCATTCGCCCTCCATCGCAACGCCACGCCGGCGGACGGTCGCGGAACCGCGCGTCTCCATCATTGCCTCGTGATACACGCGCAGCAGGAGCCCCACCCAGGCCAGCGAGACGATGAGACTGGATCGGCCGTAGCTCATCAGCGGCAGGGTCAGCCCCTTCGTCGGCAGCACACCCATGTTGACGCCGATGTTGATGAACGCCTGGATGCCCACCCACAGACCGAACGCGGCGGCCAGATAGGACTGGAACTTCAGTCCCGCCTGGGAGGCCAGGCGCGCGATATGGAAGCTGCGCCACACCAGGGCGAGGAAAAGGGCGAGGGTCAGAACGACCCCCGCAAGTCCAAGCTCCTCCGCCAATACCGCGAACAGGAAGTCAGTGTGCGCCTCGGGCAGGTAGAACAGTTTCTGCACGCTCTCGCCCAGTCCCACGCCGAACCACTGGCCGCGGCCGATGGCGATGAGCGACTGGGTCAGCTGGAAGCCGCTGTTGTAGGGATCCGCCCAGGGATCGAGGAACGCCGTCAGGCGGCGCATGCGGTAGCTGGAGCTGACCGCCAGCACGCTGAAGCCGGCGGCGGCGATCACGGTCATCGCGATCACGTAGCGCAGGCGCGCGCCTGCCAGGAACAGCAGGCCGAATCCCGTCGCGAACAGCACCGTCGCGGCGCCAAAGTCGGGCTCCGCCAGCAACAGCGCACCCACGAATCCGAGCAGCAGCAGCGGCTTGCCCAGACCGCCGAACGTGGTGCGCAGCTCGGTTTCGCGCCGGACCGCATAGCTGGCGAGATAAATCAGCACCAGCACGCGCGCGAGCTCGGACGCCTGGAAGTTGAGTCCCAGCAGGCGCACCCAGCGGCGGCTGCCGTTCACCATGTGCCCGAGACCCGGAATGAAGACCAGCAGCAACAGCACGATGGCCGTCACGAGCAGCGGCATGGACAGACGCTCCAGCAGTTCCGTGCGGATGCAGAACAGGAATGCAGCCGCGGCGCCGCCGCTGAACATCAGGATCAACTGCCGCTCGAGGTAATAGAACGCCTCACCGCTGTCCTTGCTGGCAATGGACACCGAGGCCGACGTCACCATGACGAGACCCAGAAGCGTGATCGCCAGAACGATCGCGATGGTCACGGCATCGAGGTGCACGGCGCCTGAGCTTCTGCCGGAGCGGGCGAAAGTCATGGTTGAGCTTGCGGCGGTGGCGTTCACGCTGCCAGTTCCTCCACTGCGTGAGTGAACACGGCACCGCGGTGCGTGTAGTCCCGGAACATGTCGAGACTGGCGCAGGCGGGCGAGAGCAGCACGGTGTCCCCGGGCTGGGCAGCCCGCGCCGCCGCTTTGACAGCCTCCTCGAGCGAGACACACAGCTCGAGCGTACAGACTCCATCGAGCGCGCGAGCAATGGCGCGCGCATCGCGCCCGATCAGCACCGCATGACGCACCTTGCCCCTGAAGGCTTGCGCCAGCGGTGCGAAGTCCTGGTTCTTGCCATCGCCACCGGCAATCAGGATCAGCGGTCCGCTCATCCCATTCACCGCCGCGATCGTGGCGCCGACGTTGGTGCCCTTCGAGTCGTTGATGTAGGTGACACCCCGGATGTCAGCCACCCACTGCGAGCGGTGCGGCAGACCCGGGAAGGCCGTCAGCTCGGCCAGCATGGCCTGCATCGGCAGCTGCAGGGCCTCCCCCAGAGCGAGAGCGGCCAGAGCATTCGCTGCGTTGTGCAGTCCCTTGATCCGCAGTGCGGAAACCGGCATCAGCGCCTCGGTACCGCGCATCAGCCACCACTGGCCATCACGCTCGGCCACGCAGTAATCCGCACCGAGCGAAGCGCGCAACGAGAAACTCAGAGTCCGCTGACCCGGGCGCGGCATCGCCACGACGAGCGGATCATCGAGATTGATCACCGCGGTGTCGCAGCGGGCAAAGATGCGCGCCTTGGCCGCAGCGTAGGCTTCCACGGATGGATAGCGATCGAGGTGATCCGGGCTCACGTTGAGGACCGTGGCGGTCCGCAGGTCCAGCGAGTGCGTGGCCTCGAGCTGGAAGCTCGACAGCTCCAGCACATACAGCTGCGTGGGTTCGGCATCGCCGCGAGACGCTGCCAGCAGGTCGAGGGCCGGCTCGCCCAGATTGCCACCGACACGCACCTTCAGACCGGCGCGCTCGGCCATCCGGCCGACGAGCGTCGTCACCGTGCTCTTGCCATTCGTGCCGGTGATTCCGGCCACCGGCGCATCCACCGCCCGGGCGAACAGCTCGATGTCGCCGACGATTTCAAGCCCGCGCTGGCGGGCCTCCACGAAGAAGGGCTCCGAGAGCGAGACGCCGGGAGATGCCACGACGCACAGCGCATCGTCCAGCAGCTTTTCATCCAGCCCACCGGCGCTGACCCGGATCTGCGGATCGAGCGCGCGCAGACCTGCCAGCTCGGGGGGCTGCGCACGCGTGTCGGTCACGGCGATTTTCCAACCCAGCGCACGCAGATAGCGCGCGCAGGACAACCCCGTGCGGCCGAGGCCGACGATCACTGCCGAGGACGGTCTGGGGTTGGGGGTGCTCATCGCAGTTTCAGCGTCGCCAGGCCGAACAGCACCAGCAGCAGGGAGATGATCCAGAAACGCACGATGACCTTGGGTTCGGCCCAGCCCTTGAGTTCGAAGTGGTGATGGATGGGCGCCATCTTGAAGATGCGCTTGCCGCGCAGCTTGAAGGAGCCCACCTGCAGAATGACCGAGGCGGTTTCCAGTACGAACACGCCGCCCATGACGAGAGTGACGACTTCCTGGCGTACGATCACGGCGATGACGCCGATGCTGGCGCCGATGGCGAGCGCGCCCACATCGCCCATGAACACCTGCGCCGGATAGGCGTTGAACCACAGAAAGCCCAGTCCGGCGCCCGCGAGGGCGCCGCAGAAGATGATCAGCTCGCCCGCGCCGCGCACCTCGGGGATCTGCAGGTACTTGGCGAACACGGCGTTGCCAGTGGCATAGGCGAAAATGCCGAGCGCGGCGATGACGAGCGTGGCAGGCATGATGGCGAGCCCGTCGAGCCCGTCGGTGAGGTTCACCGCGTTGCTCATGCCCACGATCATGAAATAGGCCAGCGTGATGAAGGCCACCGCCGACATCGGTTCGGCGAAGGTCTTGAAGAACGGCAGGAACAGCGTGGTCTCGGCCGGGCTCTGGGCCGTGAAATACAGGGCACCGGCGGTAAGCAGGCCGGCGACGGACTGCCACAGATACTTCCAGCGCGCGATCAGTCCCTTCGGGTTGCGCACGACGAGCTTCAGATAGTCGTCGTAGAAGCCGATCAGACCGAAGGCGAAGGTGACACCCAGCACCGTCCACACCAGCCGATTGTTGAGTTCGGCCCACAGCAGCGTGCTCACCAGTGTGGTCACGAGGATGAGCGTGCCGCCCATGGTCGGCGTGCCGGCCTTGACGAGGTGAGTCTGCGGGCCATCGTCGCGCACGACCTGTCCGATCTGGTAGCGCGACAGTCGGGCGATCAGGGTCGGTCCCACCAGCAGCGAGAGCGCCAGCGCCGAAACCGTCGCCAGGATTGCGCGGAAGGTCA
>DATKLO010000028.1:0-15256 GCA_035542375.1 Steroidobacteraceae bacterium | reverse complement strand
TCATGGTCAAGCGACTCCGAGTAGCCTTCGATCGCGTGCTTGGTCGCAGCGTAGAGTGCTCCGTACGGCATCGGCAGGAATCCCAGCACGGAGCCGATGTTGATGATGCGACCACCCCCCTGCTTGCGCATGTGCGGCACGGCGGCGCGCGTCATCCGGATGATCCCAAAGAAATTGGTATCGAAGATGGACCGGGCCTGCTCGATCGAACTCTCCTCCGCCGCAGCCGGCGCGACACCAAAGCCAGCATTGTTCACCAGCAGGTCGATTCGACCTTCCAGCCGTATCAACTCGGTCACGGCCGCATCGACCGAGTCATCCCTGGTGACGTCGAGGGGCAACATCGCGAAGGACCCCTCGCCCGTTTGGGCTCCGCGTCTGCTGGTGCCGTAGACCTTGTAGCCGGCCGCGGCCAGACGCTCCGCCGTCGCTTTGCCAATGCCGGACGAGGCGCCCGTAACGAGCGCGATAGATCCCTGGGTGTTCATGGGTATGCCTTGGAGTTGCTGAAGTGATATATGATGATCATCATATTCGTGCTTAATTTGAATCCGACACCTTTCCAGAAGGCGTCAGCCGTCGCTACGGGTGAGATGTTTCAGCGCTGCATTGCGCAGCGTGTCGGAAAGCTTGGGGTCGTCGACCGCGCGCGCCAGCACCAGTGCGCCGACCATCGTGGCCACGGTAACGAGCGCGTGTTCGTGTGCTCCCGGCTGACCCCAGTCAGGAGACTGACGGGCGACGACATCGATCATCTCCTTGATGCGGCGGGTAGCCGCTCGCCGTATCTGAGGGGCTTGACGCGGCATCTCCGAACCGAGGGCCGCAACCGGACAGCCCATTTCCACGCTCTTTACATGCTCCTTCGAGAGATAGGCACGCAGTAGCCGCTGCAACGCCTGCTCCGGCGGAGCGCTGGCGGCAATACTCGCCGACATAGCGACGGCCTCGGCACCAGCGCGGTCCGCTGCCTCTGCCAGCATTGCCTCGCGCGATGCGAAGTGGGCGTAGAAGCCGCCGTGCGTGAGACCCGCCTCCTTCATGATGTCGGCGACGCTGGTGCCAGCGTAACCACTGCGCCGGATGGCGCGTGCGGCGGCCTCGACGATACGTTCGTGCGTCGCTTCCTTGACTGTGGGGGTGGCTCGCTGCATATGATGACCATCATACGGAAATCCGTGCGCATGGCAAGGGGGACATCTTTCTGCCATGCCCTCAAGCGGGTGCCCGGTCAGATATCGAGCACCAGTTTCCGTGTCCTGGAACGTGAGCAGCAGGGCGTGAACTGATCGTTCCGGGCGCGCTCCTGGGCTGTAAGAAATCTGTCGCGGTGATCGGGCATCCCGCTGAGGACAGGCGTCAGGCAGGTTCCACAGACACCTTGTTCACAGGACACGGGAATGCAGATGCCGGCTGCCCGCATGGCCTGCGCAACCGTATGCTCCTTACCTACCAGGACAGTCTTGCGGGAACGTGCGAGTTCCACTTCGAAAGGCCGGTCCGACTCCAGATGCACTACGTCGGCGGTAAACATTTCCCAGTGAACGCGAGACTCGGGCCAGCCGAGGTGGGCAGCAGCCTCTTGTGCCGAATGGATAAATGACCGCGGACCGCAGACATAGACGTGAGCGTCCGTTTCGGCCGCGAAGACGGATACCATGTCAAGACGTTGACCTTGGTCCTGGCTGAAATGCAACCAGACTCTCGGTGAGAACGGCTCGCGAAGCAAGACGTCGACAAACGCCGCCCGATCCCTGGATTTCGCACAGTAGTACAGCGCGAAGTCCTGTCCACGTGCCGACAGCGCGTACGCCATGCTCAACAGCGGGGTGACTCCGATACCGCCGGCCATTAACACTATGCGCTTCGCATCCGAGACCAGGTTGAAATGGTTTCTCGGCAGAGAGACCTGAAGCTCCGTCCCTGCATGCACGCTCGCGTGAATGAGAGACGAACCGCCGCGCGAGGCAGTTTCCCTCAGAACCGCAATGCGATAATGCCGGCGCTCGCGGGGGTCGCTGCAGATCGAATATTGCCGGCTGATCCCGCCAGGCAGATAGACATCGAGGTGTGCGCCCGCCTGGAAGGGGGGCAAATCGGCGCCGGCCGGGTCAGTCAGCTCCAGACTGCAGACATCGGCTGCCTCCTGCACTCGTCCACTCACCCGCAATGTGAGCAACCCGCTTCGAGCACCGGTCACCGCAGGACGTCGTGCCAGCTGCACGCGCAGAGGAAGGCACTCCAGCGTGCGCAGGGTGTTGTTCAGGCGATACCGGGGCGAACCGGCGGGCTCGATGCGGTCCACACGTCTCAGCAGTGCCTGGATCATCACTTCTGCTTCCAGGCGCGCGAGCATCTGGCCAACACACTGGTGGATGCCCAGCCCGAACCCGACGTGTCCGGCTGACTGCCGCTCCACCGCGAACTGATCGGGATTTGCCCATTGCCGCGGATCCCGGTTCGCGGCGGCGAGAAACAACAGCACCTTGTGTCCTTCGGACAACGGGATGCCCCCGAGCTCAACCTCCCGCGTTGTGGTGCGGAAGAATGTCATGACGGGAGACGCGAACCGGATGGCCTCCTCGAACGCATTGCGCGTCAGCGCCGGCTTCTCCCGCAGCACCTTCCACTGGTCGGGAAAATCGGCAAATGCAGCGAGCGAGTGCGCAATCCCCTGGATGGTCGTGTCCAGGCCCGCCGTGAGCAGCGAACGCACCAGCATTGCCGCCTCTTCCTCGCTGATCACGCCGGCATCGGCTTCCCCGTAGATCTGTGCTCCAAACCCATGCGCATCCAGGGCAGAGCGGCGGCACTGCGCCACAATCCAATCGCTTACCTCGCCTGCGCGTTTCATGGCCTGCTCGAAGATCTCATTGCGCGGCCCAAAGGCGTTAAACGCCATGTCACCGTAGGGAAGCAGGTTTTCGCGTCCCTCTCGGATGACGCCCACGGCGTCTGGAAATACCCTCAGCGGGAACGCCTGGGATAGGGCCGTCACAGCATCAAACGCTCGCTCTCTCAGGACCACGTCCAGCAGCTGCTCGGCGTGCTGCTCCATCCGCTCGCGCAGGCTCTGGAGCGCCGGGCGCGAGAGGACCTTCGCGAGCACCGAACGTGTCCGGGTATGAAGCGGGGGGTCGGCTTCCAGGATGATGCTGGGCGGCCGCCACGGAGGTTCCTTGGCAAAGTCGCTGAGTCCCCCGCCCCGCCCTGAACAGAAGACGTCCCAGTTCTGGAGAGCCGAGGAGACCTCGGCGTGTCGCGCAACACCCCAGATCCGGTACTTGGACAGCCAGATGACCGGACCAGCGTCTCTGAGCACCGGATGAAACGCGTGCGGGGCGGCCAGGAACTCCCGGGAGAACGGATCGATGTCCAGGGCAGCCAGCGTCATGGATCGCCTGGCTGCTCCAGCTTCTGCGCCGGCGAGGTTCGCCCGAGCTGTCTTGCGAGCGCGCGCCGCGCCTCGACAGCCGACCGATCCGTGGCGATCATGATTTCCGGGTAATCGGTGCCTCGGGGATCGAGCTCCATCATCTGCTGAACGGCCGAGATCATCGCGTCGTCCTCAGCGAATCCCACCATGGTCAATGCCCGCACCTTCTCGATCTGAGCCTCCGACAGCGGCAAGTCGAACGCGAAGAACCAGAAATAGTGCATGCGCGAAGGATTGACCGGGGTCGTCGCGTGAAGCACGCGGAAGGAGGCCTTGTCGCGGGAGCCCGGCACGGGCTCGGGATCCGTGAAGTCCTGGCCGGCATGCTGCAGCGCCGGTGACAGGTAGCGACCCCAGTTCACCCTGGCAATCGGCCTGGTGCCGAAGCCGGTCATTTCCGCGAATATCGGCGCCAGAGGTCGGGGCGGAAACGCCAGTGTGAATTCGACCTGGTTGTCCTCGACCTTCACATCGGGGGAACGGTCCCAATCGAGGATCTTGAATGTCGTGCGATGCACATATCCGAAGTGCGTAAGGTCCAGCACGTTTTCCTTCAGAAGCATGTAGTTGGCGGCGATATCCATATAACCCCGCGTGCCACGCCACTTCCCGTCGTGAAGCCAGGGAATATCGGGCGGCAAGGCACTCTGCGCATGCTGCGGATCGCCGGTCCATATCCACACCAGGGGGTCTCGCTCCAGGATCGGATAGGACCTTACAAACGCCTTCGCCGGCGCAGCAGCCTGCGTGGGCACCTTGACGCAGCGCCCGGTCGGACCGTAGCGAAAGCCGTGGTAACCGCAGACGATGTTGTCCCCTTCAAGCCAGCCCTTGGAGAGGGGGGCCCATCGATGCGGGCATCGATCATCCAGCGCAACGATGCCTCCGTGCTCCTTGCGGTAAAGAACGACCGGATAATCGAGAATCCAGCGCTGCATCGGCATACGGGTCACTTCATCCGAAGTGGCCGCCACCCACCATTGGTCACGTGGATAGTTGTGTGTGATGGGACCACCGTAGGGCCCCGCCTTGTGTGTGTTCATGACCCGGACCTCGCACTCGAAACGTGGATCCGCTTCAGGCGGATTGCGGAATTCAGGCGGCACGCTGATCCGATTCGGGTACGTGAGCGCGCAGAGCGGGTTCGTCAAAGCGATGAAACGCTCCGTCCTTCATCACCACCGGGATGCGCTGCTTGTCCTGGAGAATCGCCACGTCTGCCGTCGGATCACCGGTGACCAGCAGAATGTCCGCCAACTTGCCGGGCGCAATGACCCCGACGTCCATATCCATGAGTTCCCCGCCGTAGCGTGTTGCCGCCACCAGCGCCTCGATGCGAGTGAATCCGAGCATATCCACGAACAGCTGCAGATCGCGCGCGTTGCGCCCGACCGGGTTGTACGGGAAGCCGTAGTCCCCGCCGGGCAGCACGCGGATGCCGCGCTTGCGCATCCTGGGATAGACCTGCGCCATCAGCTCGAGCCCCGACACGGCCCCCATGCGCTCGGCCTCCGCCCGACCGATTCCGAAGCCTCCCGCCTCGTGCACGCGCGCGTAGAGCAGGCCCGGTGCCGGGGCGACAAACACCTCGTGCTTGCGGGCCTCCAACATGTCAAGCGCCTCTTCGTCGGCGTAGGTGCAATGATAGATACAGCGGAAGCCTGCACGGCATGCGCGCTTTACGGCCTCCGCCGCCTGTGCGTGACAGGCGAGCCAGATTCCGGCTTCGCGCGCAGCGGCACCGATCGCCTGGGCCTCGTTCTCGGTGTACAGAAGCTGCTGGGCGCCACCGACGGCGAATCCCTCATCGCTCGACATGAGAAATTTGATGGTGTCGCACCCCAGTTCCTTCATCGCCTTCACGTAGGCGACGAGCCCCGGGATATCGCGGTCGTGCGTCTGATCATGCCCGGCCGGCACGCCCATGACGCCCTCTGCGCCCTTCTCCAGCGCCGAGGCGCGCAACCTCGGGCCCGGGAGGTATCCGGAGTTGATCATGTCGCGCAACACCGGCTCGAATCGTTCGCCCAGGGAGCCCGCGGAATAGGCACTGGTGAATCCGTGATCGAGGGTGATGCGAGCGTTTTGCGCCGTGACCAGAAGATGCTCTTCAATCGGCAATCTCATGGCGTTTATCACGCGTTCGACCGACGAGGGCCAGGTCAGATGGGCGTGCCCTTCAACCAACCCGGGCATCAGGATCGCACCCCGCCCATCGATCTTCCGGCAGTCCTCCACGCTCAGACTCGTTTCGGAAGAGCGCGCCACCTGTGATATCCGCGCGCCCTGAACCAGCACTTGCCCTTCAAAGGGTGGTGCACCGGAGCCGTCGAAGATCCTGACGTTGCTGAACAGGCAGGTCGTGGCACTCATGGAGTCCCCTTGCAGTGCGCCAGCGGCGCACTCAGCCGTCTCACCTAGTGGGTTCCGCCGGTATCCGCGACGAGGCCGGCTGCCTGGATTCCGGCAACCGCGCAGATCTCATCGTTATCGGAGGTGTCTCCGGAGACCCCCATCGCCCCAAGCAGCTCGCCTGCAGCGTTGCGAATCAGCACTCCTCCTGCGACGGGGATGATTCCTTGCGGGAATATGCTGTTGAGCGCCGCCAGGAATGCCGGCGCGGCCCGAGCGCGCCGCGCCAGCTCGCGTCCGCCCAGACCCAACCCCAGGCACCCGGCCGCCTTGGCCGTCGCAATCTGCGGTCTTGAAATGGATGCCTTTTCCATCCGCTTGAGCACCAGCGCGTGGCCGCCCGGATCGAGTACCACCACGCACAGGGGCGCGAACCTGCGCCGCGCACCTTCTTCCAGCGCGGCATCGGTGATTTTCGCGGCCTGTTCGAGTGTCAGTGGACTCATTGCAGACGGCTCCTGAGGTTGCCCGCAACTGCCGCGCGCTGCCGGGAGGCCCACGGGGCTCCCAGCCACGGCTGGCGAGAGCGCCGGACCGCAGCCATTGCTCGGTCCGCCCGGTCAGTGAACCTTGGGTGCCAGCGGCTCATCATCGATCTCCGCGAGTTGCTTGAGGATGTGACCCGGCGTGGCATCGCCGATGACCTTCTGCAGGAAGCGCGTGTGGTCGAACACCAGGTCACGCAGTGGCCGCAGCAACTTCGGTGTGTGATGGAAAATGCGCCCGTTGAAATAGGCCTGTTCGGTGACCTGGGCGGTGTGGGGCTTGCGTCGATCTTCGTATCGCTGCAGGGCCTGGCGCACGGCCGCGGTGTCAGAGACATCGCAGTCGCGCAGCTCGCGTGCCAGGAAGTAGCCGTCCTCGATGGCCATACCCGCGCCGTAGGCTGCGTACGGCGAGGTCGGATGAGCGGCATCGCCGACCAGAGTGATCCGGCCCCTGGACCACTGCTTCATGGGTGGGCGATCACGAATCTCCCACCTCTGCAGATGTTCGCGAGGGGTGTGCCGGATCAGCTCACGGAGCTTTTCCGTGAAACCCTGGCTGCGGCGCAGTGCGAACTCCAGGTAGTCCTCGTTCATCGGCCGATCCGGATCGCAGGCCTCGAGTACCCACCACTCGTATCCCGAGCGACCTTCATGGCGAATGGGGGTATAGCTTGCCTGCGTGGTTCTGTTGTGCGCGACGACGCCTTCAGTGGTTGCAGGCCCCTCTGTAAAGAGATAGCCCCCCACGAGGTGCAGACGCTGATGCCGGATGGGCTGCTCGCCCCACAATGCCGCCCGGACGAAGGAGTTGATGCCATCGGCACCGACCACCACGTCAGCAGTCACGACGCGTCCGCTGGCGAATTGGACACGTACTTCGTTGCCGAGATCCTGGATCCCGGTCGCTCGTTGATCGAGCTGCAGCATGCCTTGCGGCAGGGCATCCAGCATGCGTCTGTAAAGTCCCCAGCGCAGCAGTCCGATGAAACCGCCGCCGTACTCCCGTTCGACCTCCCTGGTGAGGCGTACGTCGGCGCGCAATCGACCATCGTTTCGCTGGAATTGCGTGTGACAGGGAGCTCCCAGATCCTGCGTATCGACGCCGAGGAGGCGCAATACCTTCTGCGGCGGCGGCCACAGGTTGAGTATGTTCCCGGCGGCCTTGACTTGCGGATAGCGCTCGAACAGCGTGGTCTGCAGACCCACCCGATGGCACGCCAACGCCGCGGCCATTCCGCCAGGGCCCGCGCCAATCACGACAACCCTGCCTGGAGAGCCGCTCGCCGCAGTCGATGGCGCAGATCTGCGCGGCAGGGACATCGGACTCAGACTCTCACGCCTAGAATCGCACGCCCAGGATCACACCATAGGTGCGCGGCGGCGCAACCGCGGCATTCGGCAATGCGGTTCCTGTCAGCGGTTGCAGGAAGGACGCCGTAATGACTTCGGTGTTCGACAGGTTGCGAACGTAACCGGTCAGCGACCAGCGCCCGTTCGGCGATTCGATTGCGAGGTAGGCATCGGTTATCCAGTACGACTTCTGCTCCTCAACGGGCAGGAAGTCCAGCCCGGTCAGGGTCCTGCTCTGGTAATGCGTATCGACGGTGCCGACCAGCTTGTAGCTGCCAAGGTGAACCGTCTGGCGCGCATTCAGGTTCATCGTCCACTCCGGCGACTGCGGAGGCGTCATCCCCGAGCAATTGAGCGCCGCGAGAGCCGGCGGCCCGGGCTGGATCGTGTAGGGGCAACCACTCGAGGGTGGAGTACCGAAGTACGGCGTCGTGTAGTCGTAATCGTCATAGCGCGAGTGCAGGTACTGCACATCGGCACCCAGCAAGGTATCCCTGCTCGCGAGCCACTGAAGATTCAGTTCTGCGCCACGAATCGTGGAGTGACCGACATTGAGGGTCGGGAATACCAGCGTGCCGTTGGTGTCGTAGGCGAGGTGCGAGATCTGCTGGTTCTTGTAGTCCCAGTCGAACACCTCGAGGTTCAGCTGCAGACGATTGTCGAAGAATCGATTCTTCGACCCGAGCGTGTACGCCGTGATCGTCTCGGGCTGATACACCGGGTACGTGGACGACAGCGAGAAACCGCCCGACTTGAATCCCGTCTCCACGGACGCGTAGAGCAGCGACTCGGCAGCGACATCGTATTCGAGCCCACCGCGCCAGGTGGCCCTGTCCCACGTCCTGCTCTGGTTCAGCGCGATAGCAGGGGCCGGAATGTCGATCTGCCCGGCCCCGCCGAAGCAGAACTGGGGACCGGCCGGGGGTGGGATGAAGACGCCGGGGCAAAGCGTATTCATCGTCAGATACGAACCCTCACCCTCCTTCTTCTCCCAGGTGTAGCGGACACCGCCAGTCGCGCGAAACGCGTCCGTGAAGGCCCACGTCAGCCGCCCGAAACCCGCCACGGTGCTGGTCGTGAGATCCGCGTGTTCGGTGCTGTAGTTGTATTCCTGATCGTATCCGGGGTTCGAATCGATACCCTCGTGCAGGTAGTAGGCACCGACCAGGTAGCGCAACTGCCGGTCAGTGTCTGATGCGAAACGTGCCTCCAGGGATGTCTGGTTATCCGTCTCGCTCTGGTCGATGCGGAAGCCGGCCTGCGTGCTCATGAAGTCGAGGCTGGAGTGGCGATACGCCGGAATGACGGTCAGCGTACCCGCTGGAGCAGTCCACGTGAGATCACCATAGACGCCGCCGTACTTATTGTCCTGGAAAACTCCGTTGGCGAGGAGCGGGCATCCGGCGCCGGCATGATTCTGCTCGTACAGCTGGCAATGCGCGGTCGCTTGACTGTCAAGGGGAAGCGGCGAGAGTGTATTGCCGGCCGTGAATACGAGCGTACCAGCGTAGAGCGCGCCCGCCGCCGGTGACGCGTTGCCCAGCCAGGCATTGCCGCCAGCAAACTGGCTGGGCCCGGTCATGACCGAGGCCCCTGCACCAATGCCTCCCTGATGGGAGTAGTCGCCTCCGATGATGAGGCGCAGATCCTGTGAGAAATCGAAGCGCACCTTGAGGCGACCGGACTGGGTGTGGTCGTCATTCGTCCCATCCCGGAGATAGCCGTCGCGGCTGGCGACCTGAAAGGCACCACGCGCCGCGATCCAGTCGTTCACGGGAAGATTGACATTGCCCGTTGCACGAAAATTGGAGTAGTTGCCGCCTTCCACTTCTGCGCCGCCCGAGAGCACAAGGTCAGGATTCCGGGTCAGAACGTTGATGGCTCCGGCGGTCGCATTGCGGCCGTAGAGGGTTCCCTGCGGACCATTCAGGACCTCTACCCTGTCGACGTCATAGAAGACACCGGAAGTCGAGGACGGGCGCGCGACGTATACTCCGTCCACGTTGAAGGCAACTGCGGCATCTGAAAGTGCATTGCCGTTGAAGTTTCCCACGCCACGCAGGTAGAAGAGCGAGTAAGGACCGGCCGCGGGAACCACCTGCAGGGCTGGAACCAGCAAGGAGAGATCTTCCACCTGCGTGACGCCGGCGAGGGCCAGTTGATCCCCGCTGACCACGGAGAGGGGCACCGCGGCCCGCTGCAGGCTCTCCTCCCGGCGTTGCGCGGTAACAACAATCTCCTGGAGCTGCGAGTCGGAGCTGGCCGGTGCGGTGCCCGACACGTTTGCGGTCTGGGCGAAGGTGGCTGAAGCTGCCAATAAGCCGAAACCCGCCGAAACGGCGAGAAGAGCGTGACTCATTTTTCCCCCTCGGGTCAGTCGAATGCCGCTGGAGCCCGGCAGGAGGGATTAAAACAGCGCACTTGGCATCAGAATAATTTTTTGTTTTGATGCCTTTGCATTCACCGCTCTGATGGATCCGCCCCCATGCGCTTCAAGCGGCTCGACCTGAATCTGCTGGTCGCCCTGGACGTGCTTCTGGAAACCCGCAGCGTTTCACAGGCCGCCAGTCGGATGAACCTGAGCCAGCCTGCCATGAGCTCTGCGCTGGCCCGACTGCGGGAGTACTTCGGTGACGAGCTGCTCGTCGCCGATGGCAAGCGGCTCTATCCAACGCCCTACGCCGAGCTGCTGATGCCCCAGGTACGCGACTGCCTCGGTCGGCTCGATGCTCTGGTGTCGAGTCCGAGCGCATTCGACCCGAGCACTTCTCAGCGCCGATTCTCGATAATCTGCTCCGACTACATCGCCGCCTCGCTCCTGGTCCCTCTGTCTGCCCGCCTCGCCGCCGAAGCGCCGAACATCGTGCTGGACATCGTGGCGGTTACCGACGATAGCGCCGCGCAGCTCGACCGGGGCAAGGCTGACATCCTGGTCACGCTCGATGACTATGTGCACCCGGACCACCCTGCCGAACTGCTGTTCGAAGAGCATCAGGTCGTAGCCGGCTGGCGTGAGAATCCACTCTTCAGCCGGCCTTTGACCGAAGCAGATGTTCTCTCGTGCGGTCACGTCACTGTCGCGGTGGGAAGGTCTCGTACCAGTTCATTTGCCGACCGGGCGCTGGCCATCATGGGCAAGTCCCGCCGCATCGAGGTCACCACCGAAAGCTTCCTGGCCGTTCCCTGGCTCATCAGCGGAACTCAGCGGCTCGCCTTCATGCATGAACGGCTGGCGCGCGCCGTTACGAAGATCTTCCCCATCGCCTTTGCGCCGGTCCCGTTCGAGTTCCCGACCATGCGCGAACTGGCACAGCATCATCGGGCGCGCGACTCGGATACCGGCCTGCAGTGGCTGCGTCGGCAGCTCACCGAAGTCAGCGCGCTTCCATAAGGCTTGTCGATACGTTTCCATCCACATAATCGAATTTACAGATACGCAACACAGGATAGCCTTCCCACCGCAGGGTTGAGCTCGCTCAGACCCATCTGTCGAGGGGGAAGCGTTGAAATCCGCAAAGATACTCATAGTGGGCGGTGGCATCGGCGGCTTGACCGCGGCCATTGCCCTGCGACGTCAAGGCTTCGACGTCGAGATCCTCGAGAAAGACCCCTCCTGGAAGGTGTATGGGGTGGGAATCATCCAGCAGTCCAATGTCGTGCGCGCGATGGATGCGCTGGGGCTGCTGGATCATTACCTCAGCGCCGCATTCGGATTTGATTTCGTCGAGGTGTATCTGCCCGATGGAACGCGGGTCGCTCGAATTCCATCCCCCAAGCTGATCGAGGGGCGACCCGCCAATCTGGGCATCGCGCGGCCCGCACTACATAAGGTCCTGGGTGACCGTGCCATGGCCGTCGGTGCACGTGTACGCCTTGGCGCGACCGCGCGGCAGATCCGGGATGACGGGACGTCCGTGGACGTACGGTTCAGCGACGGCACGCAAGGCACATACGACTTGGTTATCGGTGCCGACGGGGTGCACTCAGAGACCCGGCGCATGGTTTCGCCCTCAGCGCCTGCACCGGAATTCACCGGACAATCAGTGTGGCGCTACAACTTCCCGCGCCCACCTGAGCTCGATTGCTTGCGCGCCTACGAAGGCCCGATGGGCGTCGGGCTCGTGCCGCTCTCCGAGTCCCTCATGTACATGTTCGTCACCACACCCGAGCCGGGCAATCCGCGCTACGAACGCGCCGGTCTCGCAGCCACCATGCGCGCCAAGCTGAGCTCCGCGCCGCCGGAGATTGCCGCACTCGTACCGCAGATAACCGATGATGCGGCCGTAGTCTACAAACCGCAGGAATGCATATTCCTCGAAGGCGACTGGCATCGCGGGCGCATCGTCCTGGTCGGTGATGCGGTCCACGCGACCACGCCGCATCTGGGCCAGGGCGCCGGAATGGCCATCGAAGATGGCATCGTGCTGGCCGAAGAGCTGGCACGGCACGACACTCCAGAACAGGCATTTCGCGCCTATCACGCACGGCGCTTCGAACGCTGCCAATTCACGGTCCGCCTCTCGCGTTCGATCTGCGACAGCCAGCTGGGCAAGCGCGAGCGCGTCGACCAGGCCAAGGCAACGATGGACATGTTCAAGGTCATGGCGCAGCCGATCTGATGAGTGCCGGCTGCGCACGGGTCACGCTACGTCGTCATCTTTCGTTCAATTGCAGGGTTCTCCAATGAGTCGCGTCAATGAAATCCGCTATATCGGCTACGCCGTGCCGGACCTCGATGCTGAGCGAGCGTTCTATCGTGATGTGTGGGGGCTCACCGAGGTGGCCGAACAGGATGGAATGATCTATTTCGCGGCACCGGGGCACGACGAGCGCTTTGTCGTGCGCTTGCGCCAGGACCCCGTCAAGCGGGTAGAGGTTGTGGCCCTGTCCGCCGCCACACGAGCCGACGTTGACGCTCTGCATGTAGCTGTTGGCAAATCAGGTGCCAGGATCATCCGTGCACCCGAGGAACTGCGGCAGCCGGGCGCAGGCTATGGATTCCGGTTCTTCAGCCCGGATGGCCTGCCGTTCGAGATCTCCTCCGATGTAGCCCGCGGCCCATCGCGCCCGCTGCACCGTTACGAGGGTGTCCCGGAGCGCATCAGCCACATCGTCATGCATTCCCCGAACCACCGTGCGCTGGCGCAGTTTTTCATCGACGTCCTCGGCTTTCGCGTGAGCGATTGGATCGGTGAGATGATGGTTTTCCTGCGCTGCAACGAGTGGCACCACCGCCTGGCCATTTTGCCGGGGCCGCCGTGCCTGAACCATGTTGCCTACGACATGCTGGGCGTGGACGATGTCATGCGGGGGGCTGGCCGGCTGAAGAGTGCGGGTGTGGATGTTAGGTGGGGTCCCGGGCGCCACACGGCCGGCGACAACGTGTTCTGCTACTTCGTCACCCCGAGTGGTTTCGCCGTGGAGTACACCGCAGGCCTCGAGCGCGTGGACGAAGCGACCTGGAAGTCCCAGGTGTACCCGGCGTCTGCGCAAATCATGGATCAGTGGGGAGTCGGCGTGGGGGGCCCTCAGACCATGCCGCATCCTCATCCGGACGCTGGCCTGTTCAAAGCGCCCCTGGCGTGATCCATGGCCCTCTTTCAGTATTTCCCGAACAACTACGTCTGGAATCTTTCGGTCGCCATTGCCCTGGAGAGCGGCGCCCGGATCGGTGAGATCGAGGACATGTGTGCCCCGCTGCGCGCGGCGGCAGCGCGCGGTGAGGATGCCGGAACCGGCGAGTTCCTCAGGCAATGGATTCAGTGCGCGCAGAACCTGGCAGGGCTCGCTGAGGAAGACCTCGCGCTGGGGCGCGCCTATTCGGCTGCGGCCAAACTGGATCGCGCCAGCCTGTACTTTCAGGTTGCCGAACGAATGCAGGATCGCGGGGCTCCCGCGCGAGCCGAGACCTATGCAAAGGCTCTTGGCAGCTTCCAGCGCTCCATCGATGCCGGGGGCCGCAACTTTCGCCGCGTTGAGATTCCGTACGAAAACGGCGCCATTGCCGGGTACTTCACGGCTGCCGAGGCCCGAGGTCGCCCTGCACCGACCGTTGTTTACGTCAACGGACTGGATTCGACCAAGGAAATGCTTGCCTGGTCCGGGCTGCCCCTCGCCCTGGCCCGCCGCGGCATCTCAACGCTTTCCATTGATCAGCCGGGCACAGGTGAAGCCTTGCGGCTCCACAAACTGCCTGCCGTTTACGACACGGAACGCTGGGCATCGGTGGTCGTCGACTGGCTCGAGAAGCAGCCTGAAGTGGACGCACGCCGTCTTGGGATGGGAGGCATCTCGCTCGGGGGCTACTACGCCCCGCGCGCCGTGGCCAACGAGCCTCGCTTCGCCTGCGGATTCGTCTGGGGGGCAAACCATAACTGGGGGGAGGTCCAGGAAGCGCGCAGACGTAACGAGGGCGAGCGCCCCGTGCCCCATTACTGGAACCACGTGAGCTGGGTGTGGGGTGCATCCAGCCTGGAAGAATTCATGGGTCTGTGCCCGAAGATCCATCTCAATGGACAGATGGAAAAGATCCGGGTCCCGTTCCTGATCACGCACGGCGAGAAGGATCGACAGATCCCCGTGAAGTATGCGCACCAAAGCTACGACCAGCTGGTCAACAGCCCCAGGCGCGAGTTGAAGATCTTCACCGCGCGTGAGGGGGGCGTGGAGCACGTGGGCGCCGACAACATGGCATTTGGACGTGACTTCATTGCCGATTGGGTGGCCGAAGTTCTCGGCGGTCACAATCACAACTGACTGTCCAGGCAGGCGCACATGACCAGATCGTTTCGACGCATCGTCACCGGACACGATTCACAGGGTCGTTCGGTCATCCTCGAAGAGCGGCCGCCACCGCGTCACAAGCGCATCGGCGGTGAGACGGGACCTTACTTCCACGAAGTCTGGAACACTCGCGACACCCCGGCACCGATCGACCACGCGTCCGGTGAGCCTCCCGAGCAAGGCATCGAGCTTGCACCGCCCAAGCGCGGGACGCGCATCCGTGTGCTTGACATCCCACCGGAGGATGAGCGGGTGAAGTCGATCACCACGGAGCAGGCGCGCGCTCATTTTTCTGAAGTCAAGGCGGCCAGCGCCTCATCCCATTCCGGCGCGGGATCCCGGCACGCCTACATGCACAGGACCGAGACGATTGACTATGGGATCGTCCTCGAGGGCGAACTGGTTCTCATCATGGACGTGGGCGAGACGATCGTGCGCGCAGGGGACATTGTGATCCAGCGCGGCACGAATCATGGCTGGGCGAATCGCTCGGACAAACCCTGCCGTATTGCCTTCATTCTCATTGACGGAAAGTTCAGCGACGAACTCGCTGGGCAATTAACGCGTTGACACTCCTGCCCCGAGCACCCCGGTAGCCTTTCCGTGAAGCTTGCCTCCCTCGACAATGGCACGCGCGATGGTCGGCTGCTTATTGTGTCACGCGACCTGAAGCGAGCGGTTCTGGCTCCTGCGCCAGATATAACGCTGATCAGTGTCATCGAGTCCTGGGATGGTGCGGCATCACGTTTGCTGCCCATCTATGAGTCTCTGTGCGCCGATAACGCCG
>DATKLO010000027.1:0-16600 GCA_035542375.1 Steroidobacteraceae bacterium | reverse complement strand
CAGATGAGTCACCGGTCCGGGATGATGTTGGCGCACACCCGTGGCGGCTTCACCTTGCGCGATGCCATCCGGAGCAGGTTTGGCCTCGCGCCGTCATGCCATGCCGCCCTGCCCGGTCGGCCCCGTACGCTGCCCATCGTGGGGCTGGTGGGAACCTGGGTCCCCATGTCTGTGGGGGTGGCGATGGCCGACAAACTGCGCAAAAAGGGTACTGTTACGGTTACCTTCTTCGGTGACGGAGCGGCCAATGAGGGTGCCGTGCACGAGGCTATGAATCTCGCCGGCGCTCGCCGACTGCCCATCGTGTTCTTGCTGGAGAACAATGGCATGGCGGTCAGTCTGTCAAGCCGTGAATCGAGCGCCGCGGAGACACTGGTCAGCCGCGCTGTTGGATACGGCATGCCGGGGACGCGTGTCGATGGGCATGACCCGCTTCAGGTCTATGGTGCAGCGGCTGAAGCCGTGGCAAAGGCAAGAAGCGGCGAAGGGCCATCACTCATCGAAGCGGTCGTGTCGCGTTGGGAAGGTCACGCTGTCGGAATCAGGGATACCCGGAGCACCGCCGAAGTGAGTCTGGCACGCTCGCGCGATGCTCTGCGGGAAACCCGCGAGCAACTTCTGCGGGACAATGTCATTACCGCTGCGGAGGCGGATCGCGTGGATGCTGAATGCCGTAGCGAGGTGGCACTGGCCATTGCAGAATGCCTGCGCGAACCGCGCGGCCCATTAGCTACCGCTTGGGCAATTGACGCCGCCGAAGCCGAAGCGTTGACCTTCTCGCCATGAGCGTTCCGACGGATGACATCAGCTACGCCCGTGCAATCAATCGGGCGCTGCGTGAGGCGATGGAGCAGGATCCGAATGTCCTGGTGATGGGACTGGATGTGGGCCGCCAGGGAGGTGTCTTCGGCGTCACGCGCGGACTGCTGGAAACATTCGGCGACGAACGGGTCATCGACGCGCCCATTTCCGAGGCGGGATATACGGGAGCCGCCATCGGTCTGGCCATGGAAGGATTCCGGCCGGTGGTGGAAATGCAATTCGCGGACTTCGTCACGGTCGCCTTCGATCAGATCGCGACCGTGGCCGCAAAAATGTTCTTCCTCACGGAGGGACGCAGACGCGTCCCGTTGGTGGTCCGCCTGCCCTATGGCAGCAGTCTGCTCGGCGACATGTACATGTCGGCCGCGGGCCCGCATCATTCGCAGAGCCCCGAAGCCTGGTTCTGTCATCTCGCCGGCGTCAAGGTCGTAATGCCCTGCTCCTCGGCCGACGCGTACGGACTGCTGAGATCGGCGATTCGGGACGACAACCCCGTCATGTTCTTCGAGCACAAAGGGCTTTATCACAGCCACCGCTCGCCCGTATCCCCTACCGAGCCCTCGATCCCGCTGGGAACCGCGGCAATCAAGCACCCAGGCTCGGATATTACCGTCATCGCCACCGGCGCACTGGTGCATACCGCGGTCGAACTCGCGCGGCAACTGGAACAGGAGAGCATTTCAGTCGAGGTGCTCGATCCTCGAACACTGGTTCCACTGGATCGCGCCGCGATCCTTGATTCCGTGGCACGAACCGGCAGGGTGGTGATCACGCATGAAGCTCCGTTGACGGGAGGCTATGCCGCGGAGATCGCGGCGCTGATAGCCGAACACGCTTTTGAACAGTTACGTGCGCCCATCAAACGCGTGTGCGCCCGAGACATGCCCGTTCCAACAGGCAATCGAGCAATGGGCATGCTGCCTTCAGCCGCCCGGCTGGAAGCTGCGATCCGCAGCAGTCTTCAACTCGCGTAGCGCTTGCGCAGCTCCCGCTTCAGCACCTTGCCACTGGCATTGCGCGGCAAATCCGGGACGAAGTCAACGCTCTTGGGCAACTTGAAGCCGGCGATCCGACTCCGGCAGTGCGCAATCAGCTCCTGGGCGGTCGCCTTTGCCCCGGCCCTCAGCACCACGATCGCCTTGACCGCCTCTCCCCAGCGAGCGTCAGGGACGCCGATCACGGCAACATCGGCCACTGCAGGGTGAGACTGCATCGCGGTCTCGACATCGGCGGGACAGACGTTCTCAGCGCCCGAAATGATCAGGTCCTTGGCGCGGTCCACCACATAGACATACCCGTCCTCGTCCAGATAGCCGATATCACCTGAATGCACGTACCCATCGACCAGCGTCCGGCAGGTTTCCTCCGGCAGATTCCAGTAGCCGATCATGTTGGCCGGCGAGCGGATACAGATCTCTCCGAGCACGCGCGCCGCCACCTCGCGCCCCTCACGGTCAACGACCTTCAGACTCACGCCCGGGAAGGCCTTGCCTGCCGAGCGCATGCGCTCATTGCCATTGACATCATGGTCCTGCGGCGGCAGATATGTCGCGCCGCCAGTGGTCTCCGTCATTCCGTAGAGCTGTACGAACCCGCATCCAAATACGTCGATGGCCTCACGCAGCAGATCCAGCGGTATGGGTGAAGCGGCATAGGTGATGAATTTCAGCGAGCTGTAATCGGTCTGACGGGACTCGGGCTGTTGAATCACCATGCGCATGGCCGTCGGAACGAGAAACAGTTTCGTGATCCCGTACTGGCCGATCATCCGCAATACCGCGCCCGGATCGAACTCGCGCAACACGACGTTGCAGGCGCCGGGGCGCATACCCGCGATGCCCCAACCCACTCCGCCGATGTGGAAGCTGGGCATGGCCACCAGATTCACGTCGTCCTCGCTCCATTCGTCGAACTGCATATCCGCATTGCGGGGATAGCGCATCATCACGAAGAACGAGCGATGTGCCAGCTGCACCCCTTTGGGCTGCCCCGTGGTACCGCTGGTGTACATCTGTATCGCAGCGTCGCTCTCACTTACCGCAACATCGGGCGCGTCCGATGCGCCTTGTTCCCGCCAGCGGGCGAAGGACTCCCACGGCTGCCCGTCCCCCATGCAGATGATGCGGCGCAGCCGGGGAACCTGCTCCTTCACGGCGCTGGCAAGATCGGCGAACTCCGTTCCGACGAAAAGGATCTGCGCACCGCTGTCGTTGAGGATGAAAGCGATCTCCGCGACCGAGAGGCGCCAGTTGATTCCAACCAGGACCGTCGCGGACTTCGCGCACCCAAAGACGAGCTCGAAGAACCGATCCGAGTTCTTCCCCAGGTACGCCACTCGTGCGGCTCGCGTCAGTCCCTCACGGATCAGGCCATGCGCAACCTGATTCGCATTCCGATCAAACTCGGCGTAGGTCGTGACCCGACCTTCGTATACGAAGGCCCGGCGCGCCCCCCGTGTCTGCGCGTGATGAGCCGAAAGCTCACCGAGCGTACCAATGGAATCGGCCGAAGCTATCATCAGAGATCGAACTTCACATCGACGCCGAATTCACGAGGATTGCCAAGCAGTCCTTCCGTGAACAGCGGCGGCGCATCCAGGGCAAGGCTCAGGTACTTCTTGTCGGCCAGGTTGCGTCCCCACGCCGATATCGTGTACTTGCCGTCCGTCGGGCTCCAGGAAAGGTTGGCATTGATCAGCCCCGTGGACCGCAGGCGCTCGCTGGTCTGCTGGGTGAAATTACCCCAACGCTCGCCGTTGTAGTTCCACTGCAGCATCGCAGTCGCGTCGCCGCGGAACAGCGGGAAGGCGTAGTTGGCGTCCATCGAGGCCGTGAACTTCGGCGAATATGGAAGCGTCCTGCCATCGTAAACATTGCTGCAGGGAATCGGCTGTGGAGCCGGCTGCGGCGGACAGGTCTGGCCGGTACCGACAGTGAACTGGTCGTAGTTGGCTTTCAGGTAGCCCACGTTGCCGTCCAGGCGCAGTCCTCCGCCGACCACCCACTGCGTCTCGAGCTCGAGCCCGCGGGTGGTCGCCTTGGCGGCATTCACGATCGCGGAATGCTGCACGCCGTTGGCGAAGAACACCTCATCGACCTGCATGTCATGCCACTTGTTCAGGAACGCCGCCAGATTCGCACGAAGGTGATGATCCAGCCAGTCACTCTTCAGTCCGATCTCGAACGAGTCAACGAACTCGGGATTGAACGGCCCGAGATCGCTGGCAAGCGTGATGCGTCCGTTGAAACCGCCTGACTTGAAGCCGCGTGCATAGTAGCCATAGGCGAGGAGCGCCGGGGTCAACTTGTAGTCCAACCCGATCTTGCCGCCGAAGTTCGTCCAATCCTTCTCGCCCTGAACCGGGGGATTTGCCGGATTGACCGGTTGCAGAATTGCGCCGATAAGATTGCCGTACGCCTTCTTCGGATCCGTTCCGGCCGGCTGGATGTAGATGTCATCCTCCCGCGCCATGTGCACCTTCTCGTGGCTGACGCGTACGCCCGCCTGCAACCGCAGTTTGTCCGTCAGGTCCCAGTAGATCTGGCTGAAACCGGACACGTTGGTCGTGTGCTGGCGGGCGAGAGTTTCATCGATCAGATCCGGGCTGACGAAGGCCACCCAGCCCTCGCCGTCCGAGTTGTACATCCACTTCTGAAGGAAGGCACCCACGAGCACTTCGACGCTTTCGACTGGGTGAAACACATCACGCACCTCCTCCGAAAACTGCGCGCCGGTGGTGTTGCCGATCTGCGCATATCCGTACAGATCGATGCCATCGATATCCTGATAGCCACGGCTGCCCCACTTAGCATAGTTCGTGATCGACGTGATCCTGCCGATAGTCGTCAGGGAATTCGCCGTGATCGTGATCCCGTAGCTGTTGGAGTTGTGTTGATCCGGAACGTCCGAGTACAGCTCGAAATCGAATGGCGTGGTGGATCGATAGAATATCTCTCCGGGGTACGACACATTGAGCAGCACGTCGGTGCCGTTGCGCGTCTGCTGACCTTCCACCTTCAGTGTCACATCGGTGGTGTCGGACGGAGTCCACTTGAGGTAGCCACGCTCGCTTGTCGTGTTGACGCCGCCTATGGACTCACCGTTATAGAGATTCGTGTAGAAGCCTTCCCGGCTGCGATTGGACATGGCGACCTTGCCTGACAGGACCCCATCGATGATCGGGAAGTTGAGGGCTCCAGAAATGTTCTTGGATTGGTAGTTGCCAACGCCCGCCTGCCCGTAAGCGCCCAACTCCCCGGTGGGCTGCCGCTCAACGATGTTGACCGCTCCACCGGTCGTGTTCGCCCCGAACAGAGTTCCCTGCGGCCCGCGCAGGATCTCGATGCGCTCGACGTCGAACCGGTCGACAAGGCCCAACTCGTTCACGCTCTGCACGACGCCATCCACGATGGTGGCCACCTCCGTGCCCACATATGGCGACGGATTGCCCACAATGCCGATTCCGCGAATCACGAACGAAGCCGCGTTCGTGAGCCCCGCGTTGACCTGAATCTGCACATTGGGCACTGTTCCGGTAACGTCAGCCAGGCCCTCCACGTGCAAAGCCTGCATGGAGGCACCGCCGATTGCGGTCACGGACAGCGGTACCGACTGCAGGTTTTCTTCCCTTTTCTGGGCCGTAACGAGCACCTCCTGCAGACCGTCGGAAGCGGCCTCCTGTTGCGCACGGACACTCAAAGGCACACTCAGTAGTGAGCAGCCCGATAGGACGGTCAGAATGCCAGCGTGACAGCGGGCATCGCGTGTCTTAGAGACCATCTGCTGTTCCCCCTTTGATATCTGTATTAAGAGTTGAGAAGGTGTATTCAGGCGTTGTAATTCAACTTCAATCCGGGCCTGGGCCAGCGTCCCTTGAAGAGGCGGCCGGTGGCCGAGCCGGTGACCCAGACATCGCGCATGTCAGGACCTCCAAAGCACAGATTGGTCACGGAGTGGTCCGGCAGCTCGACGTGCTCGGTGCGTCCATCGGGCATGAACACGGTGATGCCTCCATGTATGAGCGTGCCGATGCAGATCGCGCCTCCCGCCTCGACCTTGAGACTGTCCAGCATCTGTTTACCCGGCAGGGGCCCGTAGATGCCACGGAGCCAACTGCCATCGGACGGAGCCAGCTCACCGGGGCCGCTTATTTCGAAGGCGTACATGCGTGAGGTCAGCGTCTCGGCAACGTACAGGGTCTTCTGATCGGGTGAGAGTCCGACCCCATTGGGAGTCATCATTCGATCGCGCACCCGTCTGATCAGGGAACCGTCGGGTCGTGCATACAGCAGATGTCCGTGATGAATGGACTCCTTGCTGACCTTGCCCGGATCGCTGAACCACATCGCGCCGTCCTGGTCGAATACCAGATCGTTCGGTCCCCGCAGCGGCCTGCCGTCGCATTCGGTATACAGCGTCCTGACGCTTCCGGTTTTCAGGTCAACCCGCTGAATCGATCCG
This sequence comes from Steroidobacteraceae bacterium, assembly GCA_035542375.1. GTDB lineage: Bacteria > Pseudomonadota > Gammaproteobacteria > Steroidobacterales > Steroidobacteraceae > 13-2-20CM-66-19. The sequence goes on along the minus strand of DATKLO010000027.1, from coordinate 10,318 downwards.
CTGCGGTAGCCAGCGGGCGCGAATCCTTCGGTTGTGATATGCCCATCGGGCAGCTTCACCCACTCGAATCCGCCGTTGTTGCAGATGTAGACGGCACCGTCGGGCCCGATGGCCGCCCCATTGGGGCCGCCCTCGATCTCGGCAACCGTCGTGCGCTGTCCGTTCGGTCCTATACGCGTCAGAGTCTGGCGGCGGATCTCCACCAGCAGCACGGAGCCGTCGGACATTGCGATCGGCCCTTCGGGAAACTGGAGGTCTTCGGCTACCACATCGAAATGCATCGTGCGCTCCATTCGATCCAACAAGCCCGCTTCTCAGGTCCCGTCCAGAATCCGTATCAGCCCCGCGCTGCCCAGCAGTTCGATCCGGCTGCCGTCGGGTATTCGAATCGTTGCCCGCTCCACGGCCGTCACGCAGGGCAGCCCGTATTCACGGCACAACGACGTGCCGTGCGACAGCACGCCCCCGGTTTCCAGCACCAGGCCGGAGATCCGGCCGAAGACGGTGGTCCACGAGGGATCGGTCTGCCGCGTCACGAGAATCTCCCCGTCCTTGACGCTCGGGAGCGCGCTGACCTCATACACGACACGTGCGGCACCTATCGCCGAGCCCGGGCTGGCCGCAATGCCCTGCAGCTGCCAGGTAGCAGCGCCCTCGCCGGCGGCTTCACTCTCCTCGACGGCATTCCAGCCGCGCAGAAATTTGGGCCCTTGCCGGCGCAGCGTCGTCTCCCAGACCTTGCGTCGCACGGCGATCCGTGCGGAGGCTTCGTTGGATGCCAACTCCCCGGCGAGCGCGCTGTCGACCTCCAGCGTGCCCAGAAAAAACACATCATTGCGGAACTGCAGCACGCCGGCCTCGACCAGACGGCTGCCGAATGAGCGATAGATGCGGCGCACCTCGTACCAGTTCCGATCCACGTAGTAGCGGTGGTTGTCGCGAATCGCCATGTACAACTCGTTATAACGGAACAGACGCCGCAGCAGCCAGCGACGCACGCGAGCCCACGGGCCGCGCAGCGCGCCCAGCAATTCCCGCTGTGCGGCGACCCTGGAGGCGGCACTGCGCGCGTGAATATCGCAGGGCCGCCCGGCTTGACTGGCGACGTAGCCCTTCAGCATGGAGAAGCAAAGATCGATGTCATCACCCCACCGCGGCCAGATGAGGTCCTTGTAGGAGGAGCCGAGATGCCGATGCGCGCGCCAGAAACGCTCGAAACGTTCAACTACCGCCTGCCCGCCGGCGAGCCGCCGGGCCAGCTGCGCGAACGCGAGCCAATTGTCACTGGCAGCGCTGCGCACGGCCGCGTCACCGAGAGCACGTATCGACTGCGCTATTTCCCAGAGTGTCTCGTTCTCGCGCAGTGTTTCGCTGTCATCCAGGCCACTGCTGATGCGAGCATACAAGCTCTCGCCGCTGCAGCCGAGGTGGCCCAACCAGCGCCCGAGAAGACCCGTCAACAGCAGATGCAGATCGGAGGCATGCGACAGGACCGCAATGGCGCACGGCGGGCCCACGGACATCATCTCCTTCTGCACCGCGGCCTGGTGCGCCCGCAGGTCCTGCAAAGACAGCTTGTCCAGGTCCATGTCCAGCCAGGCGTTGCTTTTCTCCACGTACGCGGGCCATTGCGCCGCGACATACTTGTGGTTGTTCGTGAGGGAGCGCATGCGTCTGTTGAATAACTCGTAGCTCAACACCCGGCGCAGGCGGCCGCGCCAGCGCCAGGGTGCGCGCCGGAACCCGGGTTGGAGACTGGGGGGCAGGAAGTTGACTATGCCCTGAATGCGCGCGAGCCGGGGCTGATACTCGTACATCCGGCTGATGACAGCGGTGTCGGCATACGCGGTCGCCTGATGATACTTGAACATGTCCGGCGGCAAGGCGGACTTGTCACCGTGGGAGCGGAAGAAGCCTACCCGTCCCGGCGTGCTGTTGTGAACATTGTAGAACAGTGGACTTATCGGAGACACCCAGGTCTCGTCCGCAAGCATCCGTGACCAGAGACGATCAGGCGAATCCGGTCGCGCACTCGGATCGGCCCTCCAGGGTTCGATCAGGCGGCTGTAGTACACATCGGCGATGGTGGTGATCGGCCTGCTCTGGAGTATGTAGAGCTGTCCCGCCCGCCAGGCCCATTCGATGTCCTGCGGAAACCTCAGGCGCGCGGCCAGCTCACTGCACGTGCTCCACACCTGGTGGATGCCTGCTGGCGGAAAGGGTTCACCGTGTACCCCACGATGCTCCAGGACTCGCCCGGTTTGCGAATCGATCGTGATTTCTTCAGGGTTGACCTGCCCGGACACGAGCGCCTCGCCCAGCCCTGGGGCCGCATTGATCAGCCCTTCCGACAAGGCGAGCTTGACCGGATGGGCTGTGAAGCAGACGCCGGACCAATCTCCGTGGACCATCCGCTGCACGACCACAGCCATCGCGCCATCCGGTGAGGACCCGCGTCTATTTCGATAGTCGACGGCTACAGGTTCTTCATACGATTGCCAACACCGGCGCACAGCGCCGAGCACCGCATCGAGTCCGTGCACATCGAGCGAGGTGTGATAGATCCCGGCGAACGAGCTGTCGGCCGCGTCTTCGCCGAGCGCTGAAGATCTGACCGAAACACCGCCGGAGCTCCCGATGCCCGCGAGCGCGCCCGTCAGCTCAGCAACGAATTCCTCGGTCGGTTCCGTGCGCATCTGCTGGTGCGCAGCGGCACGAATCACGAAGAAATCCGGCACCTGCGCACCCAGTCCCGCCAGGCGTGCGAGCGATGCGCCCTTGCCCCCGGCGCACGACTCGAGCGCACAATCCAAATCGGAGGGATGGAGAATCCAACGCATGCAGGGTGGGTTTTCCTACTCCAGGGTCCTGCCCGCCAGGCCCTTGTGGAGCTGCTCCCGGGTGATCTGCGTAGCCCACCAGCACGAGGCGATACCCGCGCATCGGCCGCGGCCAGCGACTTCCCAGACACCGGCTCCCTCGTAGCCGATGTTGGGGCCTCCTCCGGCAACCGCGGCATACAAATCATCCAGATGCGCTTCGACCACCCGGCCCCTGACGTCCTCGACGCGCAGCGAGATATCGTGCATCAGCCCATTGGGGTGGTAACGCGTGCTTTCGTGAATCGAGCGGATAGCGCGCATGTCGCGGCCATGAGCGATGTAGCCGCGGGGCAGCTCGCGGCCCGGCGGTCCCAACATCTGGGCCTTGACGGACAAAGCTCCGTCCGCGCTTTGAATGGCGTAGGTCTTGAGCGAATTCTGCTCGAAGATACCCATGTCGCGGGTGCCCCAGGAATGATCCGAATCCCCGGTCGTGGCAATCCGATAGCTGCGGGCGCCGATCACCAGCTCGCCGGTCGCGCTCCAGCCGCGATGATATCGGTTCTTCGCCAGCCAGCGCGGCGTCGGGTGTATGTTGTCTTCGAAGTCCCAGGGGTCGGACATGAACCGGCAATCGAGCGAGAAGCGGGCGTTGTCGCCATCGGCAAACTGCAGCTCGTAATGCCGCAATGGTTCGCGGCGGCGCATGCGCAGGCCGCAGATTTCCGCGTCATCCAGATTGGATGCCAACAGCGGGGCGATATCCCGCTTATAGCAGTAAACCCAGCTGTCCCCCGGCCCGGTCAGCAGATGTCCCGGGGCTCGCCAGGCCCTCTCGGTGGAATCGAAGTCGGTGGCGACACCGTGGTAGAAACACACCAGCATGCCGGTCTTCAGCGGCTGGTTCGGTACCACCCACGCGTACAGCCAGCCGCCGATGCCATGGGCCGGCTCGGAAAAGTTCCAGTACCAGCTCTCGCGCCACAGCGGGTCATCATCCCACGCATGCCGCAGCTCATCGTCGGCTTTCAGTACCATTTCGCACTCTGCCCTATGCCGCAACGACCGTACCGACCCGGGTGCCAAGCGCCTACTACCCGTTAGAGTAGTCAAGCGCATGCGATTTCCCGTTGTAATGCCACTGTATCCTTGAGCCCGACCCGCGGCAGCGGGCATCATGAAACCGGCGCCTGCGAAGTCCAGCGCCGCCCGAGAGCTGAACGAGAGATATCGACATGGTTCTGGCCGCCTCCGATGAGCTTCGACACCCCCACGACGACCTGATCAACTGGCGTGAAAGCCTGTATTTCAACTTCGCGGATGCGGCGAACGGACTGGGCGGCTGGGTGTACCTGTGGGTGGTACCCAACAAGCCCAGGAAATCAGGGATGTTGGTCAGCTTCTACAAGGGTAGGCACGACCGGCGCGACATCAACGACCTCGCATTCAAGTCCCCGGGTCACCGCTACGTCGCGCCCAGCGGAGACTGGGTCTACTGCTTCAAGCAGGATGTCGAGCCGCTGATCGAGGCTGATTTCGACGACGTCGAACTCTGTGGGCTGCACCTCGTGCGCACCCAGCCGCTCAAGTCATATCGAATCGGCTTCAGGGACGACGCGGGCACCAGCGTCGATCTCGAGGGCGAATTCACAGTGCCGCCTTATGACTACGCGGACGGCCTTCACGCGACACCTTCCTGGGTGGCGCAGAACCGGTATCACCGTACCTGGCGCGTCCAGGGCACTATGGACATCGCGGGGCGCAAGTACGAGGTGCGCACCACCGGGGACAGCGATCACTCCTGGGGAAATCGTGACATGCAGATCTTCTCCCGGCACACTTTCAAGATGTGGTCTTTTCAAACACCGGACGCACGCCGCTCGGTCTCCGTTATCGAGCAGGGGAAAGGCCTTTATCTGGGCTTCGTCGCCATCGACGGCGATGTGCGCAGCGTACGCACCATCCAGCAGACCGCCCGCTATACTGAAACCGGTGTACAGCGCGACATCGAGGTTCGCATCGAGGACACTGCGGGACGGACCGTCCAGGCAACGATGAGCGAGATGTTCTCGGCCATCGGGCACGGTGAGCCGTTCGGACTTTGGGGCTTCGAAGGCGTGGGCCGTTACGAGGTCCGGGACTGGGGGAGCTGCACCGGTGTAGCCTCGTACTTCTGGCCGCCTGAGATACAGGCGCACTTACTGAACGAAGGAAGCTATGGTTGACTGACTCACTGCTGGTCGCAAGCTCGGATCCACGTTGCCTCAGGGAATCGGAGGTGGGCGGCAAGGCGGCGTCGCTCGCAACCTTGACCGCCGCAGGGTTCGATGTACCTGCGTTCTGCGTCGTCAGCTGCGAGGCGTTTCTGACCCACAGGGCCGGCGGAGCGGACCCGCTGCGCCGACCGTTGCGGCAGTGGCTCGACACTCAACCCCCGGCAAGCCGGTTCGCGGTTCGTTCGTCCGCACGAGGCGAGGATTCGGCGGACAATTCGTTTGCCGGTCTGTATTCCACCATCCTGGGCGTCACGGGGATCGAGTCCCTCCTTGAGGCAGTGCAACGCTGCTGGCTGAGCTACGAGAACCCTGAAGCGCGAAACTACCGCGAGCGGCGCGCCAACGACGCGGGCGCGATGGGCGTGGTCATTCAGGCTCTCGTGCCGGCTGAATGGTCCGGGGTGGCATTTGCAGTCAACCCCGTCACGCTTGCACTCAGTGAGGGCATGATCAGCGCAGTACCCGGGCTCGGCGAAGCGCTGGTGTCGGGTTCGGTGAACCCCGAGGAGATCCTCGTCTCCGCCCCCTCCGGAGAGGTCCGATCGCGCAAGGCGGCTGCCGACACCCCCCCGCTGCCGGGGACGATCCTGCGCAAGGTCTGGGAAATGACTCTCGCGGCGGGTACCCACTTTCGGTTCCCCCAGGACATCGAATGGGCGGCGGTGGGTGAGCGCGTGTTCATGTTGCAGAGCCGGCCCATCACGACGGTCGCCGATGTCTTCTACAGTCGCAATATCGAACCGTGGCGAGCCAGCGAGCGGGCCCGGCCGGACGACCCTGACAGGCTGTGGACGAGAGCCTACGCCGATGAAATCTGGGCGCCGCCGGTGAGCCCGCTGTTCTACAACATTCAGAATCTGACTCCTTCCTTCGCGGCATACTGGCGCTGGCATGGCGATCCGGGACCGCTGCCGCCGGACGTCTTCAAATACTACAAGGCGACGGCTTATGCGGATGTCGCGGTGGTACGACGTCAGTATGACTACCACCCCCCCTTCAGCCGCATCGCCGGAATTCTGAACTTCTTCCCCGCGGACATGCAGGATGCGGTACGTCGTGACAAGTGGCTGTGGCGCGGCCGTCTGCGACGCACACTGCTGTTCGAACTGCAGCAGCGCCACGTGCGTTCGTTGGCCCACAACCACGAGACGCTGGCCTCCCTGTGGCCCGGCTTCATCAGACAGTCCGATGAATGGTTCGATCTCGACCTGGACTCCATGACGCTCGAGCAGATCGCTGCACACCGCGCCGAGCTGGATAAGGTCGTCGGGGTCGTCTCGCCCGCGTGCGGATTCGCGGTGGCGTACCACGCACACGATCTGACCTTCATTCTGACTGGCTTGCTGGACAGTTGGTTCGGCAGCGGAGATGAATTGTATGCGCTGGTTACATCGGGACTCGAAGGAAGCATCACTGTCGAGGAATCCGAGCAGATCTGGCGCCTGGCGCAGCAACTTCGCAGCTCGAATGCGGATTTTGCGGTGGACTTCGAGCGATTCTGGCATTCACATCGCCATCGGGGAGCCTCTTACAAGGACTTGATTTATCCGCGCTGGGGGGATGATCGCGAGCAGCTCCTCGAGCTGGTTCGAAGCTACCTCGACAGCCGTGGGGTCAGCCCGCGGGAACAGAATCTGAGGATGAGCCGGACCCGACGCGAGACCCAGGCGCGCCTCCTCGCCGAGTGTACCGGCCTCACGGCGTGGCGGCGCCCGCTGCTTCGCTGGCTGTTCCGTTATAACGAGATCTACATGAGCGAGCGGGACAACCATCGCTTCTATTTCGACCGCGTCTGGTATCAGCTGCGCAGAATCTATCGAAGTTACGGCAGGCGCCTCGCGGCCTCGGGAGTGCTCGGCACGGGAGACGATGTGTTCTACCTCGGCGCGCCCGAAGTCGAACAGGCGCTTCGAGGCGAGCTCGACGGTCGCGAAGCACAGGCTCGGGTACAGGTGCGCAGGCGAGTCTGGCATGAGACGCTGCGCATTCAATCGCCCAAATTCCTTCTCGGCTATACTGAGTATGCTGACCGCGCGCGGCGCACCGATATCACGGCGGCGATTGGCATCGGCGCCAGCCCAGGTCTCGTCACCGGAACCGCACGCATCATCTACGATGCGCGCGAGCTCCCCAAGGTGCGGGATGGCGAAATCCTCATCACCCGGCAGACCGATCCTGCATGGAGCACCGTGTTCGCGCGAATCGCGGGCCTGGTGCTGGAGACCGGCGGAGTGCTCGCCCACGGAGCCTCCCTGTGCCGGGAATTCAACTTGCCGTGTGTCACGGCACTCGATCGGGCGACGGAACTCTTTCACGATGGCGATACAATCACGGTGGACGGCACCCATGGGCGCGTCCAACTGATGTCCGGAGGCATGTCATGAACACCGCGGCCAAGGCAGTTCCCACCCTGGGTGAGCTGCTCAGTGGATATCCGAAGAATTGGGGCAAATGGGGACCGGACGACGAAGTCGGCGCACTCAACTATCTCGGTCCCGAGCACGTGCTCGCCGCGGTCAGGCTGATCAGGACCGGCAAGGTCTTCACCTTGCAGGTCCCGATGGCGAACCCCGCCGGTGACCCGGTATGGCCCGGAGGCCGCAGCAAGCCTGTACGGGTCAATGTGATCGACAAGGGTCACGTTCTGGGCGGCAAAGTGCCCGTCGCTCCGGGCGGCATCGAAGGCTGTGATGACATGATTCACTGTTATCTGCAGTGCTCGACCCAATACGATGCGCTGGGACATGCCTGGTACGGCGATCAGATCTACAACGGCTACGATGCGCGTACCACCATCGGCGGAATGACCAGGGCGAGCGTGCTGCCCATTGCCGAGAAAGGCATAGTCGGGCGCGCCGTGCTCATCGACATGGCGCGCCACCGCGGCAAGGACTCCCTCGACCGCGGCGAAACCTTCAACCATCAGGACGTGCTCGCGGCCGCCGGCAGGCAGGGTGTCGAAATCCGCAAACACGACATTCTCGTGATCCGTACAGGCTGGATCGGGCTTTACTTCCGCGACGCCGAGCGCTTCTACGGCAGCGGCAAGGGGTGGCTCGAGCCAGGGCTGACGCTCAGCCGCGAACTCGTCGACTGGTTCAACGACATGGAAATACCCAATCTCGTCACCGACACCATGGCCAACGAAACCACGGTGGACCCCGTGACCGGAGTAGTGCTTCCCTTGCATGTCGCCCTGATGTCGTACCTGGGCATTGCATTCACCGAGATCGCCAATCTCGATGAGCTGGCGAGGGACTGCGACGAGGACCGCCGCTACGAGTTCTTCTACGCGGCTGCCCCGCTGAAGGTGGTCCAGGCAGCCGGCTCGCCGGTGAATCCAATCGTCATCAAATGATTCACTGAATGAGTCCGATCTCGCGCGCGGCAGTGATGGCGCGCACCCGGGAAGTCACCGCCAGCTTGGCGTAGATGTTCTTCAGATGGAACTTGACCGTGTTCTCGGACACGAAGAGCCGGTTGGCCACATCCTTGTTGGAAGTGCCGTTCGCAAGCAGGACCAGCAGCTCGCGCTCCCGGTCGGTGAGCGTCTGCAGATTGACGCGGTTACGTTCCGATACCTGAGTGACGCTGACACCGGAGATCTGAAGGAGCCGGTGCATGAACTGCAGTTCCTGGCCGATCGCATTGGCGCCCCGGTTGTCCACCAGGGTCTGGTACTCGGTGCGCAACAGTGCCAACACCGGCTCGCCTTCATCGAGTACGCAGCGAATGAATCCCCCGTTGTGGGCCAGGCGCAGTGCCAACCTCAAATCTCGCCGGGAGGCGCCCTGCTCACCCATCCTCGCGCTGCAAACGGCTGAGAGCAGCTGTAACTTGATCTTGCGCAAAACCCGTCCGCGCTGCCGTTTCAACGCCGCCTGAATCCTCGTCTGCGCATCAAGAAGTTCACCCTGAGCAAGCGCCAGACGGATTTCGCCCAGCTCCGCGTCTTCCGCGTCATGAGCAAACGGGATCCACAGCGCAGGCAGTGTCGATTCGAGCTTTACCGAAGCGCCAACGGTGGCGGCCTGCTGGATCAGGCCTCGCTTGAGCAGTCGGCGCACGCGCTCCCACTTGAAGATGCCGACCAGGCGCGGCCAGCCGCTGTTGTGCGCTATCGATTCCGCCTCGCTCAGCATGGCGTCCGCCTTGCCGTGACGACCCCGGACTTCGTGGATTCGCGCCATGGACAGGTAGGCCACCGCCAGGAAATCGGTACGGGCCGTCTTGCTGATCGCCTCCTGATTCTGCCGGAACACCGCTTCCGCGGTTTCCAGTTCATCGGATTCGTACAGGGCCCAGACATACGCACAGAAGAGCGCGGCGGAGGCGAATGACTTCTCCACCGGCAGCCGGCGCTCGATCAATCCGGTGCGGATCCGCTCGACAGCCTCCTGCAGCTCGCCCTGGATCAGGGCCGCGACCGCCGCCACTGCGAGCGTATAGCTGCGACTGAAGGCCGCATCAGCGTGCTCATTGTAGACGCGCGCGAGCGCAAGATTCTCGCGCGCCGCCTCGAACTCCTGAGCGGTCAGCGCGCAGTAGCCGCGCAGATTGGCGGCAGCAGCCAGCTCGAACGCAGCGAAGCCCGCAGCGTCACGCTGATCCATGCGGACTCGCCCACTGACGATCCAGGCTCCCTGGATGTCGTCTGCGGCGATCGCGGCCATGGCCAGTACGATGTTTGGATCGGTGGTTTGCAGCACTTCCCCCTGCCCGGTATGACTGGCAAGGAACTCCAGCAGCGGCTGCACACGCTGGCGGCGCCTCAGGAATACAAGTGCATAGGCGCATTTGATGGCCAGCTGAGGCCGCGCGGTGATCTGCTCGAGGGGCAGCTGCTCGCTCCAGTGTTCCACCGTGCGCAGTTGAGCATCGGCGACCAGCCGGGAGGACCAGGCATTCAGCGCATCGGCTGCAGTCGAGAACTCCAGACACAGGGTAGCGTGGCGCACGGATTCCTCGTACAGGCCGTTTTCCATGTACCAGCGCGACGCACGCCGATGCACTTCGTGGGCGGCTTCCGGACGTTGCAGTCTGAGCTGCTCCGCGAGAATGGACGAGAACAGATTGTGATACTTGAACCAGCCTGCGTGTGGGTCGATGCAACGCAGGAACATGCCGGAGCGCTCCAGATGCAACAGCAGTTCGCGCGAGTCGCTGCAACCGAGCACGGAGTCGCACAGGGGCGCGCTCAGGCGGGTCAACAGCGAGGTA
>DATKLO010000026.1:0-12134 GCA_035542375.1 Steroidobacteraceae bacterium | reverse complement strand
CCCGCCCGTCCTGCACTACGATGTGCACGGCGGCATGCCCGGGGCGCACATACTCGGCATCAACCGCATGGATGCCGTCGGGATGGTAAGTGATGCGTGGAGTCATGCCGGACGCACCCGCCCGGGGGAATGCAGCGCCATCGGGGATTCCAAGGTCATCGGGGATTTCAAGGCCAGCGGGAAATTCCAGATCATCGGGGATTTCAAGGCCATCGGGAATTTCAAGGCCGACAGGGATTCGGGCAACATAGGGCTCTCGACTCGTTCTTCCGCTCGTATCACCGGCATGACCCACTCCACATCATCGCGCAAGCGGGCCGCCCTGGCCTCTCCTCCCGCACTGCCGCCGCCGCTGGCCGCACTGCTAGCGGCGCTGGCCGCAGTCGTGCCGGCGCTGCTCGTCCTGCTGGCGGCACAGCCCGTCCTGAGCCAGCAGCCCGCGGCCGCCCCGGTTCGGCAGGAGCGCGGGTCGCTCATCCTCGAGGGCATTCCGGCGCGTGACACTGAGCTGGCCGATCGACTGGCGCGCTACCGGCAGTCCCGGCAGGCCACCTTCCTCGACTGGCTGCCCGAGGGCGGCATGCTGATCGGCACGCGTTTCGGCGATGTCGAGCAGATCCATCGCGTCACCGCCCCGCTGGGCCTGCGCGAGCAGCTCACGTTCTACCCCGATCCGGTGAGTGTCGCCCGCGCGCCCCGCACCGGTCCCGGCTTCGTCTTCCTGAAGGATCAGGGCGGCAACGAGAATGCTCAAGTCTACTACTACTCCGCAAACGGCCACGTCCAGGCGCTCACCGAGGGCAAGGGAATGCACGGCGACCCCCTCTGGTCGAACGATGGCAGGCATGTCGCATTCTTCGGCACCGAGCGCGACGGTGTCAGCTATGACATCTACGTGGCGGACATCGGCTCGAGCGCGGCGCCCCGGCTGGTGACGAGCGGTCAGCAGGACACCTGGTTCCCGCTCGACTGGTCGCCCGATGACCGCAAGCTGCTCCTGCTGAAGTACGTTTCCATCAACGAAAGCTACCTGTACGTCGCGGACGTCTATATCAACACGCTGACACCGCTGGACGACAGCGGGCACAAGGTCGGTATCCAGTCGGCCAGGTTCGCGCCCGACGGCCGCGGGGTCTACTTCACAACCGACGAGGATGGCGAATTCTCGCAGCTGCGCTACCTGGATCCGGTATCGCACGAAGTACGGCGACTGACTGCGAACATTCCGTGGGACGTCGAGGATTTCGACGTCAGCGCCGATGGGCGCTACGTCGCCTGCGTGGTCAACGACGACGGCCACAGTCGCCTCACGGTCCTCGACACCGTACAGAAGCTCGACCTGGCTCCCGCCGGTCTGCCCGACGGACGCATCGAAAACGTGCGCTTCGACCGCACCGGTCGTCGCCTCGCTCTCTCGGCCGAATCCCCGCAGAGCCCGCGCGACGTCTACGTCTACGATTTAGAGCACAACTCACTCGAGCGCTGGACGCGCAGCGAAGTGGGGCCGGTGGATTCGACCGCGTTCGTGCCTGCGGAGCTGGTTCGCTACCCGACCTGGGACCGTGTCAACGGCGGGCAGCGGATGATCCCGGCCTTTCTGTACCGGCCGCGCTCTCCGGGTCCGCATCCGGTGCTGATCGACATCCACGGCGGACCGGAATCCCAGTCCCGCGCCGGCTGGAACCCGTTCGTGCAGTTCCTGGTCAACGAGCTCGGTTACGCGGTGATCGCGCCCAACGTGCGCGGATCCTCGGGCTACGGCAAGTCCTTTCTCCGGCTCGACAACGGCATGCTGCGCGAGGATGCCGTCAAGGACATCGGCTCGCTGATCGTCTGGATCGGGGTGCAGCCTTCCTTCGACCGCAACCGCATTGCCGTGATGGGTGGCTCGTACGGCGGCTACATGGCGCTGGCGTCACTGGCGGCCTATGGCGACCGACTTCGAGGTGGCGTCGACGAGGTGGGCATCAGCAACTTCGTGACCTTCCTCGAGAACACCTCGCCCTACCGGCGTGACCAGCGTCGTCAGGAGTACGGCGACGAGCGCGACCCCAAGATGCGCGCCTTCCTCAATCGCATCTCGCCATTGAGCAATGTGGCGTCCATCCGTAAGCCGCTGCTAGTCGTGGCGGGCATGAACGATCCGCGCGTACCGCTCACGGAGTCGGAGCAGCTGGTGTGGCGGATGCGCGGGAAGGGATCAGAGGTCTGGTATCTGGCCGCGCGCGATGAGGGTCATGGCTTCCGGAAGAAAGCCAACCAGGACGCCCTGCTGGAAACCGTCGCGATGTTCCTCAGCCGGCTGGCGAAGAACTGAAGCGGTCGACCGACCGCGGCGCGCCCGCGTGCCGTAGCTCGCGAACTCAGCGGTACGAGTCAATGGAGCGGCGCGTTACCGACGCCGCGCGAATGCGCCCGCCCGCTCAATGGGCGGCGTGTTCCTCGCCGAAGATCGTGTACGGACGGCTTTCCGTGGACAGCGAGGGCTTCAGCTTGCTGAAGTACTCGGCGATCACGGCCATGTCTTCGTCCTTAACCTGTGCGGCCATGGCGGACATGATTGGATTCTTGCGGCCGCCCTTCTTGTACTCCTGCAGCGCGCGCACGATGTAGTCAGGGTGCTGACCGGCGAGCGTCGGGTACTGCGGCGTGATGCCCACGCCATCCTGCCCGTGGCAGGAAGTGCACAGCTGCGCCGCCTGAGGCACGGCGCCCTGCGACTTGCCGCTGGACGTCAGGGGCTTGCCGGCCAGGTAGGCGACGATGTCGGCAATGTCCTGGTCGCTGAGCGTCGAGGCTTGCGAGTGCATCGTCAGATGCGCGCGGTCGCCATCCCTGTAGCCGTGGAGCGCGGCAGCGAGATATTCGGGGTGCTGCCCTTCGAGCTCCGGCACGCTGTAGTTCGGGTAGGCGTTCTTGTAGCCGTCGACACCGTGGCATCCGAGACAGGTATAGGACAGCGCTTTGCCTCGCGCCGCATCGCCCTGCGCATCCTGGGCCAGGGAAGGCGCGGCGAATGCACCGCAGACAGCGGCGATCAACACGCCCGTACGCAACCCGGAAGCAAGCCTCAGCGTCATCTACCGACTCCAAACCCCCGCAAAACGGCTCCGGATCTTACGGACTCGCCCCGCCAAATGCCACAGCGGGGCAGCGGCCCGCTATAGTCCGGCCGAAGCAGTTCCAAAAGCGGCGCGGCGCGCTGCAACAGCGAATGATTGCCCTGATACAGCGCGTAAGCCGTGCGGATGTCCAGATTGACGGCGAGATCGTCGGTGCCATCGGGCCTGGCGTCCTGGCGCTCGTGGGCGTGCGGCGAGGTGACGACTCGGCCGCCGCGGACAGGCTGCTCGAGCGACTGCTGACCTACCGCATCTTTCCGGATGAGCAGGACCGGATGAACCGATCGCTGCGCGACACCGGCGGGGGCCTGCTGCTGGTACCTCAATTCACCCTGGCGGCCGATACCCACAAGGGCACCCGACCGGGCTTTAGCAGCGCCGCCGAACCCGCCCTGGCCCGGAGCCTGTTCGACCATCTGCTGCAGACCGCCAAGGCCACGCACCCGGCGGTGGCGGCGGGGCGCTTCGGGGCTCACATGCAGGTGTCGCTGATCAACGACGGCCCGGTGACCTTCTGGCTGGAGACCCCTTACGCGGGGGCCGCCGACCAGGCCCTGAGCCGGGCCCCGGGGACGCTCGACCCGCAGGATTCGCGAACTTAATACGGTCCGGGGGAGTCTTTTAGCCTATCATCCGAGCGTTTTCGGCGATCCGCAGCGGGAGTTGAAGCTTATGGGTATTGGAATGCGCGAGCTGGTGGTGATTCTGCTCGTCGTGCTCCTGGTGTTCGGCGCCAAGAAGCTGCGCACGATTGGCGAGGATCTCGGCGCCGCAGTACGCGGCTTCAAGAAGTCCATGAACGAGGGCGAGAACGAGGGCCAGCAGCCCCCGCGCCAGATCCGTTCCGACTCCCCCGATGCGGAGTTCGCCGAGTCCTCCCGGCCGCGCGAGGCGGGCCAGAAGACCGACCGGAGCGCCTGAGCTCCCCGTTTCGTTCCCCCGCTCATGTTCGATATCGGCTTCTCCGAAGTCCTGGTCATTTTCGTCCTGGCGCTGGTGGTGCTGGGCCCCGAGAAGCTGCCCCGGGTCGCCTCCCAGATGGGGCGCTGGCTGGGGCGCGCGCGGGCCATGGCCCGGCAGTTCCGTGAGCAGCTCGAGGAGGAGATCCATCTCGAAGAGGCGCGCCGCACGCCGATCGCCAAGACCCCCGAGCCAGTGAGTCCGAGCGCCGCGGTGGGCGGGAGCCCCGCGACGGTGCCGAACCCAGCGGCAGCCACAATCCCCGCGATGACCCCGAGCTCGCCGGTCGCGCCGTCCGCCCAGGCCGAGGCGGCGATTGTTTATCCTGATACCTATTCCCATGCGCATCCGACGGATCGCGAGGGGCGGCCGATCACGGCGGCCGAAGCCGCCATTCTCTACCGCGCCGCATCGCCCTCCGCGGACGCCGGCCATGCGACTACGACGCAAACCCACGCTTCCCCGACCGATCAGACCCACGCCTCACCGGCCGCTAGTCCCGCTGCGGAGACACCTTCTTCCGACTCGGCTGCTGCGCACGACGAGGATCCGCTCCAGCAGGATTGGGTCGGAGGTGTGAGTGCAGCGCAGAAGGCGCCGCAGGGCGCGGCCGATGCGGCGTATGCTCCCGCCAATGAGCGAGGAACCCGAAAAACTGGCTGAAGGGACGCTGATCTCGCACCTGCTGGAACTGCGTGATCGGCTGATCCGCTCGCTCGTCGCGGTGGCGCTGGCGTTCATCCCCTGCATGTACAAGTCGAAGGAGATCTTCACCTTCGTCGCCACGCCGCTGAAGGAAAAGCTCCCCAAGGGCACTCAGCTCATCGCCACGACGGTGATGTCGCCGTTCATGACGCCGTTCAAGCTGTCACTGTTCGCGGCGGTCTTCATCGCGATGCCGTTCATCATCTATCAGCTCTGGGCCTTCGTCGCGCCGGGGCTGTACCGTCACGAGAAGCGCTTCGCCATTCCTCTGCTGCTCTCGGCCATCGTGCTGTTCTACGTGGGGGTGACGTTCGCTTATTTCTTCGTGTTTCCGGTGATGTTCCAGTTCTTCACCAGCACCACGCCCAAGGGTGTGGCCATGATGACGGACATCTCGGCCTACCTGGACTTCGTGCTGACGATGTTTCTCGCCTTTGGCGCGGCCTTTGAAGTGCCGGTGGCCGTGGTGTTGCTGGTCGTCACGGGTGTCGTGCGCATCGAAAAATTGCGCGACAACCGCGGCTACGTGCTCATCGGCATCTTCATCCTCGCCGCCTTCCTGACACCGCCGGACGCGGTATCCCAGTCCATCATGGCCATCCCGATGTACGCGTTGTACGAGGGCGGCCTGCTGATGGCGCGCATCCTGTCGCGCATGCGGCGCGAAGCCTCCGCGACCGAACAGGCCAAGGTTTCCTGAGTGCGGCGCGAGCTGTTCGGTCAGCCGATCGGTCTGGCGACACTGTTCCTCACTGAGATGTGGGAGCGGTTCACCTACTACGGCATGCGCGCCATGCTGATCCTGTTCATGACCGATCTGGTCGCGCACGGCGGCCTCGGCATCGACGATCGCACGGCCAGCTCCATCTACGGCCTGTACCTCGCCAGTGGTTACCTGCTCGCGCTGCTGGGCGGCTACATCGCCGACCGGTTGATCGGGGCGCAGCGCGCCGTGCTCAGCGGTGGCGTGCTCATCATGATCGGCAACGCGTTGCTGGTATCGGGCTCGGCGCAGGTGTTCTTCGTCGGCCTGGTCATCGTCGTCTTCGGCATCGGCCTTCTCAAACCCAACATCAGTGCCATCGTCGCGCAGCTCTATCCGGAGGGCGGATCGCGGCGCGACGCCGGTTTCTCCATCTTCTACATGGGCATCAACACCGGCTCGTTCCTGGGCTCGGTGTTCGTGCCGCTGTTCGCGAAGCATTTCGGCTGGCACTGGGGCTTCGCGCTGCCTTCCGTCGGCATGCTCCTCGGTCTGGTGCAGTTCCTGACCCTGCGGCGGCTGCTGGGCGAGGCGGGGCTCGCGAAGGGTGACAGCCGGCCGGGATCCTGGTGGCCCGTGGTCGCGATCGTGGGTGCGGTGGTCGTGGTGGCGGCGCTGGCGCTGACGGGTACGCTGACAGTCGATGCGAATGAGGTTTCGGCCGCGGCCTCCTGGCTGATCGGCATCCTCGCCGCCGGTTACTTCGTCTACCTGATCTTCTTCGCCGGTCTGCAGACTGCCGAGCGCCGCCGCATCTACGTCATGGTGGCGCTGTTCATCGGCTGCGCGCTGTTCTGGGCCGGCTTCGAGCAGATGGGCGCCTCCTTCAACCTGTTTGCCGACCGCTACACCGATCGCGTCATCCTCCGATACGAGATCCCGGCGGGCGTACTCCAGGGCGTGAATCCCTTCTTCATCATCGTGTTTGCGCCGGTGCTGGCCTACATCTGGTTGAGCCTCGGGAAGCGCAACCGCGACCTGTCCTCGCCGGCCAAGTTCGGTACGGGCCTGATCTTCATGGGTGTGGGCTTTCTCATCATGTATTTCGCTTCGCAGTACGTGCTGCAGGGCCAGAAGGTGCTGCCGACCTGGCTGATCGCGACCTACCTGATGCACACCTGGGGCGAGCTGTGCCTGTCGCCCGTGGGCTTGTCTTCGATGACGCAGCTGGCGCCACAGCGTTTCGTCGGCCAGGTGATGGGCGTCTGGTTCATGGCCACGGCGCTCGGCACCAACCTCGCCGGGCAACTCTCCGGTGACTACGACGCGAGCCAGCTGCAGACGCTGCCAGCGCTGTTCATGAAGATCTTCCTGTGGGGTGCGGTCTCGGGCGGGATCATGCTCATGCTGACTCCGGTGCTGAAGAAGCTGATGGCCGGAGGGCGCGGCTAGATGGAACCCGCACCCCTTCGCGACCGCGTCATCGCCATTCCCGAAACACGTGAAGTGGAAATCTTCGCCGCCATGCTCGAGCGCCGCGGAGCCACTGTCATCCGCTGCCCGATGGTCGCGATCCGCGACGCGCCCGACCCGGAGCCGATCCTGCGCTGGAGCCGCGAGCTGGCGCAAGGTCGCTATGACGACCTGATCCTGCTCACCGGGGAAGGTCTGCGGCGCATCCTCTCCTGCCTCGAGCGCCATGACACGGCCCTGGGCCATGGCGCCGCGCCGGGCCACGACGCGGTGGGCCACGACGCGGTGGGCCAAGGCTCGGCGGCCGGCAACGACGGGATGCTGCGCGCGCGATTCGTGGAAGCTCTGGCGAAGGTGCGCAAGATCACGCGCGGCCCAAAGCCTGCGCGCGCCCTACGCGAGTTGGGCCTGAAACCTGACATCGCCGCGGTCACCCCCACCACCGAAGGCGTGATCGAAAGTCTGCGAGCACACGATCTCAGGGGCCGCCGCGTGGGCGTGCAACTCTACGGCACCGAGCCGAACCGGCCGCTGGTGGAATTTCTCGAAGGGGCGGGTGCTTCCGTATCCGTCGTGGCCCCTTACGTCTACGCAGATGCCGCCGACGACAGGGCGGTACTGCAGCTCCTCGATCGCTTGAACGCAAAGGAAGTGGACGCCATCGCGTTCACGAGTACGCCACAGGTGGAGCGGCTGTTCGCGGTTGCGCCGGAATCAACAGTGCGTTCGGCGCTCGAGAAGACCGTCGTGGCAGCAGTGGGGCCCGTAGTGGCGGAGACCCTGCAGAAGCACGGCATCCATGCGCGCGTCATGCCGGAGGAATCCTTCTTCCTCAAGCCGCTCACCAGCGTGCTGGAAGAGGCTTTCACCACCGCGTCCTGAGACTGCAGTGCGTGATCGCGCGCGTCCACACGGAATCGCGTGAATCCGCGGCGTGCATCACAGCGCGCCGCGGACCCTTCATCGATCGTGATCGCACCAGCCGATCACGGTGTCCAGTGAATGAACGGCGGCGTGCCGGCCTCCGTGAACAGACCGAACATCACCCCGCGGGTGCGCCGGGACGCGCGGCCCAGATCGATCAGCCTTGGCGAGCGGAATAATCCTGTCATGACGATCTCCTTGTGAGCGTGGGGACACGGAGCTGTGGGCGAATGTCCCGACCCCGCCCGCGTTACCAGCGCTTGCGGATGTCGAGACTGACGATGCGGCCGTAAAGGTCCGCATTCTCCTGGTCGTAGCCCACTCCGACCGGATTGTTGAGAAACGGCGGCTCGGTATCGAACAGATTCTGGGCACTCAGGGTGAACTGCAGATGACCGAGCCACTCGCGCGCCTGCGCCCCGGTCTCGTAGCTGAACTGCAGATCGAGCGTGGTCCAGGAGTCCACCCGGCGTTCGGGCACGCTGAGGGTGTCGCGGTAGTGGTTGGCGAAGTTCACGATCGCGGCCACGCCGAGTCCGCGGTGAGTCCACGCCGCCGTGCCGCGCACTCTCAGGTCGATGGGATTGTTCTGCGTGCTCACCAGTTCCACCAGCGGTGCGCCCGGCAGGCTGGCCTGCGAGTATTCGAACAGATAGGTCCCATCGATGCCCAGTTCCCAGCGGCCCACCGGGCCGCCCAAGGAGTATTTGCCGATGAGGTCGAGGCCGTGCGACTGCAGCAGCGCGATGTTGAGCAGACGATTGTCGAGAATGACGCCGGCTCCGGAACGGTCGCAGGTCCCCGGCGGGCCGAGATAGACACTCTGCGCGCAGACCGCCTCGATCTGCGCCGCGGTCGCGTTGCGGTTCACGAGCCAACTGTAGAGCGGGTTGAACAGCACATCGGGGGTGAGCCGGGCCTCCTCGATCCGGCCCTCGTAGCGGATGTCGAAATAGGTGAGGGAGAGCGTCAGCCCGGGGACTTCGGGCGGCTGGTAGTCAGCTCCCGCTGTCCAGGTCCGAGCACGCTCGGGTCGCAGGTCGGGGTTGGTGCCGAAGCGCGCCAGGACCGTGGTCACACCGGCCGGAGATGCGGGATCGGGTAGGGCCACGAGCGTGCTGAAGCTGTTCTGCGGCACGAGATCCGGGAGATTGGGCGGCCGGAAGGAACGGGTCAGTGTGCCGCGCAGGTTGAAGTGCGCGCTGGGCGACCAGGACAGTCCGAAGCGGGGGCTCGTGGCACCGCCCACGTCGCTGTAATGCTCGTAGCGCGCTCCCAGCGACAGATCCAGGTGCTGCACGAGCGGCACCGCGTTGTCGGTGCCCAGCAGCGGGATGCGCAGATCGCCGAACCCCGAGGCGATGTGCCGGCCGAGATCCGTGCGCGCCTGATAGCCCGGTGTGGGTGTGGGACTGGTGGTGTACAGATCCAGGGACTGGTCGCGGAACTCCGCGCCCAGGGTGCTCACGATCTCGCCACCGGGAAGGGCCAGCACGGGCCCGCTGGCCGTCGCCCCGACGGTGAACAGGCTGGAACTCGACTGGAACAGGGCGCTGGTGCCGATCGCGGCAAGTGTTGCCGGGTTGTTGGCGCCGCCAAAGGGGTCGAGGGCGGTGGCCGGATCGGGATCGGCCAGCGCCTGCGCCAGGGCGATCTGGTTCACCAGTCCGTGCTGCACTTCGTGTTGCGTCTCGAAGGTGTAGTTCACTTGACCCGTGAGCGTCCAGCCGTTGCCCGCCGCGCTGTTGAGGCCGAGCGAGAAGTTGCCGGTGTCGATGCGGTTCTCGTCCGCCGGCGGTCCGAAGTACGCACCCGTGCCGCTGAGCACGGTCAGGGGCCCGGTACCGCCGGTCGGGTTCACATAGAAGGGATTGCTCGCGGGGACTGTCATCAGGAGCGGCAGGTTCGCCGCCTGGATGTCGTGCACCTCGCGGCGAGTGAACAGCGATTCGGCGAACAGGCTCACATCATCCGTCAGCTTGCCACTGGCCTTGCCGAACAGGCTCCAGCGCCACTGCTCGGGAGTGACATCAGCGCCGCGCTCCTGGTCGTACAGATTGGGCGCGCCCGGCGCGAGAGCCGCGGCCGTGAGCGGCGTGCCCGGCGGTAACACGGGTATGGGCCAGAAATTCAGACCATCGGTGAGCGTACCGGGACTGCCGTACGGTGTATCGAAATTACTGCCGCCAAGTGAGGTGAGGTCGTTCGTCGCCTGACGCCGGTCCCGTGTTCGCAACGCGTCCTGCTGGAAGTACTCGAACCCCAGCAACATGTTGCCGCTCTCCCACGCGGACCCCAGCAACTGACTGAGTTGGCGCTGGCCCATGGAGCCGGTGGTGACCGTGGCGCCGCGCACCTGCGTCTGAGCTCCTATCACGTTGTTGCGCGTCACGAAGTTGACGACACCCCCGATCGCGTCGGCGCCGTAGCGCGCGGCCACGCCATCCGGCAGCAGGTCGATATGATCGACGATGCTCAACGGAAGGTTGGAAACATCGGTGAACGTGCCCGCGGTGCCGCTCGGTGCCAGGCGGTGGCCATCGAGCAGCACCAGCGTCGCGCCCGCATTGAGCCCGCGAAGGTTGATGCCGTCGCCGCGCGCCGAGTTGGTGCCGGCCTCACGACCCAGCGTGGTGTCTTCGCTCGGTCCGCCGCCGAACACCTGCGGCAGGGTGCGCAGGAAATCCTGGACCGTGGCCGCGCCGGAACGGTCGATGTCGAGTCGCGACAGCTGCAGGCTCTGCGCACCCAGCATAGGTTCCGAGCCACTGTCAGGCTGACCTGACACCAGCACCTGCTCCAGCGCTTCGTCGCTGGCGCGGTGCTTCGCGCCCGTCTCGATGT
This sequence comes from Steroidobacteraceae bacterium, assembly GCA_035542375.1. Taxonomy (GTDB): domain Bacteria; phylum Pseudomonadota; class Gammaproteobacteria; order Steroidobacterales; family Steroidobacteraceae; genus 13-2-20CM-66-19. Next base: position 1,403 of record DATKLO010000026.1, on the reverse strand, counting down.
GCTTCCAGAGTCGCCGCAGGCGCGCGAGACCCTGGGGCCGCAGACTCACGGTGAGCGTCCGGCTGTTAACGTAATCGAACACCAGGCCGGTACCGGCCAGCATCCGCGTCAGCGCATCGGAGGCATCCAGATCTCCCTGCACGGCGTGCGTCTGCACGCCTTTGAGCACCTGGTAGTCGAACAACACCTGCAGATCGGATTGGCGGCCGAACTCATTGAGGGTGGTTGCCGCATCGCCCGCCTCCAGATCGAAGTGCCTGCGTGGGCTGGCCGCGCCGGCGAAGCTCGCGTGCAGGACACAAACCAGGATGAGCAGCGCGCTCTGAAGCTGTGCGCTGCGGCAGAGGGCGGAGCGTCGCGACAGATCCCTGTCCACTTCCTTGCTCGACACGCTGGGGGCCGGTGCCATTATAAGCCCGCGCCCGGGTCATACCCCACCGGGGTGCGCGACGGTATACGCAGGCCGCCGCCGAGGCTAGAGTAGCGGTCGCAACTACAAGATGTCGTGCCCGAGCACGCGGCGGGGGAACTCATGAGTCAACCGGAACGGCCTGCGCCGCAATTGACGGCGCGCGCGATCGTGCTCGCCATCGTCCTCGCGATGGTGCTGGCCGCGGCAAACTCGTACCTCGGCCTGTTCGCCGGCATGACAATCGCCTCGGCCATTCCATCCGCGGTCGTCTCGATGGCGGTGCTGCGCGCCCTGGGCGGCGGCGGCATCCTTGAGAACAACATCGTACAGACCGGCGGCTCGGCGGGCACGTCGATGGCCTCCGGGGTGATCTTCACCATCCCGGCGCTGGTGATCCTCGGCTACTGGCAGAGCTTCGATTTCTGGTGGCTGCTGGCCATCTCCGGACTGGGCGGTGTGCTGGGCGTGCTGTTCTCCGTGCCGCTGCGCCGCTCGCTGATCGTGGAGCAGCAGCTCGCTTTTCCGGAAGGCAAGGCGGCGGCGGAGGTGCTGCGGACCGGCGCGAACCCTGCCCAGGGCATTCGCCTGCTGGCGGGCGCTTCGGCCGCCGGCGGCCTCTACAAGCTCGCGGCGGCGAGCGGCCTCGGCCTGTTTCCGGATTCCGCATCGTGGTCGGCCTACGCCGGGCGCGGCATCGCCTATTTCGGAACGAGCCTGTCGGCGGCGCTGCTCGGCGTCGGCTACATCGTCGGCCTCAACATCGCGATCGTCATGACGCTCGGCGGGGTGCTGTCGTGGAACGTCATCATTCCGCTCTACAGCACCTTCTTCCTCGAGCAGCATCCGGCGCTCGCCCATGCGGCGGCGGCCCTGAGCGCCGGCGATGCGGCGAATCTGATCTGGTCCGCGCAGATCCGCTACATGGGGGTCGGCGCCATGCTGATCGGCGGCGTCTGGACGATCATCGAGCTGCGCAGCTCGCTGCTCTCGG
>DATKLO010000025.1:0-15190 GCA_035542375.1 Steroidobacteraceae bacterium | reverse complement strand
GGACTGGCAACGCGCTGCCGCGTCATCGCGCCCGATCTTCGGGGGCTCGGCGACTCCTCACGCCCGCGAGACGGCTACGACAAGAAGACGCTTGCACAGGACGTCTGGCGTCTGGTACACGACGTGCTGCAGGAGCAGCGGCTATTCGTGGCTGGCCACGACTGGGGCGGGCCGACCGCGTTCGCCTTGGCAGTCCACGGTAAAGTGGTGGACGGGACCATGCGTCAACTGTTCTTGCTCGTGTCACTGTGTGTCGCCCTTAACTCGCCCAGTGCTTCATTTGCAGCAGATCCGCCGCAAACGCCAGTACGAATGGCGTTGGTTCATCCTGGTGCAGCGGAAGACAAAGGGATGAGAGACGAAGTGTTTTGGACCAAGCTGCGGGCCCTGGGGTGGGAGGAAGGCCGAAATCTTAAGGTAGAAAGGCGGTTTGCCCGTGGGCGGATGGACGCCTTTCCCGGGTACATGGAAGAGATCATCAAGGGGAATCCGGACATCATCGTGACCGCCGCGAACCCTGGCGTTCTGGCTGCACGTAAAGCGACTGCCACGATACCTATCGTCGCCGTCATCATGGGACGACCCTGTTGCGGCTGGAGTTGCCTCAAGCGTCGCTCGCCCTGGCGGCAACGTGACCGGTGGCTACTCGCTTCTCAGAGAAGACATACCAGGCAAGTGGTTGGAGTTGTTGCAAGCAGTGGTGCCCAGGCTATCGAAGGTAGGTGTCTTGTCAAATCCCGACAATGCAGCGTGGCCCCCGGTAGAGCAGGTCCTGAGACGTGCCGGTGACGCGCTTGGCGTGCAGACGCTCACCATTCCCGCTCGTACCGCAGAGGACATCGAGCTTGCTCTCGTGCAGGCGCGTGAGCGTGCGCAGGCGGTCGTCGTCCCACCGGATCCGCTATTTATCGAGCATCGCGAGAAACTGCCGGCAATTGCTGCAAAGTTGCGCCTTCCAGCGGTTTATGGCTGGTCTGCGTTTGTTGCGGCTGGGAGGCTGATGTCATACAGCCCAGACTCAGCAGAAATGTGGGAACGGGCTGCCGGATATGTGGACCGCATACTCAGAGGTGCCAAGCCAGCTGACCTGCCGTTCGTCGAACCGGCCAAGTATCTCCTGACGGTGAATCTCCGCGCAGCAAAGGCGCTGCGGCTGAACTTTCCACAGTCGATCCTCCTGCGAGCAGACGAGGTGATAAGGTAGCCGATGAGAGCCCTTTCCATATGGCGACGCCCAGATCAGCGCATGGACTTGGCTGGTTACAGCGGGCTTGGCCCGCTTCCGCCGGCAGGTGATGCGGGGCCTTACCGGCTTACCGATCCGTCAATGCAAGGTGAAGCGTGAGAGCTAGGCGGGCGAGGACGCACCTGTTGCTAGCGGCAATAGCACTGGGCGCCATGGCGCTGGTAGCCATCCGCGCCCGCGCAGAGTCACCCGAGATGCCCCGCATCGGAGTCCTCCTGCCTCAGATCCTGGCCTCGCCGGCGGAAGCAGGTCTGCGGCAAGGCCTCCGCGAGCAGGGCTACGCGGAAGGGCAGAATATTGCCATCGAATGGCGGAGGATCGGGAACTCGGTCGAGGATGCGACGCCGCACGCGATCGAGATGGTGCGCTCGAAGCCAGACCTCATATTGGCGCTCTCCACAGCCGCAGCACGTGCCGTAATGCAGGCGACCAGCACAATTCCCATTGTCTTTCAGTCTGGAGACCCCGTCGCAACAGGTTTGGTGGGAAGCCTCGCCGCGCCCGGTGGAAATGCCACAGGGGTGTCTGTTGCCACACCCCAGCTTACTGCCAAGCGCTTGGATCTGGTGCACCAGTTCCTTCCGCACGCCCGGAGGGTTGCATTCTTGCGCAACCCCTCCAACGCAGTCCTGCCTGCGCAATTCGCCGAAGCACAGAAAGCAGCCCGTCTACTAGGTCTGCACTTAGACACATTCGATGCACGCGGTGTCGCCGATCTCGATGCGGCGCTGCGAGCGCTGCAGCGCAGTGCACCGCACGCAGTCCTCGTGGCAAGCGATCTTGGGCTGTTGACGGAGAAAACCAAGATTGCATCCGCAATCCGAAAAGCGAGAATTCCAGCGATCTTCCCGTGGAACGAATACCATGAAGATGGCGCGCTGATGTCCTATGGGCCGGACCTCAAGGATACTTTGCGCCGCACGGCGTCCTACGTGGCGAGAATCCTCAGGGGTGCCAAGCCCGCGGACCTGCCTATTGAGGAGGTTTCTCAGTTCGACCTTATCATCGACCTGCGCGTGGCGCGAGAGCTGAAGCTCGAGGTGCCTCAGTCGTTGCTGCTGCGTGCCAACGAGGTCATTCGGTGAGCAGTAGACTGGTTGCGGTCGCTTGAAGCGGGGAAGGTTTCTGCTCAAGGTCGGGACTCCGGGAGGGCACCAGCAGTGGCTATGGTCCGGATGTCAGAGCTACGAAGAGAAAGGGGAGCCTCATGAGATCCCGCCGATACTTCCTCGCAAGCGCGGCAACCCTCATCCTTGCGCCTTCGCTAGCAGCGCAATCCGCACGGGCATGGCGGATCGGGTACCTCGCACCCGGCAATCAGGACGATCCACCATTCCTTCAGGCCTTCCTGGACGAGCTTCGCGTGCTGGGCTACGTACAAGGCCAAAACATCATCCTGGAGCACCGTACCGCCGAGGGCCGGTTTGAGGCCCTCCCTGCCCTTGCCGGAGAGCTGGCGAAGCTCAACGTCGACATCATCGTTGCCCCGACGACTCCTGTGGCGCGAGCGGTCAAGGCTGCGACCTCCTCGATCCCTATCGTGTTCACCATCGTCTCGGACCCGATAGGGAGTGGATTGGTGACGACTTTCTCCCATCCAGGGGGCAACATCACTGGCATGACGGACCTGGGCGTCGATCTGGTGGGAAAGCAGCTTGATCTGCTCAAGCAATTGGTTCCTCGCCTGAAGCACGTCGGAGTGGTAGGAAACCCAACCGATACCGTCTGGGGCGGCGTATGGCGCGAGGCACCCGCGGCCGCGCACCGCTTGCGGCTTGAAGTCATTCCGGTCATGGCTACAACGCCGAGTGAGCTGGAGGCGGCCTTCGCCGACCTGAGCCGCCGTGTCGAAGCGCTGCTCGTTGCGCCCCAAGCCTTCTTCTCCCTACATCGACGGAAGATCGTTGAACTTGCGTCCTCGGCGCAACTGCCTGCGATTCACGAGCTCAGAGCGTTCCCGGACGCCGGCGCCCTGATGTCTTACGGACCGAACTATCCCGCACTGTTCCGCAAAGCCGCGCACCACGTCGATAAGATCCTCAAGGGCGCAAGGCCGGCCGATCTCCCGGTTGAACAACCCACGGAGTACGAGCTTGTCATTAATCTCCGGACTGCCAAGGCGCTGGGCCTGACTATCCCGCAGCCGGTATTGGTGAGGGCCAACGACGTAATTCGCTGACCGGCACGGGCTCCGAATCGAGGAACTGGACTGCACGCGGCTCGAACGAGGGGGACCTTCATCCCGTGCCGCAGGAAAGGACTTATATCAGGACCGGCGGTCCAGCACCGCGATCGGATGGCCCGCAACGGGCAGCGCCTCGCGTGCTGCCTGCGATCACGCCTGCCCTCGGCTCGCACCCTTGCGCGTGGGCTGCCTTCAGACAATCCCTGGCAGGCTTGCCCCGGCCCTATGCTAGTGATTATCCTGATGACGTCGGGTCCTCCCACAGCGGAGTTCCACCCCATGACCTCCCGCCCATGTCGGGTGTACACATCGCGCCCCAGCGGACGCGCACCAGAGGCCCTTTGCTCGCCGTTGCCGGGCCGCAAACGAGTGGCGTTCCGTGTCACGGCGCAAGCAGGCACTACCATGATCGTGTCGAGCACCAAAGGTAACTGTGTGATCCCACGACCTTCGCGCCGAGCATTTGTCAGCGGCGTTACCGCACTGGCCGTCGGCTCCGCAATTGCAGTTATGCCGGAGGGAGCTCGCGCCGAGCAGGCGACAGCGCCGCGACGTATTGGAATTCTCCTGGTGAACTTCTCACCTGAGGGCAAGGAGGCTCAAGCCTTTCGGCACGGATTGCGGGATGCGGGCTACGCTGAGGGACGCGACGTGACGATCGAGTGGCGATCGGCCAGGGGTGATTACGGTCGAGTGCCGGCGTTGGTGGCCGAAATGGTCCAGATCAAGCTCGATGTCATAGTCGTGGACACCACGCTCGCAAGCCAGGCGGTCAAACGCGCCACATCGACCATCCCTATCGTCATGGCGCTCGTCGCTGATCCGGTCGCGTCCGGCCTGGTGGAAAACCTGGCGCATCCGGGCGGGAACGTCACCGGGGTGTCGAACATGACCAGCGAGCTCAGCGCCAAGCGGCTCCAGTTGCTAAAGGAGGCCATCCCCCGAGTTGCCCGGGTCACGGTCCTGTGGAATCCAGATACGCCATTTCACAACGACGTCATCGAGGAGCTCAAGGCGGCAGCGTCTCCGCTGGCAATCGACCTGAACTTCGCAGGCGCGCGAACGCCTGAGGACATCGGCTCGGCTTTCTCGGCCGTCAACCGGACGCACGCTCAGGCGCTGTATGTGGTGGGCGCACCCCTCTTCAATACCAATCGGGCGACGCTTCTCAAGCTGGCTTCCAGGGCCAAGCTGCCAGCCATGTATACCTTGAGGCAATATGTCGACGAAGGCGGACTCATGTCATACGGGCCGGACCTCGGCGACATATTCCGCCGTTCGGCCGGGTACGTGGACAAGATCCTGAAAGGCGCGAAGCCGGGAGACTTGCCGATCGAGCAGCCGACCAAGTTCGAACTGGTTGTTAACCTCAAGACTGCCAAAGCGTTGGGGATTACCATTCCGGAAGCGGTCTTGCTCGGCGCAGACGAGGTGATTCAGTAACGGTGACGCCGAACGCACGGATGCAGCGAGCTGTCCAGCCCCTGATCCGTATCACGTCGGGCGTCACAAGGAGGAGGTCGTGGAGCGGGCTGACGCGCCACGCGATGAGGTGATCCGGTGACTCCACGGCTCGGATGGCGTGCTTTCGCCTTTGGCCTCACTGCGCTGGTCGTTTCGTTGGGAACCTTCTGTCTCCCCAACGAGTTGGGTGCGCGGGAATCCGTATCGCCACCGGTCGTCGGTGTTCTGCTCGTAGAGTTCTCGATCGATAGCGAAGAAGTAAAGGCATTCCGGGAGGGCTTACGGGAAGCAGGCTACGCCGAGGGACGCGATGTAGCCATCGAGTGGCGATCGGCCCACGGTGATTACGCACGGATACCGGAGTTGGCTGCCGATCTGGTCCAGCGCAAGGTCGATGTAATCGTTGTGGACAGTACACCCGGGTCGCAAGCGGTCAAGCGCGCCACATCCACCATCCCGATCGTGATCGCCCTGGCTGGTGATCTAGTTGGATCTGGCCTTGTCACGACCCTCGCGCGTCCCGGGGAAAACGTCACCGGCTTTACAACGATGGCGGCCGAGCAGAGCGCCAAGCGCCTGCAACTCCTGAAGGAGACGATCCCACCGATTACCCGAGTCGCCGTCATGTGGAATCCGGCTATCCCGTGGCATTCGAAGGCGCTACGCGACCTCAGAGCGGCGGCGCCCTCCCTCTCGATCAAACTGAGTACCGTGAGCGTGCGGACATTCGAGCAGTTCGGTTCGGCAGTCTCCGCCGCCAGACATGCGCACGCCCAGGCGCTGTACGTCTTGGCCGACGCGCAGTTTGCGACTCACCGAGGAACACTGATCGCGCTCGCGTCGGACGCCCGCCTGCCGGTAATCTACTCGGAGAGGCATTTCGCCGAGGCAGGAGGGCTCATGTCCTATGGGGCCAGCTACGTCGACCCTTGGCGTCGATCGGCTGAGTACGTCGACAAGATCCTCAAAGGGACCAAGCCGGGCGACCTGCCCGTTCGGCAGGCGACCAAGTTCGAGTTTGTAGTCAACCTCACCACCGCCAAGGCTCTAGGGCTGACGATCCCCCAATCGGTCTTGCTAACGGCCGACGCGTTGATCCGATGATTGGGGCGCCAATCCCGGCGACTTGCCCATCGAGCGGCCGACGCGCTACGTGCTCCTCGTCAACCTTGCGGCGGCTAACGCGCTCGGTATAACAATCCCCGATTCGGTCTTGCTGCGAGCCGGCGAGGTAATCAAGTGAATGGCAGAGTGACGCCCATCCAGCGGTTGAACGAGACTTGCAAACAGTCTCGCTGCACTATGCTGCTTGCAAGCTGGCTAAGCGCCCGACGTCGGACGTCCAGTCGAAACGCCCTGGTGAGGAGGCAAGGCCCAAGACATCGGAGTCCCACGCAGCGGCCCCCCCGCCCCGCCAGACGGTCAGGACCGTGTCTGATCGAGTTGCTTTGACAAGGAGGACTCGCGCCATGAACTTACATCTCGGCTCTCGCACGTGGCTCGCCGTCGCAGGGACTGCGGGCGCCCTACTCTCGGGCCCTGCCGCAGTGGCTGGCGTATGGCTGCTGGCCGCGGCGGGTTTCGTAGTCTTGCCTGACGCTGCGCCCCGATTCTCCGGGCCTCAGGGCAGAGAGGCCGATTTCACCGAACTCCTGGCAACAGCTGACCAACCTGGCGGATCACTCGGCATGTTCCGTCAGACCATCGCACCCAAAAGCGGGCCACCGACTCACGTTCACCAAACCGAGGATGAGTTCTTCTACGTCGTGAGTGGGGAGTTCAAGGTGAAAGTCGGGGACCACGTCATGACCGCGCCGGCTCAGTCCGTTATGTTCGTGCCTCGGGGAACCGCGCATACCTTCGAGAATATCGGGGCGCAGCCCGGCGTGCTGCTAGTCGGTGTGACGCCAGGCGGGTTCGAGAAGATCTTCGAGGAGAGACAGGGCGTAGACGCCGAGACGAATCGGGCGCTCATCAAGGCGCACCACATGGACGTTGTGGGGCCTCCGCTCAAGTGAATGCAACCGTGCGTCGCGAGCAAACGCCCAACCCGCCATTCGATTCGGGCGCATAGCGGCTGCGTTGGGCGTCCGCCTGGCCGCGCGATCGAGGGTCGTAGAGTCGGCGCGCCGCAGACGGAAGCCCGTTGCGCTGCGGAAGAGTGGAGCTGTCGTAGAGTTGACGACCGTGAGGATCACGGTTATAAATCAGTGCGACCTCCCTCTGATCAGGAGTGGCCAACCCACAGGCTACCTACGACCTCAAGGTTGCCGAGCGCCAGATTCGCGCTTGGCTGAAAGTGGTTGCGGAACTCAAGTCAGCTTAGGGTTACTCCGGACTGCCGCGTTCATGCCGCCAGATCCCTACCAGGCCCCAACGTATCAATCCGTTGCACCGCAGCGTCTAGCTCGCCGAGGTGAATGATGCTGGTGCGGAAATCTGTGGAATCGGATCTGTCGTCGATATTCGCGGTGGTCAACGCGGCTGCGCAGGTGTATCGAGGCGTGATCCCGATGGACCGGTGGCACGAACCATACATGCCGCAGGATGAATTGGTCAGGGAGATCGGTCAGGGTGTCATTTTCTGGGTGGCCGAGAGCGAAGGGGCTCTGCTAGGCGTGATGGGAATTCAAGACAAAGGAGCCGTCGCGCTGGTACGCCACGCTTATGTCGCGCCAACCACGCAGAGGAAGGGCGTGGGAACGAGGCTCCTGCGCCACGTGGAAGGTCTCACTGACAAGCCGATATTGATCGGCACCTGGGCGGATGCTTCGTGGGCCATTGAGTTCTATCGGCGCAACGGCTTCACCCTGGTGCCGGACACCCACAAGGACTGCCTGCTGCGAACCTACTGGTCGATTCCCGAGAGACAGATCGAAACTTCGGTCGTCCTCGCCGATAGGCGATGGATGCAGGCCCAGCAACGTGCTGCGGCGGACGGCTGATCGCCGCTCCAGGATGCGCCGTCGGACCGCTACGAGGATGCTTCGCCTATGATAGATCACACAGGAGTGACAGTCAGCGACTTCGCGAGGAGCAAAGCCTTCTATGCGCGTGCGCTCGCGCCGATCGGCTACGAACTGATGATGGAACTGCCTGCTGCGGTCACCGGCCGCGCCGACGTCGCTGGCTTCGGTGCGCCGCCAAAGCCGGACTTCTGGATCGCCGGCGGCAAGCCGAACGTTCCGCCGATCCACGTCGCCTTTCGCGCGGCGAGCCGCGCTACCGTGGACGCATTCTACGAGGCAGCAATCGCGGCTGGCGGACGTGACAATGGGCCCCCAGGGTTGCGTCCTCACTACCACCCCAATTATTACGGCGCGTTCGTGCTGGATCCCGACGGACACAACATCGAAGCCGTTTGCCATGGCGCAGTATGAGCTGCGCCTTCCACGCGGCGGATCCGTTTCGGCGCGCGTCGCGCGCCTACCTGGGCCGCTGCCGGGCAGCGTTGGACATCACGCCTGAACCCATCGACATGACCGACATTGTCGCTCTCCCAATCACCGACTGCGATCAAGCACGCTCGGCTGCGGTGCAGCAGCAGGCAATTGATGCCCTCGAATCGGGGACCGTCCTGTTCTTCCCGCAGCTTGGCTTCCCGGTTGAAGACGGCGAAGATCGTCTTCTGTCTGCGACGGCCATCGGGCAGGCGAAGAACATCAGTCTCGATCCTGCCACCGGCGTCCTGCGCGGAAGCAGTGCCGAAGCGGACGACTCTGAGCTGCTTCGCAAGATGATGATGCGCTTCGCGAGATTCAGCAGCGCCTTGGTCCGCAACTTGATGCCACGCTACGACGCCGGGTTGCAGCAAGCACGCGCCAGCTATCGGCCCGTCGAGATCGCCGGACGGTCGACCTCCTGGCGCAAGGACGATACCCGTTTGCACGTGGACAGCTTCCCCTCTTCGCCCACGCAGGGCCGGCGAATCCTGCGGGTCTTCGCGAATATCAACCCGCATGGAGGTGCTCGGACGTGGAGGCTTGGTGAACCGTTCGAAGACGTCGCGCAGCGCTATGTCCCGTCCCTTCCCGCTCCGATCAGAGGTGCCAGCCTTGCCCTGAATTTGCTCGGCATCACGAAGAGCCGGCGCAGCGACTACGACCACTACATGCTGCGCCTGCATGACCGGATGAAGGCTGACTTGGTTTACCAGTCGCAAGCGGTTCAGCGGCTCTGCGAGTTCCCCGCGGGAAGCACGTGGGTGGTGTTCACCGACCAGGTATCACACGCCGCCATGAGCGGACAGTACGCCTTGGAGCAGACGTTTCATCTCCCTGTGCACTCCATGCTCGATCCGTCGCGGTCGCCGCTGCGGATACTCGAACGTCTTCTCGGCCGACGACTGGTGTGACAGCGGGTGAGCGGGGGTGTCGCCCGTTCGACCGCAGCCGGGCTTGCCGCCAAGAGCGTGACAAGCACCGGGCCGATGGTCGACGCCGCGATGCGCGACCCGAGAAGCGATAAACTTGCCTCATGCTTCGGGAGCGAGCGATGGTCCAAGAGACTGCCTCGGCCACTGAAGTGCGACGTCCCTGGACTGAACCTCGTCCGGCTCCATGAACCTGGCTCGCTTTGATGCTTCCTGGAGCAAGCTGACACTGGCTCGTGCGGTGCGCCGTCGTCGCGGCAAACATGCTTGGCGCCGGCAGCTTGCCGAGCAGTGCCAAGTCCGACACTGGAGCCATCCGCAGTAGTTGCCGTCAAGAAGAAGGAGGCCGCATGCTTGAACTCAGACCCACTTGTGAGAACTGCAACATGGCGTTGCCTCCCGATTCGCTGGATGCACGCATCTGCAGTTACGAATGCACGTTCTGCGCCACCTGTGTCGACAGCGTGCTCGAGAACGTGTGCCCCAACTGCGGCGGTGGATTTGCTCCCAGACCGATCAGACCGTCGAGGAACTGGAAAGGCGGGAATTTTCTGGGGAAGGATCCCGCCAGCACCAAGATCAAGCACAGGCCGGTCGATCCGGAACTCCATGCGCGCTTCGCCGCGGCCGTCAAGGCCGTGCCGCCTCACCAACGCTAGCAGCGCGAAGATGACGACTCGCACGCCGCTCGCAAGGAGGCTTCGATGGCGTGACCGCCGGCTCTGCGTCGCGCCGCGCGCGCTTGTCGGCTAGCGCCGCTCCATGGACGCACTCTCCGAGGTGCTGGGTGCCGTACGGCTCACGGGCGCCGTATTCTTCGACATGGAGTTGCACGCCCAGTGGTCCTACCTCGCCGCGTCGACCGGCAAGCTCGCCGAGGTGTTGATGCCGGACGCCGATCACGTGATTCCGTACCACCTAGTGACGGAAGGCACATGCTACGTGCGGTTGCTCGATGATGGTCCGGTCGAGCTTCGTGCCGGCGACCTGATCCTGTTTCCGGCGGGCGATCGGCATGTGCTCGCGACAGCGAGCGAGGCTGCATTGCGCCTCGAGCCGATCGATATGACGGACGAGAGCCTGGACAAGCTCCTGAAGCGGGGCCGCGTCGCATCGGTCAGGAGCGGCCGTGCGGGAAAAGCCACGCGCATCGTCTGCGGATTTCTCGCTTGCGACAAGCGCCTGGCCGAGCCGCTCCTGCGCAGCCTGCCGCGCTTGCTCAGGGTCAGCATGGGCGACAGCGGCACTGCCGCCTGGGTACGCAATTCGATCCGCTACTCGGTCGCGGAAAGCGTGTCGTCGCGTCCGGGCTCGGCCATCGTCCTCGCGCGTCTGTCCGAAGTGCTGTTCGCCGAGGCCATTCGCCATTACATGGACCAGCTTCCCCCAGGCGGATCAGGTTGGCTCGCGGGCCTGCGCGACCGCTACGTCGGGCGCGCGCTGTCGCTTCTGCACGAGCAGCCGGCGCATCCGTGGACCGTGGACGAACTCGCCAGAAAGGCTGGGCTGTCTCGCTCCGCGTTGGGCAAGCGCTTCAACGCGCTGATCGGCGCGCCGCCGATGCAGTACCTCACCCGCTGGCGCACTTCGCTCGCCGCATCGCGATTGAAGCAGGGCGATGTCGCGATCATCCACATCGCCACCGAGGTCGGCTACGAATCCGAGGCCGCGTTCAACCGGGCCTTCAAGCGGGAGTTCGGACTGCCGCCTGCCGCCTGGCGCAAGCAGGCGGTGCGCAGCCGCTGAAGCCTTAGCGGCGCGGCGATCTTCTTCGCGGGGGGACGTTGTGTCCCGCCGGCGGCGAGTCGCCGCCCCATCGAGGCCATACCAGGCGCGGCCATCGGGCGGGATCGCGGTCGCATCACTCGGGGATGCCCGTGCCGGAGCCTCCCATTTCCTTAGGAACATCCTTGAGTTTGGGCAGCCCGTCCTTGATCCGCAATACGGTCTCCTGGTAGTTCACATGGACGCCGGGCTTGAACTCGAATCCCGGAATGGCAGCCGCGTAGACGTCAGTAAGGCCCCAGCCCGGATGCTCCGTGAAGATGTGGCCGCCGCACGACTTGCACCACTTGCGATAGCTGCGCGGGGTCTTGTTGTACGTACCGATACGCTCCGCGCCTCGAGTGATCCGCACCGCATCGGGCTTCCACAGCGTGAACGCATTCACCGGCCCGGCAGACCAGTGCCGACAGGAATCGCAATGGCAATAGCCCATTGCGACCGGCTCACCGCTAACAGTGAACTGGACCTCTCCGCAAGAACACGATCCGTTGTAGCTGCCTGCTTTCTCCATTGCGAGTCTCCTTGCTGCGTTTAGCCCGCGACCCCGCCGGGCGATGATGAATGTAGATGCCGCGTAAGGCCAATATGCCGCGCAGGCGTCCTCCTAGCCGTTAGCCTTCCGCTCGAGCGTCGAGTGGCACGGCCTTGCGATCTACTTGTGTCGCGCTCCGCAATCAGGCGCTTGCGTACGGGCCCCGGTGCTGAGCAGCATTGCCTGCTCGTTACCCGTCGCTGGTCGAGGCTGCTCACGGTGTTGCGCGCGCAACCGACGCTGCGCCTCGCGCTCGATGCCATGGAAGATTTCCAGTTGCAGGTGGCTGCCGCCTGCGTCGTCGAGCAACGGCCGCACGCCTGCGAGCAGTGCCGCCGCCTCGCCATGGCGGCCCTCAACGAAGGCAGTCAGGCCCCCCAAACCCGGCAGCGTGATGTGCCGCGCGCGCAACGCTGCGTAGTCGCGCCCTTCCGCGCATCGCTCGATCGCCTGCACGAGTCGTTGCACCCGCGCCCGCTTCCCGGCCTTCAGGTGCGCGAGCCCCGCGTGCAGGTCGACATAAGGCCAGAACCCGGGCGTCAATGTCTGTTCGAAAGCGTCCGAAACTCTGCCCCAGCGGGGCGCGTCGACGATGCCTTCGGCCGCGAGGCGCCAGAGCAGAGCCGTGGCGTCGCACGCATCGAGCTGCGATCCCGCGCTGGCGGGAAGCAGCCACGCATCGAGGATGCGCAGCGCCGACGCCACGTTGCCGTCCTCGACGTCAAACATCGCGAGATGCCATGCGTTGTGCGTGCGCATGCGGCTCTCGCCGGCCCAGTGTGCGCGCTGCTCGCGCATCCAGCGCGCGCCGCTGCTATGTCGCCCGGATTGCGCGATCGCATGTGCGACCGCGTGCACGCCCACCGGGCAGGCCGGATCTCGCGCGAGCGCATCGCGCCCGAGCGCCTCGGCGTACGCCGCGTCACCGTTCTCGGCGTGCGCGAACGACGCCATGGCAAGGACAAACCCGAACTCGCGCGTATCCTGCGGCCAGGCTGGCACTACCGCATCGACGACCGCGCAGACCTGGTCATGCCAGCCAAGGAAGAAGTAGCACGACTGCGCCAACCGCAGCGCCAGCAGATCGCGAGGCCAGCGGCTCAGGATGGACGCGTAGCGTTCGGCGGCCAGAACCGGGTTCCCGGACACCCACGCATGGGCCGCTGTGAAGTGGGCGCGGATTTCCGGCGCCAGGGCAACTGCGTCGGACGCTCGAATCGCTTGCGCGATCGCGGGCAGGGCGTCCGGAGTCTTTGCGATCACACCGGCGGCGGCACGGATAGTCTGCGCGCGATCGAACTCCGGATGGCCCGGGCCGATATCGCGCAGGTCGGCGACGGGATCGCCGACGGCGCGCAGGAGGTGATCGACAGCTAGAGAGGTCGCATCCATGGTGGTGCATTTTGCAGGCTAGCCTGGCGGCAGACTTGATGCGGACGCCGGCGTTCTTTGCAGACACGCCGCTTGTGCCCTGCGCCCACGCGCCTGCGTGCTTGCCCTTGCCCTGCGCTCGCCGTTAGAGCGCCTGGTCCTGCTGTCGTGCGCCACAATGGGGCCGCGCTGGCCGCGCCCGGTTCGACCTGATCGAAGTCGATTGCGTGGTTGCGAGTCGAGCTGGCCCGCTTCGCGTGACCCTCAGCACTGGAGGCAGCTGCGGCCGGCTCCCCCCGCGCGGCGTATGATCCGGCTGGGACCCGAGACCATCGGCAGCCGCCGATGAACCACCCCCGTCTCGGCGAGCGGCCACCACGCAGGAATGCGGCGATGGCGTCGGGGCATAATGGCGTGAGATCGAGCCGGCGGTCCGACGCACGGGCCGCAAGACGGAACAAGACACGGAGAACGCGACGATGGAGATGACCGGGGAGCAGTTCATCCCGCTCCCGCAGCAGCGAGTGTGGGAGGCGCTCAACGACCCCGAGGTGCTCAAGGCCTGCATCCCGGGCTGCGAGTCGATCGAGAAGGTGTCCGACACGGAATACAAGGTCGCCATGACCGCCGCGGTGGGCCCGGTGAAGGCGCGCTTCAGCGGCAAGCTGCTGCTGGTCGACGTGAACGCGCCCCATTCCTATTCGCTCAGCTTCGAAGGTTCCGGCGGTGCAGCGGGCTTCGGCAAGGGCGGCGCGCAAGTGTCGCTCACGCCCGAGGGCTCGAGCACCAGGCTCGCCTACAACGCGAAAGCCACGGTGGGTGGCAAGCTGGCGCAAGTAGGGTCGCGTCTCGTCGACGGTGTGGCCAAGAAGATGGCGGACGACTTCTTCGCCAAGTTCAACCAGACGCTCGCGCCCGCCGCCGGAGCCGCGCCCGCGGGCCCGAAGAAACGCACGCCACACTGGGTCTGGGTGGTGCTGGCGATCGTCATCGCGGCAATCCTCGCCTTTCTGGCGCTGCGTGCGCACTGACGCGGCCCGCGACCAGGGAAGTCACTCCGTTCGAAACGGATAGACCAGCTACGCGACGAACCCTTCCGGTACAAGACGGTCCGGGAGCCCCAGCTGTTCCCGCCAAGTGTCGCCCGGCATGTGATAGGTGCGGAATAGCCGGTCGAGCCACGGGAAGTGCAGCGCAGCGACCGCGCCCAGGCCGATAGCGCCGAGAAACACCGACAGCGTGCCGCTGAGCCAGCCCCGGCCCAGATGCGCGGGCGCATCATCGGCGAAAACGCGCTCGAACCAGCGCTCGAGCGGCGGGCGGGTCGGGGTTCGCGATGTCATACGCGTCCAGCGAAACGGTGTCCCGGGCGGATGAGTAGGAACCGTACCGATGGCGCCCGACCGTCCTGCTAAACTTGTGCGATCCAAATCGGGAGGAGCCTCATGAACAAACTCGACCTCAACGGACGCGTGTGCGTGGTCACCGGCGGCGTCTCGGGCATCGGCCTGGCCGTTTCGCAGCGCATCGCCGAGTCCGGCGGGCTGCTCAGCATCTGGGACCGCGACGCGGCCGCGCTCGACAAGGCCGCCAGGGAGCTGGGCGCCAAGACCAAGCTGCACACCGCGATAGTGGACGTCGCGAAGTATGCCGACGTGCAGGCCGCCGCCAAGAGCACGGCGTCGCACTTCGGCAAGATCGACTGCCTGGTCAACTCGGCCGGCGTCGCCGGGGACAATGCGCTGGCGTGGGAGCTTCAAGTGCAAGAGTGGCTGCGCGTGCACGATGTCAACCTGCACGGCACGTACTACACCTGCCGTGAAGTCATCCCGCACCTGCAGAAGAACGGCTACGGGCGCATAGTCAACATCGCGTCGATCGCCGGAAAGGAAGGCAATCCGACCGCATCGGCGTACAGCTCGTCGAAAGCCGCGGTGATCGGCTTGACCAAGTCGCTCGGCAAGGAGCTCGCCAAGCAGAACATCACCGTCAACTGCGTGACGCCGGCCGCGGTGAAGACGCCGATCTTCAACCAGGTGAGCCAGCAGCACATCGATTACATGCTGCAGAAGATCCCGATGGGCCGCTTCGGACTGGTGGAGGAAATCGCCTCGATGGTCTGCTGGCTGTTGACCGAGGATGCATCGTTCAGCACCGGCGCGGTTTTCGACTTGTCCGGGGGGCGCGCGACGTATTGACCTGCCGCCCGGCTGGCGGCGGCTGACGACCACCTCA
>DATKLO010000024.1:0-9848 GCA_035542375.1 Steroidobacteraceae bacterium | reverse complement strand
AATCCGGCGGAAGCCCAGTGGCTGAGGATGATTGCACAAGGCACCAGGACGAGCAGCCCGTTGGCGGCAATGAACGGCATTCGCTTCTTTTTTCCTGCGACAAGCGGGCCCTTGCGGGACTTCCCGATGAACAGGCCACTGCCGCCGGTCGCCGCAAGACAGGGCAGGAGAATCCACAGACCCGGCGTGACGATGAGAGCCTTGAGCTGCGCGACGGCGGCATGCGATCCAAGCAACTCGACCAGTAGCGTCGATGTGAAGAAGGTGGCGATGAGCAGCGGAGACAGGATCCCCGCGATGAAATGGATGCGCTTCGGCACGGCCATGCTCCCGTGCTGGATCACGCGGAACAGAGGTTCGGCACCGCAACCCTGGCGAACAAGTGCGGCTGGGCGATCGCGCTGGAGGGATAGGCGGCCAGCGCATTGACGAACTCGGGATTCGTGAACGCGGCCCTGAAATGCGCCACCGACTCCCAGATGGCGTAGTTCATGAACATGCAGCTGCCGCCGATCGCCCGGTGCAGCTGCGTCGAGATGAACCCGGACTGCCGTTTCATCCAGTTGGCGTCCTTCTCCCAGGCCGCCAGCAGCGCCGGGATGTCGCTTTCCGCGACCGTGAACAGGTTGACGAGAACCACGGGGGCGGCAGTGGCTTGCAGCTGCTTTTCGATCGGAAAGGCGGGGTCCATCGGGCGCAGGGACAGCATGGCTTGGTTCCTTCGGCGTTGGTTGCATGATGACACGTTGGTGCCATGTGTTGCTACGCTACCAAGTTGACATCGTGGTGTCAATACTGCAGTATCATGAACATGAGCACATCCAAGCGCTCCCCCGGGGGACGGGCCCTGACGAACCTGGTCCTCGAACTCTTCAGGCTCAACAACCGCATGCTCAGCGCAGGGGATCGGCTGGTCGCAGGCCTCGGCCTGACGAGCGCGCGCTGGCAGGTGCTGGGTACCATCGTCGCCGCGGAGCGCGCGCAACCGGTCGCCTGGTTGGCGCGCGACATGGGCGGAAATCGCCAGAACGTGCAGCGGATCGTCAATGACCTGGCCGCCGAGGGGCTCGTGGCCTTCCGGCCGAACCCGCACCATCGGCGCGCGCAGCTGGTTGTCCTGACGGACAAGGGGCAGGATGCCTTCGACGAGGCAATGCACGTCCAGACACCCTGGATCAATCGGCTGGCCGACGGCCTCCGGGTCGTGGACATCGAAACGACGCGCGCGATCATCTCGACGCTGCGTCAGCGCCTGGAAGCGAACGGCGATAGCGATAGCGACTGATCCGAACTGCGGCTGGATCAAAGCGCCATCAAACACACCAACAGAAAGCCAAGGCTGAGGCGCGGCATTTGCCTGAGATCAACCTCCTCCTGCTGGCGGGTGTAGCCAGGCACGGCGTGGCCAGATCGCATGGCTGCCTATCACCTTGAAGAGCCGGCCGCCGCCGGACATGCGAGCCGCGCTCCTGCAGACTCTTGGGCATCATCTGCAGACCGGCGTCCACTTTGGATGCGGGCCGGCTACGCGCCGCGTTGAATCAGTTCCGGCAACACTCGACTTTTCTGGCGATGCGTCGGCGCCAATGCACGGACTAGGCCCTGAATCCAATGCGCCCGTGGGTGCCGTCGCAAAAAGGCTTGCTCGCGCTGCCGCCGCAGCGGCAAAGTTTCGCAGCCGTCACCCGGGCGACAACGCGTCCCGTGCCGCTGGTGATTTCCAGGTTGCCGCGCACTTGCAAGGGACCATCGGGCTGTGGGTCGATGGCGAGTACGCCATCGCGCACCGGCAGCATGTCGGTGGCGCCACTCGGTGGCTCACCGGTCGCGGCAAAGGAAATGTCGTGGTGCGAGCCGTCGCAGAACGGCTTGTTCCTGGAAGCCCCGCAGCGGCACAACGTCGCGCGATAGCCGATCGCAACACCGTCGAGCGCGAGCGCCGCCCGTACGGCATAGGGTCCGGCTTCGCGAATCGCGATCAAGTTGACCGGCGGCACTGGCTCGTCAGGCCGGCCGTCCTTGCGCCGATAGCGGATGGCACCCGATGGGCACACGTGGGCAATGTCCGCGAGGCGCTCGGGATCCATGGTGTCCGGGTGAATCCAGGGTCCCTGGACATTGGCGAGAAACACCGTCGGCGCGCCCGTGACGCAAAATCGCGCGTGAATGCAGCGCTTGGCCTCGAATTGCAAGGTGAGCGCACGACCCTCGACCGACTCCACGCCATTGCTCACCGTGGTGATCTCCGCACTCGCCGCGCTCGCCGCCTCGATCGCGGGCGCGCGCAGAGGCGATGCGGCCACCGGCGGTAATGTCGCGGGCGCCGCGAGATCGAAGCGCTGCCGCGCCCGTTGCGCCAGCGTCTGGAGGGCACGCGCGCAGCGCTCGAGCCGTACATCGCCAGCGGGCATCATTGCCTCCGCTGCGCCGGAAAGCTCGGCCAAGCGCTCGACCAGCAATCTTCGCGCACCGGGCCCAGGAGGCAGCGGCGCCGCATCCCGCAAGGCGGTAAAGGACATGCCAGCGTTGCAATGAGGATTGGCAGGACCAGCCGGCAGACGCGCGGCGCGGCTGCCCAGCGGCGAGATCGCTTGCATCAGCCCGATCGCCAAATCGACCGCGATGGCCTTGTCCGGATGGGGCGCCCGCACCGCATAGGCGTAGGCCAGGAGTCGCAGCATCAGCCCATAAGCCGCATTTGCCAGGTCCACGGTGGCGATGGCTGCCGCCTCCTCGATCCATACGCGCCCTTCCGGCCTGGGTGGTCGCCGCAACACAGGATTGGTCGCCGCCGGGTGACTGGGTTCGAATGCCGGGTTCGCGGCCTTGAGGGCCTGATAGCCCGCGCGCATGGCGCAAAACCGCTCGAAGTGCGAGCCCGTCGCATGCTCCGGAGCACCCTCGCCTTGAACAACGATGGCATCAAATGCGGCAAGCGCCGTCTTCAGGCAGATGACGCGCCGCGCGCCCGGCAGATCCACCTCGGCTGCAGACAATTGCAACGCCGGATCGCCGCAGAAGGTGGCTGCCTCGCCGTACCGATCCACCATGCTGCGGAGGCCTTCGGCCAGGGAGGCATAGAATTCCCCGACCGTCGCGTAATCAATGCCCATCGGCGTCAGCCGCGTGCCGGTCGAGCCGCGCACAAACAAGCGCTCGGGCGCAAAGCCCTCGCCGTCGGGCTCATTCGACAGTGCCGGGCGCTCCAGGTGAATGAAATGCTGGAGCACCTCGGGGCCAAAGGGGGCGAGCCGCACCACCACGCGCGCCGGCAAGTAACCCGGATCAAGCGGAAAATTCGTGCGCCCGAAGCGCGGCGCGGCACCCAGCGCAGCCGTGATGTTCCACACCGCCGTCAGGTGACTCATCTCATCAATGGCGACGCGAAGAATTTCCTGGCGCCAACCCGTAACGGCCGCGGCTTCCGTCTCGCTCAAGCCCTCCGCCGTACCGTCCTTCAGGCTGAAGGCGGCGTAGAGGTAGGTGCACATCAGATTGTGCTCGAGCTCCGCAGCCTCGTACAGCGCATGCACCAGGATCTCGCGCGGCGCATTCCTCAATGGATTCACCGGGGACTCCGCGCTCATCGCCTGGCCTCGCCCAACAGTTCGGCGACACGCTCGCCAAGCGCGTGCACGCCACCGGAGACATCGCACACCCGCCCGTTCACGTAAAATCCGGGCGTCGCTCGCAGGTGCGAGCGCAGCGCGCCGTCCATCTGCTCGCGAATCCGTTGACGGTAGATTTCATCGTCGAGCGCAGCCGCAAACGATGCCAGATCCAAACCCAGGGCCGCGGCGTGCTGATCGAGCGCCTTGCGGTCCAGGCGCGCTTCGTGCTGCATCAACCGATCATGCATCGCCCAGAACTGCCCTTGCGCCGCGGCGGCCTCCGTCGCTTCGGCCGCAATCAACGCATGTGGATGGACGCTCTCCATGGGAAAATGACGATAGACGAAGCGTATCGTCGCTCCGAAACGCTCCAGCAACATGCGCACACCCGGTTCGGCGGCCCGGCACACCGGGCACTCGAAATCGCCATACTCGAGCACGGTGATTGGTGCGTGCATCGGCCCACGAACGTGATCAGTTGGGGATACCGGAACCGCAAGGTCCAATCGGTCGGAAGCGTGCATAGTCACTTTCCAATGAGATGAGAGATTGAGAGCTCGGGCGCCTGCCAGAGGATCCGTCCTGCACCTTTGCATGACCGCTCCGATCGGCTGGCCGCAGCCAGCCAACAGCCTATCAAACCTGTCAAGGGGTTCGTCAGCTTATCTCCTCGGCGCTTGCGCTTGAGCGTCGGCCTCGGCGGCGCGTCGCACGGAAGGGTTGAAAGGCGCCGATCGCGGCCCCAGTTCCGGGCAAACGCATCGGGAGCCCTATGGCTGATGTCAATGCGCTGCGCTGGGTGAATTTCGATAACGGCAACGATGAGGACAGCCGTGATGGCGGCGACAACCCCATCGATCCCGTTCCCGATCAGCCCCTTTTTGATGCCTACTCGCGCGCGGTGGTTGGTGCCGTCGAACGCACCGGGCCGGCCGTCGTCAGTGTGCGCGTGCGGGGCGACCGCCAACGCCGTGGCGGAGCCGGCTCCGGGGTGGTGCTCGCACCCGACGGCTATGTCATCACGAATGAGCATGTGGTGCGTGCGGCGCGCGAGATGGAAGTGGAATTCAGGGACGGGCGCAGCGTGCCCGCCGATCCCGTCGGCACCGATCCCTCGACCGATCTGGCGGTGATTCGCGTGCGCGCCGCAGGGCTGCCATTTGCAGACTTTGCCAGCGTTGCAGCAAGAACCGGGCAGCTCGCCATCGCCATCGGCGACCCGTTCGGATTTCAAGCGACCGTCACGGCCGGGGTCGTCAGCGCCGTAGGCCGGAGCCTGCGCGCCCGCGATGGCCGATTGATCGAAAACATCATCCAGCACACTGCACCGCTCAACCCGGGAAATTCGGGCGGCGCGCTGGTCGATGCCCGGGGTGCGATCGTGGGAATCAACACTGCCATTATTGCCGCCGCACAGGGGATCGGATTTGCGATTCCGGCCAGTACGGCACGCTGGGTTGTCTCTCAGTTGATCGCCCAGGGTCGTGTGCGACGCGGTTGGCTCGGAGTCACCGCTCGCACCCGACCCCTGGATCGGCGGCGTGCCCGCGCGCTCGAAACGCAGCAGTCCTCTGGAGTCGAAATCATGAGCTGTGTACCGGAGGGACCGGCTGATCGGGCGGGGCTGCGCGTCAGCGACATCCTGTTGGCCGGAGCCGGCAAGCCCCTGCGCTCGATCGATGACTTGCAGCGCCTGCTCGGCGAGCACGCACCCGGTACGGAAGTTGGTCTTCTGTTCGCCCGGGGTGTGGCGCGCCAGTCGGTCACGCTCACGCTGGTTGAAATGCCGCCAGCGCGTTGAGTTCGCGTCGCGGCAGTACCCCGGGGTCAACCTCATGCCACCACCTCCTGCACGAGACTATATGAGCGCCCCTGGGGCGTCTTGAGACTCCGCAGCGCGTTTATTTGGGTGCTTTCCATCGATTTCGGGACCGCCATCGCGCGTGCCCGCGCCGGTCGCCGCCGCTGCGCGTCGGATTCCCAAACCCGCCGGTCCATGTTCCAGGGATCGCATCCTGGAACGAGGGCGCACAAGAGTAGTCCGTCACGCAAGTGCGTGGTGATGACCGTCACCGCGGCGGCGAGCGTCGCGCAGGCCGAGAACGGGAGTACGCAGTGAAATAGCCCATCTTCGAATTCCGGCCGATAGGCCCGTTGCCGATTCATTCGCCGCAGGACCGCAACGAGATAGGCCGTACCACCAATGCCAATTCCCATGACCACTGACATGAGGGGTACGGTTGCATGCCGCGGCACGCGCACCAAGCGCAGACCGGAAGAGCGTTACCGTACATTGAACGGCCGTCGGCGTCGCGAAGGCGCCGCCCGCCTCCGCGGCATATCGGGACGGCCGGTCCGCAACAAGGTCATCACGCCGAACTGCAGCCCGATCAGCGCACCCGCAGTCGAGCCGATGATGACGCGGAGGCTGTCCCACTCACCAAGCTTGCTCATGCCTCACCCCCCCACAACGCCGATCGATATTGCTCACCGCCCACTGGCGGCGCGGCGGTAGCGCAGCGCATCGACCAGGGGTGCGAAAGCTGGCGTCGCGTGCCGTCGGCTCGGGCAGTAGAAATGGTAGCCCGCAAACGGTGCACATCAGTCGGTCAGCACGCGCACGAGGCGGCCAGCAGCAATGTCTTCCTGCACCATGCCTTCGCGAGGAAGCCCTGTCCCCAGTCCTGCCATCCACCGTGGGTGGCGGCCCCGCGCCGGCGCGTACGCCGAGGCGCTGATGCCCGATATCCTCGAGGGGCGGATCGAGCCGGGCTGGGTGTTGGATCGCACCATCGGGTTGGATGACGTTCCCGCAGGTTACCGCGGGATGAACGAACGGCTGGCGCTGAAGATCATGATCGAGCCTTGAGCCGCTGCGCAATTGCTGCTGACAGGGATTCCTTGTCCCAGCTTTGGTCGTACAGATTGCCGTTGATGAAGAAGCCCGGCGTGCCGCTGACACCGCTGCGCACGCCTCCCATGAAATCGTGCTTTACGCGCGATTGAAATTGGTGGGTTTCCAGGTCCGCCTCGAACCTGCCCGCATCGAGGCCCAGGCGTGCCACCAACACTTCGAACAAGGCTTGACCCAATTGATCCTGGTTCTCGTACAGCGCATCGTGCATTTCCCAGAACTTGCCCTGGGCGCCGGCCGCTTCCGCGGCTTCGGCCGCCAGCTGGGCATAGCGATGGGCCTGGCTGAGCGGAAAATTGCGGAACACGAAACGCAGCCGGTCACCGAACATTCCCTGCACTGCCTTGATCACGGGATACGCCTCACCGCAATACGGGCACTGGTAGTCGCCGTATTCCACCAGCGTCACCGGTGCATCGGCCGGGCCCTGGGCGTGATCGGAGCTGGACACGGGAATCAGCAGACTCACGGCGCGGCATCCCGCAAGGACTCCAGCGCAGCAAGGATGCCGTCCGCGCCGGGATTGACCTCCATCGGTGAAACGTAGCTCCACCGGATCACCCCTTGGGCGTCGATGACAAACAGTGCTCGCTCCGTGGTGCCCGCCTCCGCGGCGTAGACGCCATAACTGCGGGCAACCGCGCCTTTGGGCTCGAAATCGGACAGCAGCGGGATCGCGTAGTGGCGTGCCGCCGCGAATGCCGCGTGGCACCACGGACCATCCACCGAGATGCCGAGCACCTGGGCGCCCAGGCGCGAGAATTCGTCCTGCAATTCCGTGTAGAGCGCGAGCTGGTCGCCACACACCGGGCTCCAGTCAGCGGGATAGAACACCAGGACCACGGGACGGCCACGGTAATCTGACAAGGCCGCGGTCGTCGATGGGGACACGGGCAAAGAAAAGGCCGGCGCTGCAGCACCCGCGGCCAATGCTTCGCTCACGCGACCCTCCCTGGTGGCAGCCGCGGCGCGCACTGCCGCCGCCTCCCACTTGTCAGGCGCGTTGGCCGGAACCGTGTCGTCGGGATGAACAGCCGGGGGATCGCTGGCCGGGAACGATTCGCGGCTGGCTTCATCCGTAGCATCATCAATGTGGCCATTGGATTGCATGTTCATTGCTTCTGATGACCCGCTTCGAACAGGTACCAGGTCCTTTGCTCCGCTTCGTCGATCCAGACCTCGATGAGGCTGGCGGTCGCGATATCGCCATGTTCTTCGCACAACACATGCGCCTGGCGCAGGCGCCTGACAAGCTCCTTGCTGTCCTCCCGCAGTTCGGCAAGCATGTCCTGCGCATCGACGTAGTCGGCATCGTTGTCGGACACCCTCTGCAGCCGCGCGATGTGCCCCACTGACCGCAGCGTGGTGCCACCGAGCTTGCGGATTCGCTCCGCGATTACATCCGTCATGGCAAACAGCTGCGTGGCCTGCTCGTCCAGCATGAGGTGGTAATCCCGGAACTGCGGGCCGCTCATGTGCCAGTGGAAATTCTTGGTCTTGATGTAGAGCGCGTAGATGTCGGCGAGGATTGCGTTCATCGCGGCCGATATGTCGCGCGTGGCCACTGCCTGCAAGTCGGTTGGCGTGACCAGCGGCGCGATCCGCCGCTGCCGCAGCCTGGCCCTCCGCGCCGGTGCCAGCGCCGCGTTCATGACGACCTCCGAGCCAGGTGCGCATCGATCCATGCCCGGATGTCCGCCATGACTTCCTCCTTGCCGATATCATTGAGCATGTCGTGAAAGCGGCCGTCGTAGATCTTCAACGTCTTGTCCTTCGAGCCGGCGTGTTCGTAGAACTCCCGGCTGCCAGCGGGCTTCGTGGCGCGGTCGGCGCTGCCATGTATGATCAATACGGGCAGTGTCACCCGCGGGAATTCCTTCCTCAGCCGCTCATCCGCATGGACCAGCGCCGACATCGTCTGGAACGGTTGCTTCTCGCCGGCGATCAGCGGGTCGGCATTCATCGCAGCCACGTGCGCCGCGTCGCGGGAGAAGTCGGCGTTGGCAAGTGGCACCGCGCGGGAATGCGGTGCCAGGTGCGCGAGGCCCTTCAGCGCCGCCAACGCGAAATCGGGCGCCGGCACGCGGTAGGCAAAGTCCTCGCAGATGAGGCCCGCAAGCTCGCCCGGGTGGTCCAACGCGTAAGTGACGGACACGACACCGCCGGCGCTGTGGCCGAGCAGGAACAGTGGGAGTTCGGGGTAGCGCGCCTTGGCGAGCCTGATCAGGGCGTGAACGTCGGCGACATAATCGCCGATGTTGTCGACGAAAAACCTCTCCCCTTCCGACTTGCCGCGCCCTCGCAGATCCACCGCGTAGGCAGCAAGTCCCGCGGCTACGAACTGCGCTGCGACCCACGAATAGTAGCCACCGTGCGCATTGAAGCCGTGACAGATCGCTACGACGCCGCGCGGCGCCTCCGGCCGCCATGACCGGACGAACAGCTTGCCGCCGCCGCCCTGAATGATTTCTTCGATGGGGGATGTCACGTGTTTGTCTCCTTGGCTCATTGCGTTTGGGTGTAGGTCGTGTCGCTCGGACCGTATCCCGTGATGATGACAACGACATCCTCGGCCATGGTCCGGGCGAAGTGCGCTTGCCCGGCTGGCTCGGTGTAGAAGCTGCCGGCGACGAGTGGCTTCAGTGCGCTCGGTTCGTTCTTCGGGCCGTAGCCGAAATGCCAGGTGCCCGAGACGACGATCGCCGTGCGCGTGTCGCGATGCGTATGTGCTTCGATCACGGTGTTGGGCGCAACGTGCAGCTCGATGCCATAGAGTCCGGCCTTCGCCGGATCGCCGAACAGCACCGTGGTGGTGACCGCGGACAGGCCGGAAGTACCTGGACCCGCGGTGACGACGGGCAGTGCGCGGATTTCGGCGGGCGTCAACCGCACCTGCAGAAGCTTGTCGTCCGTCCCCGCCTGGCGGGCGATCCATGCGGCGATGAGGGCCGTGGCCTGCTGCGGCTGCTCTTCCATGATCCAGTGGCCGGAGTTCGCGATGACCGCTCCTTCCACGTGCGCGGCCACGAACTGCAGCTCGGTCTGCATCGCGGAACCATAGGAGTGATCCCCGCCAATGGCGAGCACGGGCATCTGGAGTTTGCCGCTGTGCGCGAGCAGCTCCTGGTTCTCGACCGCATCGCGGACGAACGCCTCGAACTGGCCACCGAAGGCGTTGTGTATCGCCCCGGGCCTTGCATACAAGGCCGCGTAGTGCGCACGCGTCGGCTCGTCGATGCCGGCCGGGTCCGCGGACAGTTCGTTGTAGAAGCGATCGAGCAGAATGCGCTCGCGGCCGGCAACCAGCCGCTCAACGTCGGGGC
>DATKLO010000023.1:0-3625 GCA_035542375.1 Steroidobacteraceae bacterium | reverse complement strand
GAGTGTCGTGATCTCGGTAATGTCCAGATCCATCGTACCTGTGAAGGTGGGAGAAAAGGAGATGACCGCAGCCCGTGAGGAAATCCTGAAGAGTGTCCGTGATGCGCTCGGCCGACGACCGGGCGCTCCAGTGCCGCCGCTGCCCGCCACTGCGCGGGTAGGCCCGCGCACGGCGGGCGCTCTCGATGCAGAGATCGAGCTGCTGCTTTCGGAAATTCGTAAGCTCTCGGGGGTGACCCGGCAACTTGCGAATCCAGAGGATCTTCGCCCAGCGCTGGCCGAGCTGGTCGCCGCAGAAGGGGTGAAGCGCGCCACGGTCTGGAGCACGCCGGATCTGGCGGCCTGGGGCGTCCCGGCGATGCTCACGGCTCTCGGGGTCGCGCTGGTTTCGCCGCAGGCGGACAAGCACGCGATCGCCGAATGTGAGCTGGGCGTGACCGGGGCGGACGGCCTGCTTCCGGAAACCGGCACGCTGCTGCTGCACTCCGATGCCGAACGGCCCCGTGTGGTGTCCCTGCTGCCGCGGGTGCATCTCGCCATCACCACGCCGGGGCGCCTGATGGCCGATCTCCACTCCGCGTTTGCCGCGGCCAAGGATGCAAGCTATAGTGTGCTGGTCACCGGGCCGAGCCGCACCGCCGACATCGAACTGACCCTCACGCTTGGGGTCCACGGACCGAAAGCTTTGTACGTGTGGCTCCTCGCCACGCCGTGACCGGGTGCCTGCTCCCACCGTTCGTCCCGATCATCCTGGAGGGTTGTTGATGGCCACCGCGTCTGCTGTTGCCGAAGTCTCTGCGCGTCCTATCGGGCAGGAGCTGGCTCGCCTCATCCCCGCCGAGCGCGTGCTTACCCGCCCGATCGAGCGGATCGCATACGCCTCGGACGCGAGCTTTTACCGGCTGATCCCGCAGGCAGTGGTGCTGGCCAAAGGCGTGGAGGAGATCCAGCAGCTTTTCGCTTTCAGCCACACGCATCGAATGCCGATGACCTTCCGCGCGGGAGGCACCAGCCTGTCAGGCCAGGCGGTGACGGACGGCATCCTGGTCGAGGTGTCAAAGCACTGGCGGACGGTCGCGGTAGAAGACGGCGGTAAGAGGGTGCGGGTTCAGCCGGGCGTGATCGGCGGGCTTGTGAACCAGGCCTTGCGGCCATTCCGGGTGAAGATGGGCCCGGATCCGGCGTCTATCAATGCCTGTATGATGGGCGGAATCCTCGCCAACAACTCGAGTGGGATGTGCTGCGGCGTGACGCAGAACGCGTATCACACGCTCCAGTCCGTGACCTTCGTCCTGCCCTCGGGCACGGTGATCAATACGGCGGATGCCGACGCACACGCGCAATTCCGGCAGCGAGAGCCCCGGCTGGCGCAAGGCCTCCTCGATGTGAAGCGGGAGATTGAAGCAACGCCCCGCCTGGCGGACCGGATCCGTGCGAAGTACCGCATGAAGAACACAACGGGCTATTCGCTGAACGCGTTCCTGGATTTCGAGCGGCCGGTGGACATCATGCGCCACCTCTTGATCGGCTCGGAAGGCACGCTGGCCTTCATCGCCGAGGCGGTGCTTGACACCGTCCCAGATCTGCCTGTCAAGTACACGGGCCTGTTGCTCTTCCCCACGATTCACGCCGCGTGCGCAGCGATCGGGCCGCTCAAGCAGGTGGACGCGAAAGCGTTGGAGTTGATGGATCGCGCCTCGCTCCGTTCGGTCGAGACGCAGCCCGGCATTCCGCCCAGCATCAAAGGGCTGCCGCCCGATGCGGCGGGGCTGCTGGCCGAATTCCAGAGCGGGGCAGAGCAGGACCGCACGATACTGGAGTCGCTGGCGCGAGAGGCCACCGAAGGGTTGACGCTGCTCGAGCCCGCACGCTTTACCCATTCGGCCGTGGAACAGGCGCTCCTCTGGAAAATCCGCCAAGGATTGTTCCCCTCCGTCGGTGCGGTCCGCAAGCGCGGGACCACCGTCATCATCGAGGACGTGGTCTTCCCGATCGAGAGTCTGGCCGACGCGACGGTCGAGCTGATCCGGACTGTGGGGCGCCATGGGTATGACGAAGCGATCGTCTTCGGGCACGCCAAGGACGGCAACCTGCACCTCACCATCACGCAATCGTACAACTCGCAGGCCGAGATCGACCGGTACGCCCGGTTCATGGACGAAATGGTGCGCCTGGTGGTGAAGCAGTACGACGGCGCGCTCAAGGGCGAGCACGGCACCGGCCGCAACATGGCGCCGTTCGTCGAGACGGAATGGGGCCCCGAAGCGTATGGGATCATGCAGCGCCTGAAGGCGCTCGTCGATCCGGACCATCTGCTCAATCCCGGCGTGATCCTGAACAACAATCCCCAGGCGCACCTGGCCGACTTGAAGACATTGCCCGCGGTCGAGGACGAGGTGGACAAGTGCATCGAGTGCGGGTACTGCGAAGTTAAATGCCCGAGCCAGGACCTTACACTGACCCCGCGCCAGCGGATCGTCGTGCGGCGCGAAATGGTGCGGCTGGCCGAGCGAAAGACCGATCCCGCGCTGGCGCAAGCCCTTGACGCGGCATTCCCGTACATGGCACTGGACACCTGCGCGGCAGACGGCCTGTGCGCGACCGCGTGTCCCGTCTCGATCAATACGGGCGATCTCACCAAGCGGTTCCGCCAGATGCGCCATCCGGCCTGGGCACAGCGTCTTGCGACGCGATTGGCGGAGCGGTTCGGCATGCTTGAGCCGGTCATGCGCATCGGTTTGCGGCTGGGCCATCTGGTCCAGTCAGTCCTAGGGGCCGGCACGATGGTCGCGATCACGCGGGCCACCCGTGCCATGGTGGGGCAGCCATTCCCGTTGTGGAGTGCCGAAATGCCCCGGGCGGCCTCTGGCCGCATGCCGGTCACGCGACGCGAGGAGGCCCAGGCGGTCTATTTTCCTGCGTGCATTTCGCGGGTCATGGGGGCGCTGCCGGACGAACCGACAGAGATGAGTACGATGGATGCGCTGGTCACGCTCGCCGAGCGCGCCGGTGTGCCCGTGTTCATCCCGGAGGATGTGGAAGGAACCTGTTGTGGCGTGCCGTTCTCTTCGAAAGGCTACGACCAAGCCCATGCGGTCATGGTGAACCGGACGATCGAGCGTTGCTGGGGGTGGTCAGACGGCGGGCGCTTGCCCGTTATCGTGGATACGAGCCCCTGCACGTATGGTCTGACGACCTGCCGCGAGGATCTCACCTCGGAAAACCAGCAACGATTCGATCGCTTGACGATCGTGGACAGCACGGCGTTCGTCCACGATACGCTCTTGCCGAAACTCACGATCACGCGGAAGCTGCGATCCGTCGCGCTGCACCCCGTGTGCTCCGTCGTGAAGATGAACCTCACGCCAAAACTCGAGGGCATTGCCAAGGCGTGCAGTGAATCGGTGTTGGTTCCCGTGCAGGCCGGTTGCTGCGGGTTCGCCGGGGACCGCGGGTTCTTGTTTCCGGAACTGACGGAATCTGCGACGCGCCGTGAGGCGGCTGAAGTGTTGTCCAACCCGCATGATGGGTATTTCTCGTCCAGTCGGACCTGCGAAATCGGAATGACCAGGGCGACGGGACGGATTTACCGGTCTTACCTTCACCTGCTTGAGCAATCCACCAG
>DATKLO010000022.1:0-28593 GCA_035542375.1 Steroidobacteraceae bacterium | reverse complement strand
TTTCCCGGCGCGAAGGGCTCCTCCGGCTGGTCAGCCGTGTTCCACATGACCCGCCTGACGGGCACCTCGCCCCGGGCCATGCTGTTCAACGAGATGACCACAAAGATAGCGCTCGGTGCCGTCGTCATGCGCGTGCCCTCGCTCACCGACTTCGATCGCGACCCGCTCAGCGTGATCGAGACCGGCGACTGGGTCAGGGTGGACGCCGATCGTGGCGTGGTCGAGGTCACCAAGGCGGCCGCGCGCCAGGCCTCCTGACCCGATTCCAATCGCTGTGCCGTTGGAATGGACGGCGGTGCCTGACTTTCGATCCTCGCGGCAGTGCCGCCTCAGACAAAGAAGTCGGGCAGCAGATCCTCTTCCCGCACGCCCTCATGACGGTACACGGAGAAATCCTGAACTCCGGCCGAACGCAGGACTTCTTCGTCGATGCAGAACCTTCCGGTGAACTCGCGACTCGCCGAGGAGAGGATGACATGGGCGGCGTCCGCCATGATCTGTGGTTTGCGCACGCGCTTGCGCATACCCGAGTCGGCCTGGGCCAGCGCGATTTGCAGAGCCGCCGTGTCGATGACCGTGCGTGGCCAGAGTGCATTGACGCCGACGCCGTAGGGCCGCATCTCGCCGGCCATGCCGAGCACGCACAGGCTCATGCCGTACTTGGCGATCGAGTAGGCCACGTGCGGGGCGAACCATCGTTCCTCCATGTTCAGCGGTGGGGAGATCATGAGAATGTGGGGATTCGTCGCGCGTCGCAGATGCGGCAGGCACAGCTTGGAACACAGGAAAGTGCCCCGGGTGTTGATCTGGTGCATCAGATCGAAGCGCTTCATGTCGGTATCGGGCGTGCTGGTGGGACTGATGGCGCTGGCGTTGTTGATCAATATGTCGATGCCACCGAAGGTTTCGGCGGCGCGGGCAACGCCTTCGGCCACTTGACGCTCGTCGCGAATGTCCACCGCCAGTGGCAGGGCGCGTCCGCCGGCGGCTTCGATCTCCGCGGCGGCGGTGAAGATGGTGCCCGGCAGCTTCGGGTGCGGCTCGGTGGTCTTGGCTGCGATGGCCACGTTGGCGCCATCACGCGCGGCCCGCAGAGCGATGGCCAGCCCGATTCCCCGGCTCGCGCCAGTGATGAACAGCGTGCGACCCGCCAGCGCTCCCGCCCCAGTACGGCTCATATCCACCTCCATAACCGCGAATTATCAGGGTATGACCCGTAATCCTCGTCGGACCGGCACGGATCGGTACAATTCGAGATTGACTTCATCACAGGTGAACCCTCTTGGCCGCCCTCGGCACGGAACGCGTTCTGAAGGTCCATCACTGGACCGATACCCAGTTTACTTTCACCACCACCCGCGACAGCGGACTGCGCTTCGAGAACGGGCAGTTCGTGATGGTGGGCCTGCAGGTGGACGAGCGGCCCCTGCTGCGCGCCTATAGTATCGCCAGCGCGAACCACGAGGAGCATCTCGAGTTCCTGAGCATCAAGGTTCCGGACGGCCCGCTCACTTCCCGTCTGCAGCACATCCGCCGCGGGGATGCGGTCCTGGTGAGCCGCAAGCCGACGGGCACGCTGCTCCTGCACGATTTGCGGCCAGGCAAGCGGCTGTACCTGCTCAGCACCGGAACGGGCGCGGCGCCGTTCATGAGTGTGATCAAGGATCCGGAAGTCTACGAGCGTTTCGAGCACGTGGTACTGGTGCATGGAGTGCGCTGGGTACGCGAGACGGCAGTCGTGCAGCACCGTATCGAGGAATTGAGTCAGCATGAGCTGCTCGGCGAGTGGGTGCGCCAGAAGCTGCGCTATTACCCCACGATCACGCGCGAACCCCATCCCCATCACGGACGCCTCACCACGCTGATCAATTCGGGCAGGCTGGCGCAGGATCTCGGACTGCCCGGCCTGGATGCGGCCGAGGACCGCGTCATGGTGTGCGGCAGCCCGGGAATGCTCGCCGACACCCGCGCCCTCCTGGATGGGCGCGGCTTCCTGATCTCGCCTCACATCGGGGAACCGGGTGACTACGTGATCGAACGGGCTTTCGTCGAGCGCTGAGCGCAGAATGTCACCGCCCGGGGCCATCGCGCACGCGGCCTCGGCACCACGGTCGGCATTGCTGCGCCAGCGTCAACGGTCTCGTTCAGTTTGCGTTGCACCGGGGTGACGTAGAGTTGCCCCGACGATCGGCCGCGTGGCGTTCAGGCCACGTTCAGCCAGCGATCGCAACGAGGTTCCCATGACAAGCAAGCGGATACGTCCTTTCCTCGCCGGGCTGCTGCTCGCAGCGCTGCCCATGGCTTCCTTCGCGTTCGTCACAGTTGGCGTGTCGATCAATATCGCGCCGCCGCCGCTGCCGGTCTATGAGCAGCCACCGCTGCCGGCCCCGGGTTACCTGTGGACCCCGGGCTACTGGGCCTGGGGTGACGGTGACTACTACTGGGTACCGGGTACGTGGGTCATGGCTCCGACCCCCGGTTATCTGTGGACTCCTGGATACTGGGGTTTCGTGAACGGACTGTATGTCTGGAACCCCGGCTACTGGGGCCCCCACGTGGGGTTCTATGGTGGAGTCAACTACGGGTTCGGATACACCGGCGTGGGCTTCGAAGGGGGTTACTGGCGCGGCGGAGCCTTCTACTACAACCGCGCTGCCGCCAACCTCGGCGGCGTGCATGTCACCAACGTTTACAACAGGACCATCGTCAACAACATCACGATCAACCGCGTGAGTTATAACGGCGGCAACGGTGGTCTGTCGGCCCGCCCCAGCCCGCGCGAGCTGCAGGCTGCGCACGAGCGGCATGTCGAATTCACCTCCGTGCAGCGCAATCACGAACGGATGGCCTTGGGCAACCATGACCTGCGTGCTTCCGTGAACGGCGGCCGACCCCGAATCGCCGCGACCGAGCGCCCAGCGATGTTCACGGGCAAGGGTGTGGTCGGAACACGCGCGGCCGGTGGCCCGCATGGCAACGAGTTCCACGCGGGAGACAATCGCCCCAACCGTACCGATCGGCCGCCCGGAGCGGGCGGAGCGGCGCTGCAGGGGGGACCTGCCGGTGCTCGCCCCAACAGCTTCGGCAACCCGCCGAACCGCACGGGCAACGCACTCACTGCGGCGCCGCATCCCGGCACCTTCCAGGGCGGCACGCCGCATCCCGGCAATTTCCAGGGCGGCACGCCGCATCCCGGCAATTTCCAGGGGAGTACGCCCCATCCCGGTAATTTCCAGGGCGGAGCGCCCGGCCCCGGCAACTACCAGGGCGCCCCTGCGCGTCCGGGCAACGTGGCCGGTGCGCAATCCGGCGGTGCCCCGCCGGCAATGCGCCCGAACAATTTCACAGGTCCAGGACCGGGGCCGCGGTCGATGCCCCCGGGTGCCGGGGGTGAACACCTCGCCCCGCATTCCGTGCAGAATGCCCCGCGTGAACCACCGCATCCGCAGGGCAATCCCCAGGGTGGACCGCGCGGCGAGCCGCGTGGGCAGGGCCACGGTCAGGGCGATCGGGAGCGGCTGCGTCGCTGAGTCTCAGGACCGATACGCGGATGGCGCGACTCGATCTCAACGGGAGAGAGCGGCATGAGAAAGTCCTGCACGCATCTGGAAAGCATCCGCACGGTGACGCCGAGTGCGCTCGGCTGCGAGGAGTGCCTGAAGATCGGCAGCCGCTGGGTGCACCTGCGGCTGTGCCGGACTTGCGGCCACGTCGGTTGTTGCGATGATTCGCCCCACCGGCATGCGCGCAAGCACTTCCACGCAACCCAACACCCGATCATCGAGGGTTACGATCCGCCGGAGCACTGGGGATGGTGTTACGTGGACGAGGTGGGCTTCGATCTGTCGGATCGCGCCACACCGCAGCGCGGACCCATTCCCAAGTACGTCTGACTGCTGAGGTTCGTGAGCCGCTATGCCGCGGCATCGACGTCGGCGGTCGTGGTCCGCCGCAACTCACGCACTTCGGCCAGATCCCAGCGGCGGCCGCGATGCAGGGTCGCGCGGTTGTCCCACATGATCAGATCACCGGGGCGCCACGTGTGGCGGTACACGAAGCGCGGCTGGGTCGCGTGCTCGAGCAGATCCATCAGGAGCACCCTGCCCTCCGCGACCGGCATGCCCAGCACACGCCGTGCGTGCACTCCGATGTAGAGCAGCTTGCGCCCTGATCCGCCATGCGTGCGGACGATGGGCCAGGTGACAGGCGGGAAGACCGCGCGCGCCTCGTCGGAATAATCCTCGTCGCCCAGCATGATGCGCGAGTGCAGCGCGTAGTGCTCGGCCTCCAGCCCCTCCAGTGCGGCCTGGTCGCGTGGCTCGAGCGCATCGTAGGCCGCCCGCAGATCGCAGAACTCGGTCTCCCCGCCCCACGACGGCAGGCGCACGGCCAGCAGCAGCGAGTAGCGCGCCGCCGGTTTCTGAAATGAGCTGTCGCTGTGCCACAGCTGGTTCGCCATGTGTCCGACAATCTTGCGGTCGGACCGCTCGACCGGTCGACCGTCCGCGCCGAGATTGGACATGTCAGCCACTTCCGCATGACCGGTGCGGGGCGGCTTGTGAGCCGCATCCGGATGGCGGCCCAGCACGCGCGCGAACCCAAGCTCGAGCGTACCGAACTGGCGCGTCATCTCGAGTTGCTGCTCGGGAGTCATGGCCTGGTCGTGGAACACCAGCAGACCGCAGCGGTTCATCTGATCATGCAGTTCCGCGACCTGCCCCGCGGACAGCGGCTCGCGCAGATCCACACCGCTGACTTCACCAACGAACAGCGGATGCAGGGGGCGCACGGAGACACTCATTGTTGGCTCGGCGATCCGACGGGCGGCCGACCTGCCCGTTTCGCGGTCACGCTAGCAGTTTCCGCTCGAGCGGTACACTAGCCGGCGTCCCCTGCGACCTCACCACGGATGGTGATCTCCACCGGATCGCCGCCCGTCCAGAAACCATGCGGCAGGTCGTAGTCCGAGCGCTTGATACGCCCGTGTGCCGTGAACCGGCACACTTCGCCGGGGCTGCAACTCGAGAAACTGACATCGAGCACCACCGGCCGCGTGACTCCACGCAGGGTCAAATCGCCCAGGGCGGTCGCGCGGCCATCGCTCATCTCGATGACCCGGGACTGATAGACCATGCGCGGGTACTGAAGGGTGTCGAGCCATTCCGCCGAGCGCAGCCGCTCGTTCCAGCGCGGATCGCTGCAGTCCACCGATGCCATCGCCACCGTCACGTCAACATGACTGGAACGGCCATGAGGATCGAGAACGAAGCGACCGCTGATCTCGTGGAACTGCGCGCTCACCCAGCGGATGCCGAAACGCTCGACCGTGAAGGACACCTGGGTATTGCCCGAATCCAGACGATAGCTGGCCGCGGCCCGTGCCCCGAGCGCCGCCAGCAGCACCCACAAGAAGATCGTCCGCTGCACCGGTTGCCTGCCCGCCGGATCACCCGCGTTGCCCACTCTCACCGGTGAGTGCAGAAGGTGCACCAGCAGGTTCTGTGCGCAAGGGGCGGCCGAAGTCGAGCCGTCGCCCGTGCCGCGCTCGGGCCGGGGCACGGCGCCGAAGGGGTGCGCAGCAACGAAGACGGGGAACGCGATCGTTCCGTCAGAGCGCCTGGGGTGCCGCCGCGGGCGCGGCGTTGTCCTGAGCTGTGAACGGCGGAGTGCGGGTGCCGAGCACCTGCATGCGTGCGGTGTCACCCGTGGGACGGCGAATCTCGATCTCGCGCCAGACCTTGGCCGGGCGATACGGCATGGTCAGGATCTCGTGCCGCGCTTCCGCGAGCTGCAGCTTCAGCAGCGGCTGCAGGGCCCGCAGCGGCTCGACGAAGTTCAGTTCCGCTTCGGTCTGGGCCAGGGCCGAGTCGCAGAACACGCGGAAATATTCCGTATAGCGATCCTGGTACAGCAGCAGGGGCTCCGCGAACACGGGATCCTTCATCAGGCGTCGTGCCAGATGATGCGAGCACCAATAGCTGGAGGCGCCGCGCAGATAGTTGCCGTGTTCGACGATGAGCGCCGTGGAGTAATCCTTCAGGCTGTGGAACGTTGCGAGCAGGCGATGACGCTGCGAGCGCGTGAGCTCCCGCTCCTGCATGTACTCGAAGATCGCCTTGCGGTGGAGCATGGCGAGCGCCGTGGAGCGCAGTGCCACGACCTGGCGGTTGAGATAGCGGTGCTGCGAGACCCGCCGCATGAGTTGCGAGTGCTCGGATTCCCAGCGGCGGTAGGTATCCGGATGTGCCAGCAGCCGAGTCGCCACGAGCATTTGCGCAGGCGCGCCGTTCTTCGCGGCTTCCGCCACGCAGAACTCGGATTCATCCATGAGTCGTGCGTGAGTGATCCCCTGAATGCGCATGCTTACCCTGCGGGGGTGTCACCCCTGGTCGCGGTGTCAGTGGGCCTTGCTGGCCGTATCCTGCGGCGAGACCCGATACGGCACCCCCGCAGTGTGCGCCGTGCGCGCGGTGGATACAACTTTAGTCCCATGAGGTCCCTGAGCCGTATGGGGCACCCCGGGCGGGTGGCGCGGACCCCGGGGTGGTCCCGACCACCCGGGCAGTCAGGGCACCCGGGCGGGTGGATCCAAGCCCTGCTCGGGCAGTCCGGGGTACCCCGGGAGGGGTACCCCGGCGGCATCGCAAGCCCGGGAGACGGATCTTGCTAGGATTGGGGGCACCCCAGCAGGAGCCCACATGCGCCTCGAAGCCATCCCTATCGGTCGTGATCCGCCAGCCGAAGTGAACGTGGTCGTGGAGGTTCCCGTGGGGGGCGAGCCGATCAAGTACGAGATGGACAAGGCTTCCGGCGCGCTGATCGTGGACCGCTTCCTCTATACGGCCATGCGCTATCCGGGCAATTACGGCTTCATCCCGCATACCCTGTCCGATGACGGGGATCCTTGCGATGTGCTGGTGGCGAACCAGCGTGGCATCGTGCCCGGGGCCGTCCTGGCGGTACGGCC
The DNA here is from genome assembly GCA_035542375.1 of Steroidobacteraceae bacterium. Lineage (GTDB taxonomy): Bacteria > Pseudomonadota > Gammaproteobacteria > Steroidobacterales > Steroidobacteraceae > 13-2-20CM-66-19. The sequence continues at coordinate 21,626 of DATKLO010000022.1, read as the reverse complement.
GGTGGGGGTGCTGAAGATGCAGGACGAAGCCGGCGGGGACGAAAAGATCATTGCCGTCCCCGTACCCCGACTGACGCGGCGCTACGAGAAGGTCCACAACTACACGGACCTGCCCGAAATCACGCTGCGCCAGGTGCAGCACTTCTTCGAGCACTACAAGGACCTGGAATCGACCAAGTGGGTCAGGGTCACGGGCTGGGGAGATGCCCAGGAGGCCCAGGACTACATCCGCCAATCCATCGAACGGGCCCGCGCCAAGGCGGCCTCCGGCTAATCGACAGCGCCTCAGCTTGAGGCGCAAAGTGACTGATATCTGGGCTGTTGCACGCTTTTCAATCCCTCCAAATGGACAATGGTCCTGCCTCGCCAGGGCGTTACCCGGTCCCGGTCCGACCCGTACACTGCCGGCCGCTAACCGGAGGAGACTCTCATGGACTTCATCGTAGTGCAGATCGCGGCAACTGCGGCGTTGCTCATCGGACATCTCACGATTGTCGTGCGCAACCGCTTCCTGCCGAGATAGAGCGAGTCAGCGCCGGGAAGCGGATCGAATCCACAGGCCCGGCGCTGCCCCTGGCGCCGGTGCCATCACACACCGGTCTGCCATTGGAACATCAGGCGCAACGTACAGCGCGCCAGCACGTAGATCAGGGCAAGCTGGGCCGCAAAGATCACATAGCCGGCCACCGTCAGGCCGATCGCAGCCCGGCGCGTGGGCGCGGTCACGATCCGGGTGCTGACCAGCGCATGAGTCAGGCCCCGGACTCCGAGGTACGAGAGGTTGCCGAGCACGGCTGCCGCAATGAACATCCCGGGAAGAAAGAACACGAGCGTCTGCCACGACAGCAGTTTCGTCTCGGGCTCGGTGTTGTACAGCAGCGCTCCGGCGACGTTCCATGCGATGGCGGCGAAGGTGCCATGGCTGGACTTCAGCATTGATTGCAAGCGGGGCGGGTCATGCGAACCCGCAGTTTAAGCTGCCTTTCGACATGAATGAAGGTGCCCTCATGACCGATCTCAGCGCCTTTCCCGTGACCCGCAAGTGGCCCGCCCGCCATCCGCAGCGGCTGCAGCTGTACTCGCTGCCCACTCCCAACGGCGTGAAAGTGTCCATCATGCTCGAGGAGACGGGGCTGCCCTACGAGGCACACCGCGTCAGTTTCGAGGCCAACGAGCAGCTCTCGCCCGAATTCCTGGCGCTCAACCCCAACAACAAGATTCCGGCCATCCTCGATCCGCAAGGTCCGGGCGGGCGGCCCCTGGCGCTGTTCGAATCGGGCGCCATCCTGTTCTACCTGGCCGAGAAGACCGGTCGCCTGCTGCCCACCGACCCGGCGGAGCGCTACCAGACGCTGCAATGGCTGATGTTCCAGATGGGGGGCATCGGGCCGATGTTCGGACAGCTCGGATTCTTCCATCGCTTCGCCGGCAAGGACTTCGAGGACAAGCGTCCGCGCGATCGTTACGCCGCCGAATCGCGCCGCCTGCTGTCGGTACTCGAGCAGAGACTGACGGGCCGCGCCTGGATCATGGGTGAGTCCTACACCATTGCGGACATCGCCATCTTTCCCTGGGTCCGCAATCTCATCGGCTTCTACGACGCCGGTGAACTGGTCGGGATCCGCGACTTTCCCCAGGTCCGACGCGTCCTGGACGCCTTCGTGGCCCGCCCGGCGGTGGTGCGAGGCCTGACCATCCCACCCAGCCCCTGACCCCCACCCTGGGGTCACCTCAGACTCGCCATCGCCCGGCTCCTCCGCAGGCTTGATCCCGCAAAGGGCCCGGCACCCGCGGCATCTCCCGGCGACCTCCCTGTATTGATGGGGGGTGGGGCGATGATCGCGCGCCTGGACACAGATACTTACAAGGAAGCGGGCGTCGCTCGTAGAGGGAGCACCAATGAGGGAACCTGGCCAGACAGAGACCGTGCTGTCGCATTTCCGCGCCGCGATTGCAATTTCCGCATTCCACGTGCTCAATTTGCCGAGGGAAAGGACCCCGTGCCCCGCTGGCAAACTGACACGTCATGAACGACGAGAGAATCTCGGGACAACCGCTATCTGCTTCCGGGGCGACCGCGAATGCCGGCGTGCCAAACGGGCAGTCCGCCTTTGTTTCCAGCGCCTCCGTGCACACCGCGGGATCACCCTCCACGCCTCTCACTCAATCCGACGTCGCGGCGCTCATCGAGAGGAACTACGTTGGGCTCCGTCTGCTGGTTACTCGTCGCTGCCGTGACGCACAGATCGCCGCCGATCTTCTCAACGAGGCCGTGTGCACGACCTGGGAAAAGTGGCAGACCGGCAAGATCGGGCGCCCCGAGCAGATCGCCGGCTACGTGTTGCAGGTGACGATGAACCTGCTGCGCAACCATCGCAGGGCCATCGGGGAGCGACCCGAGAGGCGCGCCGATCCGGCGGCGATCCAGGATCTCCCCGGTGACGCGGAACCGTCCGATGAAACCATCGAGCTGCAGATTGCCGCACGCGTCAAACAGGTGATCCGCGAGATGAGTTCGGCACGCGACCGGACCATCCTGGTGAGGTTCTACCTCGATGAGGAGCCGAAGGATGCCATCTGCCGGGACCTGCATCTGACGGCGTTACAGTTCGACAAGATCCTGCACCGGGCGCGCGGCCGGCTGCGCAAGCTCCTGGAGTCGAGCGGCATGGCGCATGGCGATCTCCTCAGTCTGGCGCTGCTCCTGTGAACGAAAAGGCGGATACCCCCACGGTGAGGCCGTTCCCCGGCACGGAGGATCCCACTCTGGCAGGCCGGTATCTGGCCGGACAGCTGTCGGCCACGGAGAGCGAGGCTTATGAGGCCCGCTTCCTGCTCGACCCGGAAATCGTGAATGAACTCGAGGCAACCGCCCGGTTCAAGGTGGGACTGCAGCGGCTCCGACAGAGCGGCGAACTTGACGAACTGATGGGGCAACGAACCTGGACGGCGCCACCCCTCGCCCTCGCCCTCGCCCTCGCCGCCGCACTTGCTGTCGTGGCGATTGGAGTCAACCTCTGGTATCCGCGCACGCCCTCTGAGCGCGGACTGGTTCTCAGCGCGTCCCTGTCCGCCCTGCACGACACCAGCGGCAGGGGACTCGCCGTTCTGGTGACCCAATCCATGGTTCGGACTCGGGCGTCGGCCTATGACGCCGTCATCGCTCTTCCACTCCAAAGAGGCGCGGTGGAATTGCAAGTGCAACCGACCGAGCCAGAACCGGGCGCACACTATCAGGCCCGGCTCGCGCGGCTGCGCGATGACGACAGCACCGACACCGTCGCAACCCTCACCCACCTGAGCCCCAGTCCCGAGGGTGGTTTCGTCAGCGTCTACGCCGACAGCTCACTTCTAGCACCCGGACGTTATCGTCTTACGCTTTCGCGCGAGGACGTCAAATCGCCCTCGGGCGCCGATGCGTTCACAATAAAGGTCACTGCCGCTCCGACACCCTGAAGCCTCCCGCCGGCGCGAGCGCCCGGCGCTGCGATACATCTGCAGCTCGGAACAGAGCTCAAGGAGACCGGATCACCGGTACGCATGGGGAGTCAAGATCATCCCGCCGACAGTACACCGGGACAGCGCCACTCGTACTCATCGTGGGCGGTGGGTGCGATATGCGCCGCTGCCCTGCCTCTCGGGCTGGCCTGCGACTCATATGGCTCGCGCTGCGGATCCTTCTTGAGCGCCGCCCCCGACGTTTCGGCTTCCACACACACCGTGCGCGGACGGATTCCGGTGACTGTTCCCCTGAAGGTACGCGAATCCTCCAGCATCCTGGTATCGGTGGCCGAGCGCGGTATCGATGTCTCGGTGGAGATCACGGATGCAAACGGTCACCTTCTGGCGAGCGGGGACAACCCTGTGAGACGGACCGGCGTGCAGCGGATCGAGTTCGCTGCCGGCGCGAGCGGTAACTATTCCATTGTCCTGACGGGCAAGGAACACGAAGGCGCACAGGGTGAAGTGGATGTGCGGGTGGAGAGTTTGAACCGGTCCGCTCCACCAGTCTGTCTCAACGCCCTGACAATACTCGCACGCGGCGACGCTGCTTACGCCAACGGACAAGCCATCACGCATGGAAGGGTCGACGCGCGCCGGATGAGTGCTGAATCAGAGTACGCCGAAGCCGCGGCTCGATATCGCCAGGTGGCCGAAAATCTGGCGACAGAGGGTCCTTCCCCACTCCTCGCCCAGGCGCAACAGGCAGAAGCCGCTGTCGAATACCAGGATGTGCAGTCGTGGACCGCCACACAGGAGTGGGCGCTGGCGGCTGCCGCGACCTACACAGCCCTTCGCGATGACTACGGTCGCGCGCGTGCCCGAGCGCTCGAGGCGGCGGCCCTGCTGGAAATCGCGGTCTCCGGTAGTGCCGGTGCCACGAGTACCGCCGAACCGGGGCGCACCCTGGAGCGGGCGCGGACGCTGCTGCGCTCCGTTGCCGACTATCATCACGGCCGACAGCAGCACTATGACGAGGCGCTCGCGCTCAACAACATCGGCATTTCCTACTATTTCGAGGGCCGGTACGAGGAAGCCATCGGAGCGTATCAGCAGTCGGTCCCGCTGTATGATGGACTGGGCGAGCGCCCCAGGCTTGCGCAGGCGCTGCAGAACATCGCGCTCGCCGAATACGAGTTGGGCCGAATCCCGCAAGCCACGGCCCACTATGCCCAGGTGCTCGAGCTGATCCGGCGGGACGACAATCCCACCCTCTACGCGGTCGTTCTCAACAACAGCGCACTGACCAACTGGGCCGGGGGCAAGGAAGATCTGGCTCTGCGTCAGTACGCGGACTCGCTGGCCCTGGCGAAATCCATCCAGGACACCTACGAGCAGGCGGTGGCGCTTCACGGCATCGCATCCGTGTACAACACGCTCGGGGATCAGAGTCGTGCGCTCGCTTTCTACCAGGAGGCGCTCGCCCTGCGCAGCAGTTCGCTCGATGCACGAGGCCGCACCGCATCGTTGCGCGCCATCGCCAATCTCCTGCGACAACAGGGGAAGCCCGCCGAAGCGCTGCGGATGGATCGCGAAGCCTTCGAGCTCGCCTCGGCTCCCACTGCGAGGATGCGCATTTCCGTACAGATGGCGCGTGACCTTGCCGATCTGGGCCGCACGCAGGAGGCCCTGCGTCAGATCGACGCGGTCCTTGCGCAACAGGTGCCGGGAAGCGCGGTCGAGCGGGCCCGCGCGCTCGTTGAACGGGCCCGACACCGCGCGGCCAACGATGTTCCTGGTGTCGAAGCGGATTTGCACGCGGCGATCGACACCTTCCGCACGTATGAGGCGCCCGCTGAAGAGTTTGCCGCATGGCTCGCCCTCGGCAGGTTCCTGCGCCACCGCGATCAGGCGGCCGCCTTCGCTGCGGTGGACCGCGCCCTGGCGCTGGCGGAGGAAGTCCGCCTGCAAAGCGCCAACCCCGAGCTGCGCTCCACGTTGTTGCAGCCGCTGCGCCCCGCGTTCGATCTGAAGATCTCCATGCTCGCCGACCAGTTCGATGCCGCCGACACGCCTGCGGCGCGGCAGGTGGCGGCGCTGAACGCCCTGGCGACCTCGGAACAGGCTCGCGCCCGCTCCCTCGCCGATTTCGAGAATCTCGACGTGAGCGCACCCGGTCTGGACCCGGCACTGGCCAGTCGACGACGCGAGTTGTACCGCGAGATCGCCGCGCGCCGGCTGCGCCTGGAAGCGGCTCTGGACCGATCGGGTACCGATGACACCCGCTCGCGAGCGATCCGCGGGGAGATCGCCGGCCTGCGGCGCAATCTCGATCAGATCGATGCGCAGATCGGCGCCGCATCCGATGCCGCCCACCAGGATGCTTCCGCCACGGCCGTCCCGCGCTGGCAGACCACCGCGCTGCCTGCGGATGTCGCCGTGATCGAATACTGGCTCGGCGCCGATGAGGCCTACGCCTGGGTCAGATCCGGCAAGACGCTCACCATGACCCGACTGGGACCGTCGGCCAGAATCAATACGGAGGCGCTCGCCTTTCACGCTGCGCTGCGCAGATTCGGTGCGGTCAAGGTACAGGATCGCCTGGATGCGGCGCTGCGGCTGTCCGACTCCGTCATGACACCCATCCGCGACGCGATCGGACCGGCACGCACGCTGATTTTCGTGGCCGATGGTGCGCTCCACTACGTCCCGTTCGCGGCCCTGCGAGACACGACACCCGGGGGCCGGGCATTCCTGGTCGAGACGCACGATGTGGCGGTGACCCCTTCTATGGAGATGCTGATGCGGCCCGAAGCGCCGCGAAACACGCAGGCACCGATCAGGCGCATGCTGCTCGTCGACGATCCCGTGTATGAAGCCGATGACCCGCGCTTCAGCCGGGCCCCGCTCAGCCTCGCGCGCACCGCGGCCGTAAGTGCGCCCGTCACCGGAGCGCTTCGTGGCGGAATCGACAGTTTGAATCTGCCACGCCTGCCGGGCACGGCGCAGGAGGCCGCCGCCATCGCCGCCCTGCTACCGGCCGCCGACACGGACCGGCTCGATGGCTTCCAGGCGACACGCGAACGATTTCTGGACGCGCCGCTGCAGACCTACCGCTTCATTCACGTGGCCTCGCATGCCAACACCGATGCGGAGATACCGCAGGCATCCGCTCTGATCCTGAGCACGATGGATCGCGGCGGCGCCCCCGTCGACGGCAGGGTGCTGGCTGCGGATTTCATGAATGTGCGGCTGCAGGCGGACACCGTGGTGCTCAGCGCGTGCGACACCGCGCTCGGCAAGAGCGTGGCCGGCGAGGGCCTGGTGGGCTTGCGGTACGTCGTTCTCGCGCGGGGAGCCCGCTCGGTGGTGTCCTCGCTGTGGCCTGTGTCCGACCGGGTCACCGCCGCGCTGATGGTGAAATTCTATTCCGTGCTGCTCGGTCCGCACGCATCGGTCACGGCCGCCTGGAGCGCGGCCACCCGCGCCAGCCTGGCGGAGCACAACACGGACCCGGGAACCTGGGGGGCTTTCATGCTGACGTTGAGATCCATTGGCGACGTGGCCCAGTGACCACGCGCCCGCATCGAAGTACTGACACCATACGATGGAGGAACCGAACATGAGTTACAGGACTGATGTCAATGCCGGACGGAGCGCCCCACCCAACTGGGCGCAGCAGAGCTGGACCGAGAAGGCGTGGATCATCGAGGCGAGCGACACGGGCCTCGGGGAGCTCTGCCCGGATGGCAAACCGGCTAGGTTCCGGCTGAAGAATGCGCAACCCGAGGCTGGCGCGGCGGCCTATACCGTGCAGCCGGACGGTTCGAATCCAGTCCCGGTTCCGTTGCGTGCCTGCAAGTTGGTCGCGCGGGGTTCAGAACCGCTTGCGCCCCTGAACACCCCTCTTCCGGTCTACTCACCCGGCACTCGTCCGCACTGGCACGATGCCGCGACGGAAGTGGTCGCGGACGCCGACAGTCGCGATGTGCTGCGGCTCGAGGGCCGGATACCCATCGGCGGCGTGGAACATCGCGTTCGCTTCTACCAGGTTGAAAAGGCGGTGCAGGACGGTACATCCCTGCTGGTGCTGTGGGTCAACGAAGAGGGGAGCGCGGCCAACCCGGACGGTTCGGCGGTCGGTCATAACTGATAATGCGGCTTGAGATGCCGGGCTGCCTGACTCCGCAGGGATCGGAGGATGGCAGCCCGGCCCGCTGCATCCGAGGCAACTGCATGCGCTATGCGATCCTGTTCTCCGGTATGACACAGCGCAGACATCTGAACGGTCTGGAGTTCTGCTACCGCACCTTGCTGGACCGGCGTGGCTTCGAACCATGCAACGTGTTTGTGTTCAGCTACGACGGCTCGCTGCGCACCGCCGACGGTCGGACCGGTGATCCGTCGAGCGAGCCGTGGCCCGGCGACGGTAGTGGTTTCCGCATGAAAGTCTCCGGTCCCGGGACGCCGCGAGCGCTGCAACGGGTCCTTGTCCGGCTGGAACAACAACTCGAACCCGCCGACGAGATCTTCATTCACACGAGTGGGCACGGAGGCAATCACGGTGACGGCCGGGGTCCGCAACTGGTCGTCTATCCCCACTGGCAGCGCTACCAGTCAAGGGAGTTCTATGTCGACCTGGCGCGCTTGCCACGCCATCGCGCACTCGTCGTGATGATGTCGCAGTGCTATTCGGGAGGCTTCGGAGAGGGTGTCCTCGCGGCGAGCCGGGCCGAGAGCACCTGCTTCGTAGCGGCCGCATCGGCGCTGACCAGCTCGCATGCGATGGCGGACGATAACCACTGGGACGGATTCTCCCGACACTGGATCGCTGCATGGGGTGGGTACGATGTAGACGGATCACCGATCACATTTGCGCCCGCTGCGTGCGCTGAAGCCGCACTACTTGCTCCCGCACGGCAGGCTTTCGACTACGCCAGCGCTCCCAGCTGCAGGGAACCGCTCGATCAACCCGTGTTCGCTACGGCTGGATCAGGCTGTCCACTCCCGCCTGGCCCTGGCCACTACGCAGCAGCAGCTCGGTGAATTCCTCGGCCGCGACCGCGGGACTGTGCAGGAAGCCCTGTGATTCATCGCAGCCCGCGCGGCGCAGAAAATCGAGCTGCTCGCGCGTCTCCACGCCCTCCGCCACGGTCCGCATGCCGAAGGCATGGGCAAGGCCGATGATGGTGTCCACGAGCGTGCAGCACTTGAAGTCATCCGGAAGACGGCTGGTGAACACCTTGTCGATCTTCAGGCTGTCGATCGGCAGTTCCGACAGGCGCCCGAGCGATGAATAGCCGGTGCCGAAGTCATCGATGGCGATGCGCATGCCCGCGGTGCGCAGCAGCCTGAGCGCATGCACGCAGGAGGAGAAGTCTCCGAACAGCGCCCCTTCGGTGACTTCCAGGTCGATCCCCCAGGGCGCGCCCTGCGCCAGGGGACCCACGGCTTCCAGGAATTCCTGCACGAAGCCGCGGCGGCGCAGGTCCGGCAGCGGGATGTTGACCGCGATGCGCACCGGCGACAGACCTCGGCGGCGCCACAGCTGACAGTCCGCCACCGCCTGGCGCAACACCCAGGCACTGACGGCCGGCATCAGGCCGGATGACTCCAGGATGGGCAGGAACAGGCCCGGCGCGAGCAGACCCCGGTCCGGGTCGCGCCAACGCAGCAGCGCCTCGGCGCTCTCGATCCGCCCGGTGCGCAACTGCACCTTCGGCTGGTAGTGCAGCACGAACTCGTTCGCCTGCAGGGCGCCGCGCAACCGGTGTTCCAGCCGCACCCGCTCGGCGAGCGCCGAATTCATCTCCAGCCGGTGATGCAGGTACTGCTCGCCCGAGGTCTTGGCCTCCTTCAGTGCCGACTCCGCGTTCTGCACCAGCTCATCGGGTTCCCGGCCATTCTCGGGAAAGCAGGCGAAGCCGCACTTCACCGTGACCGAGATCTCGCGACCGTCGATCACATACGGCGCCTCGAACAGGCGCGTGATCTCCTGATGCAGCCGATGCAACTCGTTTTCGGACTTCTCACCGAGCGCGCTATAGCTGACGAAGGTTCCGCCGCCCAGATGTGCGAGACGTTCCGTGTCCGAGCAATACGCCTTCAGGCGATCCGCCACACACTGGAGCAGGCGGTCACCGACGTGCCGGCCGAATGAATCGTTGATCACGCTCAGGTGTTCCAGATCGAATACGCCTACTGCCAGCCGCGGCAGCCGCCGCGCACCGCGCCCAAGGAGGCGCCCGATGCGTTCGCAGAACAGGGCCCGCTTGGCCAGGCCGGTCAGCGGATCGAAATAAGCCAGGAAATGCACGGCGTGCTGCTTGTTCAGGTACTGCAGCGCGAACGACAGGTTGGCCGCCACCTCGTGCAGCAACAGCAACTCCTCCTCGCTGATCAGTCCCGAGGCGGTGGCGCCGAAGGAGAAGGCGCCCACCGGGGTGGCGTCCACGAGCAGCGGCAGGCAGGCGATGGAGCGGATGCCTGCCGCGATCAGTTCCTCCCGATTGGAGATCGGTTGCTCGGTGAGCTGGATGTCATCGCATACGATCGCGGCGCCGCTGCGAATGACGCGGCCGGTAATGCTCGTGTCGCCGGCTTCGGAATCGGCAATGGTGTACACTTCGGTGGGTGCGACTTCCGAGCGCAGTCCGACCCAGGCGACCGGTCGCGCGCTGCGCGCGGCCGGATCGCTCATCGCGATCGCAGCGACCGAATAGCCGCCGAGCCGGTGCGCGAGGCGGCAGGCCTCGTTCAACAGGGCATCGCGATCCTGGATACGGACCACGGCTGCGTTGACACCCGAGAGCATCTGCAGGACGCCCGTCATGCGCGCGACCCGCCGCTCGGCGATCCGGCTCGCGCGTTTCAACTCGGCTTCCGCCATCGCCCGCTGCACAGCGGGCACCAGGCGCTTCGGGTTGGTCTTCAGAACATAGTCGACCGCTCCGCGCCGCAAGGCCTCGATCGCGCGCTCCTCACCGATCGTGCCGGACAGGAAGATGAACGGCACATCCGGAGCGAGCGTCCGCGCGATGGCCAGTGCCGCCATGCCGTCGAATCCGGGCAGGCTGAAATCCGACAGGATGAAATCCGGCAGTCGCTCACGCAGGGCCGCGCGTAGCTCGGCCTCGTTGGTCACGAGACGGTGACGGCATCGGTAGCCTCCCTGTGTCAGACGCCACACCGCCATCTGGGCATCGTCGTCCGAGTCCTCTATCAGCAGGACGTCGAGATCGATCCGGGTGGCGCCGGTTGCCGACTGGGGAGCGCTCACAAGTGATGTGTCGTGCGTATCGGAAGACTGAAATAGAATGTCGCACCCTGGCCCGGAGTGCTCTGCGCCCACACTCGTCCTCCATGGCGGGTTACGATCCGGTGCACGATGGACAGGCCCACGCCGGTTCCTTCGAACTGGGTTTGTGGATGCAGACGCTGGAACACGCCGAAGAGGCGTGAGGCGTACTGCATGTCGAAGCCTACACCGTTGTCCCGAACGAAGTAGATCCGCTCGGTATCGGCGAGCTGACTGCCGACCACGATCTCGGCCGTCGCACATCCCGCGGTGAATTTGATTGCATTCGAGAGCAGGTTGATCAGCACCTGCTCGAGCAGCGTGGCATCTCCCTCACACTCGGGTAGCGATTCGATCCTCAATTCCGCGCGCCGGCCGCGCAAAGAGGCTTCGAGGGCCGCGGCCACGCGTCCGGCCAGTTCGGTCATGGAGATCCGGCCCAGAGTCAGCGACTGGCGGCTGTAGCGCGCGAACCGCAGCAGATCCTCGATCAACTGATTCATGCGCGCGGCGCCGCCCCGAGCCTTCTCCAGCAGCTCGATGCCCTCACGGGGTACGGTCCGGCCAAAGTTCGCGATGAACATGTCGCAGAAGCCATCCACCGCGCGCAGGGGCGCGCGAAGATCGTGGGAAACAGAATACGAGAAGGCCTCCAGATCGGCGTTACTGGCCTCCAGCTCCCGCGTACGTTCGTGCACGCGTGCCTCCAGCTCGTGATTGAGTCCCTGCAGCTGCGACACCAGCGAGGCCGCATCGAAGGCGGCGGCCGCGGTGTTGGCGAGGATCTCCAGCGCCTTGATCTGGCCTGCGCCCAGGCGCCTTTGCGGGAAGCGGGAACTGAACCGGAGTACTCCATACAGTTCGCCGCTGGCGACGATGGGCAATGCGACACCCCCGCGCGGGTCCTCGAAGGGCGCCCGGAACAACACCTCGACGGCGCTCGAACCATCCCAGGCAGCAAGCTGCTCACGGGCCAGCGACACCCAATTGACGATGTCGGCACTCATGCGCACACGTTCGGCCTCGGCCCAGTGTGGGTCGCGCGTGTTGGAGCCCGCGATGCGCAGTCCACGACCGTCTTCGGTCGGGACGAGCAGGCATACCGAACCGGCGTCGTTCTGGCCAGCTGCCGCATACACCGTACGCTCGACAATCTCCTCGTGGGACAAGCCCATGGTGATGGCCCGCGACAGCTCGTAGATGGACACGGCCTCGCGCAAGCGGATGTTCTCGGTTTGTACGCGTCGTGTCGCCAGCGCGCGCGTGAGCACCGGCAGCAGATTGTCGAGGCGAAACGGTTTGAGGACGTAGTCCAGGGCGCCGCCACGCAAGGCTTCCACGGCGGTGTTGATAGTGCCGTGACCCGTCATCACGATGCCGGCCAGATCACGGTCGACATCCTGGGCTGCGCGCAGGAATGCGATGCCATCCATCTCGGGCATCATCAGGTCGGTCAGAAGCAGGTCGAATTGCTGTTCGCGGAGTTGCGCCAGGGCGGTGCGCGCAGAGGTGAACCCGGAAGTACGGTAGCCTTCCGTTTCCAACGTGTTGCACAGCGCGGTCATCAGCGCCGACTCATCGTCCACGATGAGCAGCCGTGCATTGGCAGTTCGGTTCATGGTGTTGCTTCCTTGGCCGGATGCGGTTGCAGCCACGCTCACGGGCCATGCCCCGAAATCGCCCAACTTCCGGCAGACGCCGGCGCGGTACGGCTTCGACACAAGCAGGACTCCCGCAGCGCAACAGTCGCGCACGCCTCGCAGGGTCAGATTATGCAAATAAGGGTCGCGGCGGGTTGTGAGTGGCGTCTCATTGGACGGAGACGAGCCCGCCACCCGGACGCGGCTGAGCGCGGACCCGGCGCGGATCCGGCGCGGGTCTGGGGCGGATCCGGCGGACCCGGCGCGGGTCTGGGGCGGGTCGGACGCGCCGCCGGATTACTCCTGCAGGCGGTTGTACTTTCTCAAGACTTCCCGCAGCCGCTCGTGCGGCAGGGCGATCACCCGGTGCCCATCGATCCCGGTCATGTCCCTGGCAGCGACCATGGCATTGATAATGGCCTCCTCCGTGGCCGTCACGGTGGCCGCAAACATCGGGTCCATGGAATCATTCGGCAGCATCTTCAGATCGCGCACGCCGCTCACGCCGGGAGTGGGCTTGTTGGCCGTGGAGAAGGCGATGAAGATGTCTCCCGAGCCGTCTCCCGACAGACTGCCGTTGCGTCCCAGCCCCAATGGAACGCGGCGCGCGAGCCGCTTGAGCTGGTGGGGCAACAACGGGGCGTCGGTGGCGACCACGACTATGATGGAACCCCTTTCGGCCACATCCGCGGGCACGAAGGTATAGGGCTCGGGCGCAGGGATCTCGCGACCGACCGGTATGCCCGCGATGCGCAGATTCTGGCGCCTGCCGTAGTTGCACTGGACCAGCACACCGACCGTATAACCGCCGTCTTCCTGGCTCAGATGCCGGGAGGACGTACCGATGCCTCCCTTGAATCCGTTGCAGATCATGCCCGTGCCGCCGCCAACGTTGCCCTCCTCGACCGGACCACCCGCCGCGACATCCAGGGCATGCAGGGCATGCTCGGGCTTGACGTGGAAACCGTTGACATCGTTCAACCAGCCATCCCAGGTCTCACCCACGACCGGCAAGGACCACCAGTAGCCGGAGTCGTCCGCACCTCCATGCGCCACGCGCCACTTGATGACGGCGTCCCGCACGACACCGACGCTGTGTGTGTTGGTGATCATGACAGGACCTTCAAGATTGCCGGACTCTTCCACCCACGTCGTGCCGGTCATCTCGCCATTGCCGTTCAGGGAATACCAACCGGCAAACACCGGCACGTTCATGGACTCCAGGCCACGCGGCAGCACTGCCGTCACTCCCGTCCGCACTGGCCCCTGACCGACGCGCAACTTACCCTCGCCGGAAATGAGTGTCGTGTGTCCCACGATGACTCCGGCGACATCCGTGATCGCATTCAAGGGGCCCGGTACACCATCGAAAGGCACGCCCAGGTCGCGTGCGCGGGGCGCGGCTGCGCTCGCGGCATTCATGGCTGCAAGACAGCCCAGGACAGCAATCATCCAGCGCATATCGATCCTTTACTCCAGGTGGGTGGCACATCCCGCGCTTGGCTCGCGGCGCGATGTGCGCGGCCCGTTGCGCTAGTTTATCCGTGAATGACCGGATTGCACCGGTCCGAAGGGCTTGGGCCGCGCCGCGCCGTGGTCACGCCGGCAGTCCGTGCCCGCGCGCGGACGCTCTCCATGGCCCCGCCCGAGGCAACCGGCCATAATCGCCAGCCATGCGTCCCGCCCTCATTGCACTCGCGTGCGCCAGTATCGAGTGGTACGACTTCTTCCTGTATGCCACGGCGGCGGCACTGATCTTCCCCACCGTGTTCTTCTCGAGCGACCTGCCACCGCTCATCGCCCAGATCGCCTCCTTCAGCACCTTCGCTGTCGGCTTCATCGCGCGTCCCGTGGGTGCCGTGCTGTTTGGCCACCTGGGTGATCGCGCCGGGCGCAAAGTGGCACTTGCGGCCTCACTGGGCACCATGGGCATCGCTTCAACCCTGATCGGCTGCCTGCCCTCCTACAGCGTGGGTGGGTTCTGGTCGCCCCTGTGCCTGATCCTGCTGCGCATGACGCAGGGATTGGCGGTCGGCGGGCAGTGGAGCGGCGCGGCGTTGATGGCCGTGGAAAATGCGCCACCGGGCTACAGCGGCCTGCACGGCAGCATCGCGCAGGCCGGTGTGCCTGTCGGGGTCGTGACGGCCAATCTCGCCTTCCTGCTCGCCACGCTGCTCGCTTCCCCGCAAGGCTTCTTCACCTACGGCTGGCGCGTCCTCTTCATCCTCAGCATCGCCTTCGTCGGGCTCTCACTGTTCATGCAACTGCGCCTGGAAGAAACCGCCGCATTCCGCGAGTTGAGCGACCAGCGGACCGGGGCTGCGCGTCGCGGCCGCTCGCCGGTCATCCAGGCGCTGCGCGACTACCCGCGCACCATCCTGCTGGCCGCGGGCACCTTCATCGCCACCAACCTCACGTTCTACATCCTCATCGCTTATGTCGTCTCATACGGTACCGGCGTGTCCGGGCTGCAGCTGCCCCGCAGCACGATGCTGGGCACCGTGCTGATCTCCAACATCGCATCGATGCCCGTGCTCTTCCTGAGTGGCGCGCTGTCGGACCGATACGGCCGCAGGCGGGTTTTCCTGCTGGGCCTGCTGCTCATGGGGATCTGGTCGTTCGCCCTGTTTCCGCTGCTGGATACGCGCAACCCGCTCTGGATCACGATCGGGCTCACGATCGCCATGGCGGCGCAGTGCGTGACCTACGGACCGCTGGCGGCGCTCCTCGCCGAGCTGTTTCCCACCGGGGTGCGCTACTCCGCGGCTTCGATGTCGTATCAGCTCGGCGCCATCGCCGGTGGCGGCATCGCGCCCCTCATCGCTACCACCCTCTACGCCCGAACCCACGACAATATCTGGATTTCGATCTACATCGGCTGTGCTTGCGCCGTGTCGTTGGTTTGCCTCGGCAGGCTGCGCGACAGTCGCTGCACGGCGCCGCGCCGGAGCCGCGAAGCTGTGCTGTAGGCGAGCGGTCGTATATGCTCCGGTCACTCTTTCACGGCCGGGCCTCTCCATGTTGCTGCTGAAGCCGAGCTGCGAGTGCTGCAACCGCGATCTGCCGCCGGACTCCCCGGACGCACGCATCTGCTCGTTCGAGTGCACTTTCTGCGCCGACTGCGCCACCCAGCGCGTGGGTGGGTTCTGTCCGAACTGCGGCGGCGAGCTGGTGCGCCGGCCGATCCGCCCGACAGCCGCGCTGCGCCAGTTTCCCGCGACCCGTGAGCGCACGTTCAAGCCGCAGGGCTGCCTGTAGGAGTGCCGGGTCCAGCAGATGAGCGTGCACCTGTCGGCCAAGAAGCCCGGCTGGCTCGTGCTGCGCTCGGGCGCACAGCTCTCCGGCAACCAGCTGTTCTGGCTCCTGCAGGGGCTGGGCTGGCTGTGCTTCGGGCTCATGATGCTCGGCTACGAACTCATCTGGCAGCCCCCGCTGCCGGCCTTCATCGACGATGCGGTGATGGTGGCGCTCGGCTTATCGCTGACCACGGGATTGCGGTTCGTCTACCGACACTTGCGCCGCCGCAGCGTGCATTCGGCCATCGTGCTCGCAACTGCGGTGCTCTCGTGTGCAACCGGAGCCGCAATATGGGATGCAGGCAGGACGATGCTGGTCCCGGTGTTGCTCGAAGACCTCCTGCCCCGTCCGAACTGGGTCCTCTCCGGCGAATCGCTCTACTATCTGTCGGTGCTCGTCACCTGGAGCCTGCTGTACTTCGGCACCAACGGCTGGATCAGTCTTCGACTTGAACGCCGCAGGGCCGAACGCGCCGAGGCGATGGCCCAATCCGCCAGACTGAGGGCGCTGCAGGGGCAACTCGAGCCGCACTTCCTGTTCAATACGCTCAATGGCATCTCCGCGCTGGTCGCCGAGGGACACAACGAAGCGGCGGTCACGATGATCGGACTGCTGAGCGACTTCCTGCGGCTCACGCTCAAGGCGGGCGGCACGCCGCGGATCAGCGTCGCCGAGGAGATAGCGTTCGTGCGGCAGTATCTGGACATTCAGAAGTTGCGGTTCGGCAAACGCCTGCGGTTCACGATCAACGTATCCGAAGAGGCGTTGCCGGCGATGGTACCCACATTGTTGCTGCAGCCACTGGTGGAGAATGCCGTCAAACACGGCATTCTCCCCCGCGCCGCGGGTGGCTGCGTGTCCGTCGTCGTGGCTACGGAGGCTAACCAGTTGCAAATGCGCGTGGAGGACGACGGGCCGGGCATGACACGATCATCTTCCACGGGGGCCGGCGTGGGTCTCTCAAACACCGCAACCCGCCTCAATGAGCTTTACGGAAGCGCCTCCACTCTGCGTGTTGGGCGCAGTGCACTTGGGGGTGTCAGTGTGGATATCAGCTTGCCGCTGCTGCTAGCGCACGCGCACCTGAAATCCGAGTTCGCGGACGCGGAGGAAGCATGACGATCCGCACTCTGCTGGTGGATGATGAGGATCTTGCTCGTCGGGGCCTGCGCGCGCGACTGGAGCGCGCCGCCGACGTAGAGATCATCGGCGAGTGCACCAACGGTGCCGAAGCCATAGAGACCATCGGGCGAACGTCACCGGATCTCGTGTTCCTGGACGTGCGCATGCCCGAGGCCTCCGGATTCGACGTCGTGCAGGCGCTCGACGGTGACCGTGCACCGTATATCATTTTCCTCACGGCCTTCGATGAGTACGCCGTGAGTGCTTTCGAAGTCCACGCACTCGACTATCTGCTGAAGCCGGTCGAGGACCAGCGACTCGAACTCGCACTGTCCCAGGTCCGCGGCGCTCTGATGGCCCGGCGTGACGGCAGTTTCTGCCGCCATGTCGCGGAAGCCGTCGCGGATTGGGAACGCTCGGGCATTGCCGTAACGCCCCGGACCGCATCCGAGCGCATCGCGGTACCCACGGCGGAAGGTGTTACGGTCATCCGGGTGAACGACATCAATTGGGTGGAGGCGGCCGGCAACTACGTCTCGCTGCATACCGACCGCAAGTCCTGGTTGCTGCGCGAAACCATCGCGACCCTCGACCACCGGCTCGCCTCGCAGGGGTTCGCGCGCATCCACCGGTCCACGCTCGTGAACCTGGATCGGGTCGTGGAACTGAGGACTCTCGGCGGCGGCGACTATACCGTGATCCTGCGTGACGGCACGGAGCTGAAGTTGACGCGCAGTCATCGCGCCTGCGTCTGGAAACTCCTGGGAGGCGAGTTGCCCGGGGAGGACTGAACCTGCGGCGCGGTGTGAGGAAACCTGAGGACGACCGTCCTGCTGCGGATCTGACCGATGCGTGCACTGCCGCGCAGATGCGGTGAGCGCCAGTAGATCGTGGATCCCCGCCGCACGATGTGTCCGCGCACGTGATGTAGCCGCGGTGCCGCGCGACCCGAATCCCCCGGCCGCTGCGGCCGATGCTCACGTATCGGTCCCAGCGGTGCCGATACTTCGACGTGCTCCAGCAATTCCGCCTTGCCGGCGCGGCGCCGCGCCCGGTTCAACTGTTCGTGCCGCACAGGCTGCCTCGGCAGCAATGCTCCGGCTGCGAGCAACAAGAAGAAAGCCATCAGCATCGGGCCATCGAACGCGCAGGCGGACAGGTTCCTGCGCAGCACTTCGGAGCGCGAGCGCTCATCGGCACAGCGTTGCCCGTAGTAGCCGGCCCAGGTGGCATCGAACCGGAATCTCAGATGCGACAGAAGCTCATCCAGAGCGGGTTCGTCACTCACCCGCACCACGGCATCCCACCCGGCCAACGCCCGGGCATGCGCGGCCAGTGGTTGCGGTGCGCCGTCCAGGTCGAAGTCGGTGATGACAGGCGAGAGGTACGCCAGATCCTGCGGGGTGGACCAGAAAGTACGAATCTCACCCGTACGGCCGCTGCTCCCCGCTTGCACCAGACACCCTGCGCGCCGGGCGCCGGATTGCGCCGGCAAGTTCAGCCCCGGCAGCGAGCGCAATGCCTCCTGCCGCGGTCCGTCAGCCCATTCGACCCAGACGCAACGCGCGGGCGCGAATACCAGATCGAGACACGAACTCAGCCGCTCACCTTCGGCGAAGCCCAGTTGCGTGGCACAGACGACCAGAGGGTCGGTCAGCACGTAGCGCAACGGACACTCACGCAGGATGGCTGAGTAAGGCAGCGCACCCGGCAGTTCGACGCGCTCCTCCGGAACGACACGCGGACAGCGTCCCTGCGCAATCAGATCGAGCAGTCGCACGACGGTTCTCCCGCGCCAGGCGTCGCATTTGCGCACCGGCTCGGCCGGGATGTTCGCAACTCCGCGGATGCCCGGGCGGGGAATGACACGAGCAGCGCGAATCGGGGTACGAACTCATCCGCGCCGATGACGAAACCGGACGAAGCGCGCCAGCCGCGCCCCGCCCTCCCGCGTGTTGGTCCTGAAGGCGGGCCAGTCCATCCGGCGCCGAAAACGCTTCGTCACATCTTCTCCCGCATCCGGTGCGGCGGCGATATCGTCCGCCGCCACAGCCGGGGACCACCGATACCAACAGGGCAGTCCCCGTCAACGGCACGCCACTTGTTGCGCAAACCCATCGCCCGGAGCGCACGCCTGGCGGCCTGGATACATCAGGGAGTCGAACATGACCTTGCGCATCGTGAAGCTGTTCCAATTGGCGTTCATCCTCGGCGGCATGGCGGCAACCGTCTCCGCATGGGCCGCCGAGACTGCCGCGGACGAACCCACTCAGGCCCTCCAGGAAGTGCTCGTCACCGGCTCGCGCATCGCGCTTCCCAACATGACCAGCACGAGCCCCATCCAGGTGGTGACCGCCAGGGACATCGAGGTGGCCGGCAGGACCGACATCAGCGATGTCATCCTGCAGCTGCCGCAGAACTTCAATAATTCCTTCGCGGATTTCAACAACCGGACCAGCGCGCTGACCGCCGCCGGCGGACTGGCGACAGCGGATCTGCGCGGCCTCGGCCCGCAGCGCACGCTCGTGCTGGTCAACGGCCGCAGGCTCGGCGCCGGGGATGCCAACACCTCCAATCCGAACCCTGCGCCGGATCTGGACCAGATTCCGACAGCCCTCGTCGAGCGGATCGACGTGGTGACCGGAGGTGCATCGTCCGTCTACGGATCGGACGCCATCGCCGGCGTCATCAATTTCGTGATGAAGCGCGATTTCCAGGGTGTGGAGGTGGATGGCCAGTTCGGCGAGAACTGGCACGACCAGCACAACTCCGTGGCGCAGGATCTGTCCCGCGCGGCCGGCATCGCCTATCCCACCGGCAGCATCACCGACGGGCACGATCGAACGCTGAATGTCATCCTCGGCTCGAACATCGCCGACGGCAAGGGCAACGTCACCGGATACTTCGGCTACCTGCGCGCCGATCCGGTCCCGAGCGGCAACCGCGACTTCGGGTCCTGCCAGGTCAACGTCGGCACGAATGCCGCCGGCAATTACACCACTCCCTTCTGTTCGGGCTCACCGAACTCCAACTATTTCGCGATCAACGGCAATGCGTATTCGGTGCTCGGCCATCAGTTCGTCCCCTTCGGCAGCGTGCCCACCACCCCACCCGCCTACTTCAATTCCCAGCCTTACATCTACAACGGACGCGATGACACACGCTACACGGCCGGGTTCTTCGCCCACGTGGACATCAGCGAACACGCCCGACCCTACGCGGAATTCGGCTTCATGAATGACCGCACCAACCAGGTCATCGCGCCTTCGGGACTGTTCCGCGGAGCCAACCCGCTCGACCCGACCCTCAACGGCAACTACAACGTGAACTGCAGCAATCCGCTGCTCAGTGCCCAGGAGGCGGCCATCCTGTGCACTCCGGCGCAGATCGCCGCCGACGCCGCTGCTCCGGGCTCGGTCAGCGCCAACGTGGAGATCGGCCGCCGCAACATCGAGGGCGGCGGTCGCATCTCCTACTACGAGCACACCAACTACCGGGGCGTGTTCGGCATCAAGGGGGAGATCCTCGCGAACTGGAACTACGACGCCTATGGACAGTATTACTACACGACTTTCTTCAACAACAATCAGCAGTACCTGAGCTTCCAGGGCATCACCAATGCCCTGCAGGT
The DNA here is from genome assembly GCA_035542375.1 of Steroidobacteraceae bacterium. Taxonomy (GTDB): domain Bacteria; phylum Pseudomonadota; class Gammaproteobacteria; order Steroidobacterales; family Steroidobacteraceae; genus 13-2-20CM-66-19. The sequence goes on along the minus strand of DATKLO010000022.1, from coordinate 1,198 downwards.
GAAGACCGGTCCGGGAGGCGTTCCCGAGTGCATCGTCGGCCCGCCCTGCGTCCCCTACAACATCTTCGCCGATGGAGGGGTCACGCAGGCCGCACTGCAGGCCATGTACCTGAACGGCACGGCGTACGGCACCAATTCGCAGCGCATCGCGCACGTGGATGTCACGGGTGAGCTGGGTGACTACGGCATCAGATCACCGCTGGCGAATGAGGGCTTCGCGGTCAACCTGGGGTACGAGCATCGCGTGGAATTCATGGAGTTCGAGCCGGATTCGGGCGAGCTGAGCGGGCTGTTGTCGGGCTTCGGAGGCGCGGCCGCGCCCATTCACGAGGGCTACTCGGTGAACGAGGAGTTCGTGGAATTCGGCGGCAGTCTCGCCGAGGACCGGACGGGCGTGAAGTCACTGGTGGCCGACGTGGGCCTGCGCCATTCCGACTATTCGATCAGCGGCAGCGTGAATACCGGCAAGTTCGAGGTGCAGTATCAGCCGGTGTCCGATCTGCGGTTGCGCGGCTCCTGGCAGCGCGCCACGCGCGCCCCGAACCTCATCGAGCTGTTCAATCCGCCGACCATCGGCCAGATACAGTCAGGGGATGACCCTTGCGCACCGAACGAGTACACCGGGGTGATCGCGGCAACCCTGCAGCAATGCGAACGCACGGGCGTCACGCCAGCGCAATACAACAGCCGCTCCATCCCGCAAGGCAGCGCGAATCAGCTGTCGGAGGCGATCGGCGGCAACGTGAACCTCAAGCCGGAGAGGGCCGATTCATTCAATATCGGCGCGAGCCTGACGCCGCAGTTCCTGCCGGGGTTCACGGGCAGCATCGATTACTACCGGATCAAGCTCAAGGATGCGATCGGCGCCGTCCCGCCGGGCCTGCTGCTGCAGGGTTGTCTCACCACGGGCGATCCGTTCTTCTGCCACCGCATCGTGCGCAGCCCGACCACGGGCGGGCTGATCGGCTTCAGTGTCGCCACCGGCGGTTACATCGACCAGACGGCGATCAACATCGGACAGCAGCTGGTCGATGGCATCGACGTGCAGGGCGCGTACCGGCTGCCGTTGCGGCAGGGGTGGGGATCGGTGGATTTCGCGCTCAATGGGGCGCTTCTGCTTGCGAACCAGACGACTCCCTACCCAGGGTCACCATCGTACGACTGCGCGGGACTGTTCGGAGCGCTTTGCGCAACCGTC
>DATKLO010000021.1:0-4683 GCA_035542375.1 Steroidobacteraceae bacterium | reverse complement strand
CTGCCACGCGACGGCGGTGTACGTCCTTCCTGTTGAACACGCCCGGCAATAGCTCCGTGCCGAGTCCCGCGCCCTCCATCGGCCGGATGAAGCCGTTGACCACTTCAGGCACGACCGACACGAGCTCGCGGTAGTACCCGGTATAGAAGGCCCGGACGCTCTCCTGGATGAGCGTGTTCGGCTGGCTGAAGGCCATGTGTATGGCTGCCGCATAGCTGACAGGACCGATGCAGTCATGCGCGGCGAACGGCCGGTGATAGCTGGCCGCCATGCTCGCGATCTTCCGGCCTTCGGTGAGCCCACCCGCCCACGACAGATCCACCATGACGACGCTCATGGCATCGCGATCGAGGAATTCCTTGAAGGGCCAGCGGCTGCCGAGCGTTTCGCTCGCGCACACCCAGACGCTGGTGGACCCCGCGTACTCGGCGAGCGCCTGGGGAGAGTTCATGATGATGGGATCTTCGTACCACATCGGCTTGAACGCCTCGAGTTCCCGGGCGATCCTGCGGGCCGTCGGCAGATTCCACAGGCTGTGGAACTCGACCATGATCTCGATCCGGTCACCGACTGCCTTGCGGATCTTCTCGAAGGGCTTCAGGCACGTGCGCAGTTGCTCGCTCGTGATGTAGCGGCCGCCGGTCTCGCGTGCCGCGACATCGAACGGCCAGATCTTCATGGCGGTGATGCCGTTCTCGAGCAGACTTTCGGCGAGCGCGTCCGCCCTGTTCATGAACGCGTCGAGGTCCTCATACGGCCCGGCTGTGTCACTCGTCTTCCAGTTCGCCAGCGCGCGGAAGTCGCCCGAACGCACATACTTGTATCCCGCACAGGTGTTGTATACAGGAAGGCGATCGAAACACGTGCCGCCGAGCATCTGATGGACGGGTTGCCCGCAGTGTTTGCCGAACAGATCCCATAGAGCGATGTCGATCGCAGAGGCTGCCCGGTACTCCACGCCGGTGGAGGATTGGGCGATCGGCAGCGTCGTCATGACCGCGTTGAGGTGCTCGATGCGCAGGGGATCGGCTCCGAGCAGGCGTGGCGCCAGCGTTTCGTGGATGTGCGCTTCAACAGCCCGCGCGCCGTAGAACGTCTCGCCGATCCCAACGTGGCCAGCGTCGGTGTGGACGTGGACCCACAGCAGGTTCGGGAACTCATCGAGCAGGATCGTCTCGATCGCGGTGATCTTCACACCTGGCCACCTCTCGAAGTCATGGATATCACCGCCGGATGGCCCGCAGGTTGCGGCTGTCACCCGGCGCAGGATAGCATCATAACTGTGGAACGAGCGTCCCGCATCGTGGGATGCGCTGGGTCGAAGGGGCCGGTTGACATGAAAACTAACGGGGTGGCCGGTTCCCGGTCCGGGGCGCAAGCGGCCGAGTGCGAATATGTGATCGTCGGGGCGGGAAGCGCCGGGTGCGTGGCCGCTTGGCGCCTTCTGACCGAGACCGATGCGCGGGTAGTGCTGCTGGAGGCCGGGAGCGACTACACCAGCCCGTATCTCAAGCTCAGCCCCGGTTACTCGAGGTTGGTTCCCAAGGGGATCCACTGCACCCTTCACCAGACCGTCCCGCAAGTGCACGCGGGCAACCGGGTGCTGGAAATCGCCACCGGCCGGGTCGTCGGTGGCGGCAGCAGCGTCAATGCCCAGGTCTACATGCGCGGCTACCGCGCCGATTACGACCAGTGGGGACAGTCGGCCGGCAGCGAACACTGGAACTGGGCGGCGTTGCTGCCGCATTTCCGCAGGCTCGAGGGCAACCAGAAGTTCGACGGCGAATTTCACGGCAGCGCAGGTCCCTTGATCGTCGCCGATCCCGGATTCTTCTGCGAGTACAGCCGCCTGTTCGTCAAGGCCGCCCAGGCGCTGGGTCTGCCATTCACCGCTGACTTCAACGTCGGGGCCCCCGCGGGGACGGGATTCCTGCAGTTCACCGCGCGAGGCGGTCGGCGCTGCAGCGCGGCGGAGGCCTTCCTCGGGCAGGTCCGGTCGAATTCCCGACTCCGCGTCGTCACACGGGCCCAGGTCCAGCGCATCGTGTTCGAGAATCAGCGCGCCGTCGGTGTTGAATACGTCCAGGGCGCCCGGAAGCACCTGGTCAGGTGCGGCGGGGAAGTCCTGCTGGCGGCCGGAGCACTGGCGTCACCGCAGGTGCTGATGCTGTCGGGCATTGGCCCGGCCGCGCAGCTGCGGCGGTTCGATATCCCCGTGCTCGTGGACCTGCCGGGTGTGGGCCAGAATCTGCACGATCACGCCGGCTCACCGCTGGTGCTGGCCGGAAATTCGCGTGGCTACGGCTACTTCCGCCAGGATCGGGGCTGGAGGCTGATCTGGAATCTCCTCGAGTACGCGCTCTTTCGCAGGGGCCGACTGACCACGGTTGGCGGCGAAGCGACGTCCTTCCATGCAACGAGCGAATCATCGGTTCCCACGGTGCAGATCTATTGCGTCCCGATGATCGCCTACGCCAACACAGGCGCCGACGCGGTACCCGCGGTTGACGGGATCAAACTTCATGTCACGCTGCTGCGCCCGCATTCACGCGGGTCGTTGTCGCTTCGCTCCGCCAACCCCGCGGATCTGCCGCTGGTCGATCCCAATTATCTGGGCGACAGCCGGGATCTGCACAACCTGGTCGAGGGCATGAAGATCGCGCGGGAGATTGCGGCGACGCCTCCATTGCGCGATGGGCTGACGGGAGAACTGTTGCCTGGTGCTGCCGTCTCGGACGACGAGGCGATTTCCGACTACATTCGTTCGACTGTGCGCACCGACTGGCATCCGGTCGGAACCTGCAGGATGGGACGCGACGACGATCCCATGACGGTGGTGAGCGACACGCTCGCGGTACGCGGTGTAGAGGGTCTCAGGATCATCGACGCCTCCGTCATGCCGAACATCGTCAGTGCGAACACGAACGCTCCGACCATGGCGCTGGCCGATCGGGGCCTGTCCCTGCTGCTCGCACGCCGCACCGTCGTTCCATAGAATGGGATGGTCAACTCGAAAATTGGAATCGGCTTCGTCGCCGCGATAGTATCGATGGCCGGTCGTTGGCCGGGCCGGAAGCGCCAGCGCGTCGCACTTCCGGTCGGACACATCGACCCGCGGGAAAGCGTTACATGAGCTCGCCAATCGACACGCCCACTTCCAGGACCGGTGGATGGGCACCGGACCTGCCACTCACTGTCCCGGCCCCGCTGCTATGGCCGCCGCAGCCGCTGGCGCTGCTGCGGTACCTGTTCGGGTTTCCGGGACTGTTCTTCCCCTGGCTGGCCTTGTACGCGGGGATCGCGATGGGTCTGTGGGCGATCCTGCAGGCGAGCGGAGTTGACCTGACTCACCTGTCCGTGGGCCTGTTCGTATTGCTGCTGGCATGCAACGAAGCGATTGCCATCAGCTTCTACGGAGCGTGGCACTACGTGCTCTACGGACGCCGATTCCAGGGTATCCAGTTCAAGTACAACTCGAACTGGCCGAGAGAGCAGAGCCATCTGTTCCTGTTCGGCAAGCCGCAGGTCAGCAATATCTTCTGGAGCCTCGTATCGGGCGTGCCGATCTGGACAGCCTACCTTGCCCTCACGCTCTGGGCGCAGGCGACGGGAATCATCCGGGTGACGAGCTGGTCGGAAGCACCCGTGTACTGCTCGATATTGATGTTCGGCCTCGTCTTCTGGCACGCCGTGCATTTCTACATGACACACCGGCTGCTCCACTGGCAGCGGCTCTACGATGCGGTCCACTACGTGCATCACGCGAACGTGAATCCCGGCCCCTGGACCGGGCTGGCGATGCATCCGGTCGAACACCTGTTCTATTTCTCCGGCGTGCTGCTGCTGTGGGTGCTCCCGGCGACACCCCTCCATGTCATCTACTTCGTTACGGTGGTGGGGCTCGCACCGGCCGAAGGGCACTGCGGCTTCGGCAAGGTCGTGGTCGGTGGCCGCCACTTCACCACCGACAACTACTATCACTACCTGCACCACAAGTTCTTCAGCGTGAACTTCGGTGATTCCCTGCTGATTCCGCTGGACAGGCTGTTCGGTACCTTCCATGACGGCATTCGCAGAGTGTCCAGGAAGGACGGCGGCTGAGGATGCGGGGATTCGGGTCGGTGTCCATTTCGCAAACAGAATGAGGGGACCACGGTGAGCAAAGCAGGCGCAAGTGGGGTATCGAAGAACGGACTCGATCTGTCCGGCAAGCATGCCCTGGTCACCGGCGGTGGAACCGGTCTGGGTCGCCAGATGGCAGAAGCGCTGGCGGAGGCAGGGGCGCGTGTGACGATCTGCGGTCGCCGCGAGGCGCCACTGAAGGCAGCAGCTGCGGCAGCCACGGCCGCAGGCCGTGACTTCCGCTGGACGGTCACGGATGTCACGAATCCGGCGGATCGTCGCAAGCTGTTCGAGTCCGTGAAGGACGTCGATATCCTCGTGAACAACGCGGCGCTGGGCGAGCGCAAGCCCTGGCTCACCGTCACGATCGAGGAGTGGCGGGCCATCATGAATCTGAATCTCGAGGCGCCGTTTGCGCTCTCGCAGCTGTTCGTGCCCCCCATGGTCGAGAAGCAGTGGGGGAGGGTGATCAACATTGCCTCGATCTACGGGCTCATCGTGGGCGATCCGGCGCTGTACGGGGATTGGGGCGTCGATCTGCCTTCCTATGTGGCCAGCAAG
>DATKLO010000020.1:0-8025 GCA_035542375.1 Steroidobacteraceae bacterium | reverse complement strand
CCTGTCCCTCATGACAGTGGGAGCAGGTACCGCGATAGACCGCCGCGCCTGGCCAGGTCTCCGGATCCGAGGTCAGCTTGCGCGCGTCGAGTTCCTTGATGTCCCCGAGCGCCCCGGAATTGACGGGCGCCGGCGGCGCGGCCCACGCCGCGCAGAGCATGAGTGCGCCGATGAGTGGCTGGATCCAGGCAGTCCGGATGATCGTTCGAATCACAACTCCCCCCGCTTGGCCGGCGACCGAAGGTCCGTGTGAGGAACTTCGATTGCGCCTCTACGGCTCGCCGGACTCGATGACTTCGCGCAGCGTGGCCAGGAATGCGGCGGCCACCGCACCGTCCACGACTCTATGATCGGCTGACAGCGTCAACGTCACGATGGGCGCCACCGCAGCCACGCCGCCACGTGCCACCAGCCGCTGTTCGACGGCTCCCACCGCCAGAATGGCGACCTGGGGCGGATTGATGATGGCATCAAAGCTCGCGATACCGAACTTGCCCAGATTGGAGACCGTGAAGGTGCCGCCGGTGATCTCCTCGCGGGTCAACGCTCCCCGGCGCGCCCTGTCGGTCAGGTCTGCAGTCACCCGCGCCAGCTGCGCCAGGGGCTGCTGGTCGGCCGCCCGGATTACGGGAGTCAGGAGGCCGCTGCCGGTTGCCACCGCGATCGCGATATCGGCGTGCGGAAACTGCAGGATCTCGTTCCCATCGAGCTGGGCGTTGACCTGCGGATGACGCACGAGGGCCCGCGCGCACGCGTGTACGAGGAGGTCATTGAACGTGATCCTGACTCCGGACTGGTCGGCGATCTGACGGCCTTGCGCCCGGGCTCGCGTGACGTCCACGTCCATCTGCAGGCGGTAGTGGGGAATCGTCTGGGTGGACTCGAGCAATCGGCGGGCGATCGTGACCCGGCTCGCGCTCATGGGAATGCGCGCGGGGGTATTGCCGCGATCGATGGCGGAGTGCGGGGGCGCCGCGGGCTGCGCCGGGTCAACCCCTGCCGCAAGTCGCGCCGCGTGAGCTTCCACATCTTCTTTGGAAACCCGCCCGTTGCGACCGGTACCCTGAATCCTCGAGACATCGATACCCAGCGTTTCGGCAAGCCGGCGGGCGATCGGACTGACGCGCACATCGGGCGCCGGAGTCTCAGGCGCTGGGGCAGCGGCAGCGACTGCGGCGAGCGCTGCGGGGGTTGCCTGTGGCGAAGGGCTCGCATCCGGCTCGAAATTGACCGAGGCGCCCTGGAACTGGTCGATGAAACTACCGACGTCGGCGTCGCTGACTTCCTCCGTCGCGAGGACTGCGATGAGTGCGCCTACCGGCTTGACCTCACCGGTGTCGGCGACGATCCGCCGCAACACGCCACTCGCGGGTGACTCCACGGTGTTGACGATCTTTTCGGTCTCGACATCCAGCAACGGCTCGCCGCGTTCGACTCGCTGGCCCACTCGAACGGTCCATTGCCCGAGGGTGCCCTCGGTCATCTCGATGCCCCACTTGGGCATCGTGACTGCGTGAATGGCGCGGGTGGCGCTCATCGTCCAACCGCGCGGCGTATGGCAGCCTCGATGGCCTGCGGACCGGGAACCCACGAGCGTTCGAGGCCAGGCGAGAACGGCACGGGGCTGTGCGGTGCCGTGACCATTTCCACGGGTGCCTTCAGCGAACCGAAGCCACGACTGGCTACCAGTGCGGTGATGTCTGCGGCGAGACCGCAACGCGGCGGTGCTTCGTCCACGACGATGAGACGGCCAGTGTTCTCCAGACTCTCGAGTATCGTCTCTTCATCCAGCGGAGAGGTCGTGCGCGGATCGATGAGATCGCAGCGGATCCCCTCCTTCGCCAGCGCATCGAGGGCCTTCTCGGCAAAGGCAACCATGCGGGCCAGGGCCACGACCGTCGCCGCCTCGCCCTCGCGCACCAGAGCGGCTTCGCCGAACGGCACCGTGTAGGACTCCTCCGGGACTTCGTTCTTGCGCGGATACAACGCCTTGTGTTCGAAGAACACGACCGGATCATCATCGCGGATCGCCTGGATCAGGAGTCCCTTGGCGTCGTACGCATTGGAAGGGACGACGATCTTCAGGCCGGGAATGGCGGTCAGCAGGCCATAGATGCTCTGCGAATGCTGCGCGCCCATGTTCATGCCGGCGCCCATGGCCGTGCGGATCACGACGGGGCAGGTGCTCTTGCCGCCGAACATGTAGCGGAACTTGGCGATCTGGTTGTAGAGCTGATCCATGCACACGCCGATGAAGTCGGCGAACATGATCTCGGCCACCGGCCGCAGACCGGCCAGCGCCGCGCCCGCGGCCGCGCCGACGATGGCGGATTCGCTGATCGGAGTATCGATCACCCGCTCGGCGCCAAAGCGCGGCAGCAGCCCCTTGGTGACACCGAAGATGCCGCCGGAAGCTTCACGCTCTCCGGAGGTACCGCCGGCACCCCCGGAGACATCCTCGCCCAGCACGATCACGCGCGGATCGCGGGCCATCTCCTGGTGCAATGCCTGATTCACGGCATCGCGCATCGACAGTTGCGGCATCGTCAGGCTCCGGGCGGATTTCTAGTACTGGATGTAGACATCGGTCGTCAGGTCGGCGAGCCCCGGCAGAGGCGACGCCTTGGCGGCCGTAACCGCCGCATCGATGAGCGCCAGCACCTCCTGGTCAACCGCGCTCAGATCGGCGGAGCTGAGCGTACCCTCCTGTTGCATCCGGGCATGGAAGCGCTTGAGGCAGTCCATGGTCTCGCGCTGGCGCGCGACCTCGTCCTTCGCTCGGTACTTCTGCGGATCGCCCTCGAAGTGCCCGTAGTAGCGGGTGGTCGTCGCCTCGATGGAGCTCGGGCCACCACCGCCGCGGGCTCGGTCAACCGCGCGCATCGTGGCCTCGTAGACGGCGAAGACATCCGAACCGTCCACGGTCTCGGCGGGCATGCCGAATCCGCGCGCACGTGCGGCGATGTCCCGTGAGCCCACCGCGTAGGAGGCGCCAGTGTGCTCGCTGTATCCATTGTTCTCGAACACGAAGATCGCGGGCACCTGCAGCACCACGGCGAGATTCATGGCTTCGAACACGGTCCCCTGGTTGCAGCTGCCATCACCGCCGAAAGCCACGCTGACGTGCCCCTGCTTGCGCAGCTTGCAGGCGATCGCCGCGCCGACCGCCAGCGGCGGTCCACCGCCCACGATGGCGTTGGCGCCCAGCATGCCCTTGTCGAAATCGGCGATGTGCATGGAGCCGCCCTTGCCCTTGCACAGGCCATCGCGACGTCCGTAGATCTCCTTCATCATGCCGGTTACATCGCAGCCCTTGGCGATGCAATGACCGTGTCCGCGATGCGTACTCACGATGTAGTCGGAATCGGTCAGCGTCTCGCAGACACCCACCGCGACGGCTTCCTGGCCTGCGTAGAGATGCGTGAATCCGGGGATTTCACCTGTGGCGATCTCCACGTGCAGCCGCTCTTCGAACTCACGGATGGTCTTCATCCGTCGGTAGATTTCAAGCAGACGTTCGCGCGTCAGGGGCACGGTTTTCCTCGCTGATCGTTGACGGCGGCAGTGCTCTATAGCGCGCCGGGCGGCTTTCCGCCGGGTCCGTACAGGTAGTCGTCGAGCACCTTGTGGAAATGGCGGATGCGCAGTTCCTGGCGGCCGACCCACAGCCCCTTGAAGCCGCGCGAGTGCATGCCTGCCTGGACACCTGGCAGGTTTGCCGCGTCCTGGTCGAGCACGGTGCCGATGCTCTTGTCGCCGTGCTTCCAGGACTTGTGGACCGCGCGCTCGGGCCACTCGACACCTTCCGGCACCAGTTCGTACGTCATGATGTCGTAGAACATCTTGTCGGGATCGCGCGGGTGCGGTCGCTGGCGGAAGATCCAGAAATCATCCGCGTGCACGTTCAGGGAGAGGTTGGGGAAGATCAGGTAGTGGTAGTCGTCCGTGAGCTGATCGTCGTTCAGCTGCGAGTAGTCCCTGCCCTGCGCGGCGCCATGCGCGCGTTTGTGCTTCTGCACGTCGCGGCGGATGTTGCCGATGGGCTCGTCGTAGTCAGCGGGGTCCATGCCCGCGGACTTCATGATCGTCTTGATCGGCTCCGGGATGGTCGGCGGTTTGCGGACACGCGGGGAGAGCGTTCCGAAGGGGATGAGATAGCGGCTGTGCCGCTCGTAGCAGTCGATCTGGATGTCCAGATCGTGCAGGTACCACAGCAATTGCGGGTGGATGCCCTGCACGTGGTAGCTCTCGTTGAAGGCGTCGACCGATGTCTTCCAGTTGCAATCCCACTCGACCGTGATGTCGCGCGTCTGCACCATCCGGTTGAAGTTGTAGGGCTCCAGATGCTGGGGCATCGGGGCCAGAAACTCACGCAGTGGCGGCGGCGAATCACTGAGCGTGTACCAGACGAAGCCGCCCCACGTATCGCACGTCACCTGGGTGAGGCCGTAGGGAGGTTTGCCCTGGCCGAAGGTGTCGATGTCCGGAATACGCCGGTAGGAACCGTCCAGTTCGTATTCCCAGTGATGGTACCCACAGGTGAAGGACTGGGACTGGCCGGTGCTGCCCAGCCCGCAGCCGCGCAGCCGGTTGCCGCGATGCTGACAGACGTTGTAGAAGGCCCGGATCGAACCATCCTTCTGGCGCACGATGAGGATCGACTCCGGGCCGATCTCCGTGACCACGTAATCGCCCGGCTCGGGGATGTCCAGTTCACGCGCGCCCAGCAGCCAGACACGGGTCCACATCCGCTCCCATTCCAGGCGCATGAACTCGTGCGAGAAGTAGCGCCGCTGGTCGATGACCTCTTCCGGGATCTGCGGATCGGGCGCCTTCTCGACGGGCGTGCCCGGACTCTCGTGCGGCTGCACGCGCCGTACCGGCTTGTAGGCCGGGGACCTGGACCGCTCCCAGAAATCGTCCTTCGAACTCATGGCAGGTGGCGCCGGCGCCCCTCGGGTGTCAGAACTGCACGCGCTTGGTGAAGCCGTTGTCGGCCACGAGATTCGATCCCGTGATCAGACTGCCCGCGGGGCTCGCCACGAACGCCACGATGCGCGCCACTTCCTCGGGTGTCCCCATGCGTCCACAGGGAATCTGTCGCAACGCGTAGTCGAACAGCTTCGGCATGGTGCCCTTGATCAGCTCCCACGCGCCGCCCTCGAAATAGATGGGCCCCGGAGACACCGAATTGATGCGCACGCCCTTCTTGCCGACGTGTTGCGCGAGCTGCTTGGAGTAAGTGATCAAGGCGGCCTTCATCGCGTTGAAGGCCTGTGGCACGCCGAAGGTCTCGAGCGCATTGGTGGAGGAGATGATGACCACCGACCCGCTTCCCGACTTCTCCAGATGCGGCATGAGCGTCTCGCAGCCCCGCACCGTGTGCATCACGTCGATCTCGAAATTCTTCGTCCAGTTCTTCTCGCTGTCGAAGCCGCCGCCGGCGCTGACATTCGGCACAAAAATGTCGCAGCCACCGAGTGCCTGCGCGGTCCGCTCGAGCCAGGCCTTGTAAGCCTCGCCATCGCGCACGTTCACCGCCTCGCCCAGCGCGTTGACGCCACGCTGCTGCAGGGAGCGCACCGCCTCCTGCACCTCATCCTCGGTCCGGGAACACAGTCCAACGTCCACGCCCTCCTGGGCGAACAGCTCGACGATGGCCCGGCCAATGCCCTTGGTGGCCCCGGTGACGATCGCCTTCTTTCCCCTCAGCCCCAGGTCCATCGCCTTCTCCTCGCTCTCCCGGCGCCCGTGCGGCGGGTGTTCATTTCGTTCCAGCTCATTGAATTATAGGCAGGAACCGCTAGTATACAATCAGTCATGACTGTTTTTTTCAGACCGGCCGGGGCGCCGCCGCGGCCGCCGCCAGCGCCGCGTTGATCTCGCGGGGCAGCGGATTGCGTCGCAGCGTCAGGCCCCCGTTGATCTGCAGGACCTGCCCCGTCATGAAGCTGTCCGGACCGGCCAGCCACAGGGCTGCGGTGGCCACGTCCCGGGTAGTGCCGAGGCGCCCCAGGGGGTATTCCTTCACGAAGGCCTCCTGGAGGCCGGGCATGGTGGATTCGCGCTCGGTCATGGGGGTGGTGGTGAAGCCGGGAGCCAGGGCGTTCACCTTGACCCCGCGGGCGCCGTACTCGTTGGCGAAGCAGCGCACGAGCGCATCCGCTCCAGCTTTAGTTCCGATGTAGGCGGCATGATTGAACAGCAGCGCATGGACGGACGCGGAAGACATCGTCACGATCGAGCCCCCGCCGCAGGCGGCCAGGCGCTCGGCAAACACCTGCAGGAAGAAGAATACGCCCTTGAATTGCAGGTCCATCAGGCGGTCGAGCTGCTCCTCGGTGGTGTCGCGAAGCTTGGCCATGAGACCCCAGCCCGTGCAGTTGATGGCGATGTCCACGCGCCCGTAGGCATCGACGCCCAGCTGCGCCAGAGCTTCCACATCCTGCTTGCGAGTGATGTCGCAGACCGCATGCCGCCCCTGGATGGCCTGGGCCAGCGCCTCGAGGGTGTCGGCGTGCCGGCCCGCCACCACCACCCGGGCGCCCTCCTGCGCAAACAGCCGCGCGATCACCTGCCCCATGTTGTCCCGGCCCGCCGCGCCGAGCACGACGGCCACCTTTCCATCCAGCTGCTTCATGTCAGGTCTCCCGCTGGCGGCAGACCCGGAGGATCGCCCCCATGACTGTCATATCGATGACGCTCGAACAGCGTGTCCGCCGCCTCGAGGATCGGGCTGAGCTGCGCGAACTCGCCGCGCGCTACTGTGTCGCGGTCGACGACCGCGACATCGATTCGCTCGGCGCCCTGTTCACAGCCGACGGAGGTTTTCGGTCGCAGGACGGCGTGATGAACGCGCAGGGCCGCGCAGCCGTGCTGGAACAATTCCGCGGTCGCTTCGCTGCCCTGAAGGTCACCAACCATGTCTCGCACGAGCAGATCCTGACTTTCGGGACGGATCCGGACTCGGCGACAGGACTGGTCACCTCGCACGCGGAGGTGTGGCGCAACGGACGCGCGCTGATTGCGGCGCTCCGCTACCAGGACACTTACCGGCGCGAGCAAGGCAGCTGGCGCTTCGCCGACCGGCTGCTGGCGTTCCTCTACTACTTGCCGGTGGATGAGTACGTGGAAGGCCTTGGGAGCCGACTGCGCATGCGGGCGTATGCGGATCAGCGACCCGCTGACTACCCGGAATCCTTGCCCGCGTGGAAACACTATCACGGCGATGCCTGACGGCTCACGGCGATGCCTGACGGCGCTCGACCAGATTGGTGCTGCGACAGCTGAAGACGGTCTCGTCCCGCTGATTGAGCAGAATGTATTGGTACACCACGACTCCGCGTTCGGGTCGGCCGCCCGACGGACGTTTGCTCAGGCACTTCGCGCGGGCGCGAAGCGTATCTCCGGCGCGCACGGCCACTGGAAACCGGACGTCATCCCAGGCGACACCACAGATCCAGGCGATGTCGTGGGCGATCTGGTGATCGAGCTGCCGCCAGAGGGCCATCGTGTAGATTCCCGAGGCGACGATCCCACCGAATATCGAACGGCGCGCCGCATCCGGATCGCAGTGGAAGTACTGCGGATCGTACTGGCGGGCAAATTCCAGTAGTTCCTTTTCCGTCAGCGTCCGCGTGCCGGACGTGGCCTCCTCTCCCTCGACCAGATCCTCGTAATAACGCATCGCCTGCGTACCGCCCCGCTCACTGGATCGTGAGTGCGTTGTCGATCACGAGTTCCGCGCCATTGATGAACCTGGACTCATCGGAGGCCAGGAACACCACCAGATTGGCCACGTCCTCCGGTTTACCCAGACCCCACGGAGCGGCCTCGTAATCGGTCATCTTCAGTCCCAGCACCGCGTTGGCTTGCGCCACCATCGGGGTCTCGATGGCACCCGCATGGATGGAATTGCAGCGGATGTGGTACTTGTTACTCTGGCAGTGCACCGCGATCGACTTGGTCATCGCACGTACCGCGCCCTTGGCGGCGCTGTACGCGAAGAACACGGGATAACCCAGA
>DATKLO010000019.1:0-2005 GCA_035542375.1 Steroidobacteraceae bacterium | reverse complement strand
AAGAAGTGATCGGTCGCGCGCGGCTCACATCGGTCCAGAACCAGAAGGGGTTCTCCCTCCTCGAAGCCCTCCTGGTCGCCTTCCTGTTCCTGGTCGTCGCCCTGAGCATCGCGGGCATGATCAACGCGTCCAATACCGGCTTCGACGTGGCGGCGACGCAGGCCTTCGTCCAGCGCACGGGAACGGTCGTCTCCGAGAAGATGCAGCGCGAGTTCACGGCGGCCACTGCGCTGCAGGTTACGAGCTGTGGACCGCAGAGCGCGACAGGCAAGGCCGTGATGTACATGGACCAGTACGGCAGAACTCACTGCATCTACGAATGGACAGACTCCACTCCGCCCGGGCCCCAGCTCTTCCGCTGCGATCTGGCGAGCTGGAACACTGGGGGAAGCTGTGCGACTCCCCCGGAGAACCTGCTACTGAGCCAGCAAGCGCCTAATGCGCCCCGGAACGTTGCGACGCAGATCCGCGCTCAGAACATCCTGTTCCCGCGCGTGGATTGTCTGCCGAACACCTCGGGCTCGTGTGGCGATCCCGGTCGGCAGGTGGTGTCGCCGCTCTTCGACTTCCGTTTCGACCTCGATATTCCAAACGTCACCTGGACCACCAGCGACAGCTTCCCGGGACAGCGATTTGCCGCCAGCTTCACGACGAGGAACTGACGGCCCACCATGGGCCTGCCCCTCGGCCTGCGCAGACTCCTTCGTTCCTCGAACGAGCAGGGCAGCATCCTGCTCATTACCATCGTGTCGGTCGCCGTGGTGGCCCTGCTCGGCCTGGCCGTGTATGACCTAGCCCTGATCGAGGCGCAGTTCTCGGCGGCCAGTGTGATCGACTATCGCGCCTACGAAATCGCCCAAGCGGGCATCGAGCGAGGCATTCGCGAGCTGCGGAACATCTACATGTCCAAGCCGCCGGGACAAGAAACGTTCGTGGCCGGCTCGACAACTTGCGCGCCAACGCCGTGCGACACGACACAGTTTCATCCCATGAATGTCGCCAACACGACGGTGCCGTCGCAGACGGTAGCCGCAGGGCCTTTTGTCGGGGCAGTGGATCCCGGCGGATCTTATACCCTCGAGCTGAAGTACGTGACCATACCCGAGATCAACAACTCCATAGACGTGGTTGGTGTGAAGTATCCTCTTGGGTTGCCGTGCATCAAAGACAACGTGTTCTCCGCCGCGCAGTGGTGCGCCAACGCGGCCTTCCTGAGGAGTACCGGCACCGCCACCGACGCGGCCGGCAACACACGCACACGCACGATTCAGACTCTCGTCATCGCGTCGAGCACCTCGCCGTGGGCGGGCGGCATCGTCGCGGGAAATGGGAATGCGGTGAGTGGCGAAGTTCTCATCGGCGGGAGCGTTCAGGTCCTCGGGGGACTAACGGCTAATCCGGCTGTGGCCATCGGGGGCGGGAGCAACGGCGGCATTGTGAACAACTGGTTTCCGCTCTCGGCGGGATCGGGCTACACGCAGTCCGACCAGGCGACCCTCGACCGGCTGGTACCCAAGCAGCTGATTTGCCCGCCCAGCACGAACTGCGCGGGTGGCGCCAATCTCGTCGAATCGCTCGGCGCCGAGATCAAGATCTTCGGCAACACGATCAACCAGATGGTTAATGCAGGGAGCGGCACACCTCTGGGACGGAGCGGATCCACTGCTCTGTACGGAAGCCCGGCGCGCAGAGGCAAGGGCCCGCTTGACGGCGTCTATATCGCGGGAGGCTGTGCGCTCCCGTGCATCGGCAGTTCCCCGCTCCCCTTCAGCAGCGGGGCGTCGATCACGGTGGACCGGGGCAACCTCACTAAGCCCTATCCCAACCGCCCGCCGATCGGCCCGCTCCTCACACCCGCCGGCACATGGCCAGTCCTCGACGACGTCGTCACCATCTACAACAACGCCACGTTGACTGCGTCGGACCGAGCGTACCGTACCAATTGGTTCACGCCACATACGGCCGGTTGTGCTGGGTGCTCGGCGCGACTGGCCAGCGGCGGCCT